>JAEZEJ010000047.1 GCA_023417775.1 Actinomycetes bacterium | reverse complement strand
CTGTGAGGTATTTCAGGTGTTTCGTAGCCAAGTTGTAACTCGCGGTCAACCACGCAGAGAAGGCCCGTTCTCGATGACGGCCTCTGCCACCTGGCGCATCGACCGCCGAACGTCCATGGCCGTCTTCTGGATCCAGCGGAAGGCATCGGGTTCGCTGATCGACAGGGCCTCCTGGAGCACCGATTTGGCGCGTTCGACGGCCTTGCGGGTGGCGAGTTGTTCGGAGAGATCGTCGATCTCGGTCTCCAGCAGACGGATCTCGGCGAATCTGCTGCGCGCCATCTCGATCGCGGGGATCAGGTCGGCCGCGGTGAAGGGTTTGACGAGGTAGGCCATGGCGCCCGCCTCGCGGGCGCGTTCGACGAGCTCTCGTTGGCTGAAGGCAGTCAGCATGACGACCGGCGCCAGGCGCGCACGGGCGATCTGCGAGGCGGCGGCGATCCCGTCGAGCTTGGGCATCTTGACGTCCATGACGACGAGATCGGGGCGATACTCCGATGTCAAGGCGACCGCCTGTTCGCCGTCGGCGGCCTGGGCGACGACGGCGTAGCCGGCTTCGCCGAGCATCTCGGCCAGATCCATCCGGATCAACGCCTCGTCTTCGGCGATGACGACGCGCGGGGTCGGGCGCGGGGGCGTAGAGGTCACACCGTAAGGTTATCGGGCGCGCTGTCGCAGGAGCCGGGTTGGCGGAATGGTAGACGCGATGGTCTCAAAAACCATTGTCCGAAAGGGCGTGCGGGTTCGAGTCCCGCACCCGGCACCGCAAAAGCGAGGCACCTCGCAGAGCGAGGCGACCACGCGGCGCAAGCACCCACGGCTGAGCCCCATCCAGGCCGGCCTTCTGGTGAAGTGACAACCCCTCAAATCTGACCCCCATGGGCTCAGCCCGGTGCCGGCTTGCCGGCTGGCGAGATCACGAACCTGGTCGAGCCACGCCGGAGCCCATCTCAGTTTCCGAGACGCTCCGGCCCAACCTCATCACTTTGCCGGGCCGTGGCCCTTCCCAAACCCTGAAAAGGGCCCCAACCCGGCAAAAGTTGGACCCGGAGGGTCCTGGGATCCCGGTTGGATCAGTGCGGGGTCTCGTCGATCTCGTAGGCGGGGACGACGTGGTTGATGGCGTCGCCCATGTTGTGCACGCGCAGTGCATTGGTCGAGCCGGGGATTCCCGGAGGGGCACCCGCGACGATGACGACCTGCGTGCCCTCGGCGCACTTGCCGATGTCGAGCAACGCCCGGTCGACCTGCAGGACCATCTGGTCGGTGTGCTTCACCTCGGGCACGAGGAAGGTCTCCACGCCCCAGGTGAGCGCCAGCTGATCGCGCACCTTGGCGTGCGGGGTGAAGGCGATGACCGGGATGTGCGAGCGGTAGCGCGCCATCCGGCGGGCGGAGTCGCCGCTGGTGGTGAAGGCCACCACGTACTCGGCCTCGACCGACTCGGCGACCTGCGATGCGGCACGGCAGATGATGCCGCGCTTGGTCTTGGGCTGCCAGGTGTACTCGGCCATCCGCGGGAGCCCGTGATCCTCGGTGGACTCCACGATGCGGGCCATGATCTTGACCGTCTGCACCGGGAACTGGCCGACGCTGGTCTCCCCCGACAGCATGACCGCGTCTGCGCCGTCGAGCACCGCATTGGCCACATCGGACGCCTCGGCCCGCGTGGGACGCGGCGCGGAGATCATCGACTCCAGCATCTGCGTGGCGACGATGACCGGCTTGGCATTGCGACGGGCCTTCTCGATGATGGTCTTCTGCACCAGCGGGACGTCCTCGAGAGGCAGCTCGACACCGAGATCTCCTCGGGCGACCATGAAGCCGTCGAAGGCATCCATGATCTCGTCGAGGTTCTCGACGGCCTGGGGCTTCTCGATCTTGGCGATGACGGGGATGAAGACCCCCTCCTCGCGCATGATCGTGCGCACATCCTCGGCATCGGCGGCATTGCGCACGAAGGACAGGGCGATGAAGTCGACATTCGAGCGCAGTGCGAAACGCAGGTCCTCGATGTCCTTCTCGCTCAGCGCGGGCACGCTGACATTCACGCCCGGCAGGTTGATGCCCTTGTTGTTGCTGACCGGTCCGGGCACCTCGACCGTGGTGACGACATCGGTGTCGGTGACTTGGGTGGCCCGCAGGCGCACCTTGCCGTCGTCGATGAGGATCTCGTCGCCCTCGCTGACGTCGCCGGGGAGGCCCTTGAAGGTGGTGGACGCGCGCTCGCGGTCACCGATGATGTCATCGGTGGTGATGGTGAAGGTATCCCCCACCTTGAGCTCGTAGGGACCGTCCTCGAAACGGCCCAGCCGGATCTTGGGGCCCTGCAGGTCGGCCAGCACGGCGATGGCCTTGCCGGTCGCATCAGCGGCGCGGCGCACGCGCTCGAGGCGCTTGAGCTGCTCGCTCTGATCGCCGTGGCTCATGTTCAGGCGAGCGACATCCATGCCCGCGATAGCGAGCTCGAGGATGCGCTCAGCGGTGTCGGTGGCGGGTCCTAGGGTGCAAACGATTTTGGCTCTACGCACGCCCCTCAGTCTACTGGCGCGGCGAAGCTACT
The DNA here is from genome assembly GCA_023417775.1 of Actinomycetes bacterium. Taxonomy (GTDB): domain Bacteria; phylum Actinomycetota; class Actinomycetes; order Propionibacteriales; family Nocardioidaceae; genus Aeromicrobium. Next base: position 64,987 of record JAEZEJ010000047.1, on the reverse strand, counting down.
AGCGAGTTCGGAGAGGCCGCGTCGGCACCTCATCCGATGCGGTCCCGTTCGAGCGCGGCAACGCCTCGAATGCCCTGTCCTCACCGCTGCGGCCCCGGACGACCACCGCTGCTCGACCACCGAGGTCCCGTCGGACCTCGGTGGTCGAGCAGCGTTTGAGGAGCAGACCTCAGGCCGTCAAGGGCCGATCGGTCGGCTTGATCGGCCGGGGCAGCGTCGAGGTGCCATCGGTCAGATAGGCGTCGACACCCGCGGCGGCCGCACGACCCTCGGCGATCGCCCAGACGATGAGCGACTGACCGCGCCCGCAGTCGCCGGCGACGAACACTCCCTCGACGCTCGACATGAAGTCCGCATCGCGCACGACATTGCCGCGCTCGTCCAGATCGACGCCGAGCTGCTCGACCAGTCCCTCCGGCTCGGGCCCGGTGAATCCCATCGCGAACAGCACCAGCTGAGCCGGGATCACCCGCTCGCTGCCCTCGATCTCCTCGAAGCGACCGTCCTTCATCTCGACCTCGGTGATCCGCAGACCACTGACGGCCGCTTGGCCTGAGCCCGTCGAAGGGTCCTCGCCGACGAACTCCTTGGTCGACACGGCGTAGACCCGGTCGCCGCCCTCCTCGTGCGCCGAGGCGACACGGTAGATCATCGGATAGGTCGGCCACGGCTGGTGCTCGGGGCGGTCGCCACCCGGCTGCGGCATGATCTCCAGGCTGGTGACCGACCGTGCGCCCTGACGGATCGCGGTGCCGAGGCAGTCCGCACCCGTGTCTCCGCCGCCGATGATGACGACATCCTTGCCGGTCGCCACGATCTGGTCCGAGCCGTCGGATGTCGCGGGCTGGCCGAGCGCCACCCGATTCGCCTGCGGAAGGTAGTCCATCGCCTGGTGGATGCCGTCGAGCTCGCGGCCGGGTGCCGGCAGGTCGCGGCGGACCGTGGCGCCGATGGCCAGCACGACGGCATCGTAGCGCTCGCGCAGCTGGGTGCCCGTGATCTTCTCGCCGATGCGGACGCCGGTCCGGAACACGGTGCCCTCGCGCTGCATCTGCAGGACGCGTCGATCGACATGCTCCTTCTCCATCTTGAACTCGGGGATGCCATAGCGCAGCAGGCCACCGGGCTCGTCATCACGCTCGTAGACCGCGACGGTGTGCCCCGAACGGGTCAGCTGCTGGGCGACCGCGAGTCCCGCCGGTCCGGAGCCGACGACCGCCACCGTCTTGCCCGTCAGCCACTCGGGCGGCTCGGGCTTGACGTCGTTCTGCTCCCATGCCCGGTCGATGATCGAGACCTCGACGTTCTTGATGGTCACCGGATCGCGGTTGATGCCGACGACGCACGAGGTCTCGCACGGGGCCGGGCACAGCCGCCCGGTGAACTCCGGGAAGTTGTTGGTCGCGTGCAGACGCTCGATCGCATCGGACCAGTCGTCTCGCCAGACCAGGTCGTTCCACTCCGGGATCAGATTGCCCAGCGGGCAGCCCTGATGGCAGAAGGGGATGCCGCAGTCCATGCAGCGCCCGGCCTGTTCGGTGATGATCGGCAGGAGGGCGCGCCCGGCGCTGCCGGGGTAGACCTCTTTCCAGTCCTTGACGCGCTCCTCGACGGGGCGGCGCTCGGCCACCTGGCGCGGAGTGGTCATGAAGCCACGGGGATCAGCCACGAGCGGCCACCTCCATCATGCGTGCGGTCGTCTCTTCGTCGGTCAGTCCCTCGGCCTCGGCGGCATCGCGCGCCTCGAGCACCTTGCGGTAATTGACCGGCATGATCTCGCGGAACCGGCTCAGGGCCGCGTTCCAGTCCTGTAGCAGGCTCTCGGCGACCGGGGACCCGGTCTCCTCGGCGTGCCGCTGGACGATGCCGCGCAGCCAGTCCGACTGCTCCTCCGGCACGGCGCGGACCTCGACGAGCTCGGGATTGACGAGCTCCTCGTCGAGGTCGAGGACATAGCCCTGTCCCCCGCTCATGCCGGCCGCGACATTGCGGCCGGTCGGGCCGAGGATGATGGCACGCCCGCCGGTCATGTACTCCAGTGCGTGGTCCCCCACGCCCTCGACCACCGCGGTGGCCCCGGAGTTGCGGACGCAGAACCGCTCCCCGACCTTGCCGCGCAGGAACAGCTCGCCGGAGGTGGCACCGAAGCCGATGACATTGCCGGCCACGATCTGCTCCTCGGCGACATAGCCGGCATCGCGCGGCGGCCGCACGATGATCCGACCACCCGACAGTCCCTTGCCGACATAGTCGTTGCCGTCGCCCTCGAGTCGCAGAGTGATGCCGCGCGGCACGAAGGCCCCGAAGGACTGGCCGGCCGATCCGAGGAAGGTGATGTCGATGGTGTCATCGGGCAGCCCCTCGCCGCGGTACCGCTTGGTGACCTCGTGGCCGAGCATCGTGCCGACCGTGCGGTTGACATTGCGGATGTCGACCTGGGCCCGCACCGGCTCGCCGCGTTCCAGGGCATCGGCGCTCAACGCGATGAGCTCGATGTCGAGTGCCCTGTCGAGGGCGTGGTCCTGCCGGGTGCTGTTGCGCAGGGACGCGCCCTCGGGCAGCTCGGGGCGGTAGAACACCGGCGAGAGGTCGAGGCTGCTGGCCTTCCAGTGGTCGATCGCCTCCCGCGTGTCGAGCATCTCGACGTGGCCGACGGCCTCGTCGATCGAGCGGAAGCCGAGGGCGGCCAGATGCTCGCGCACCTCCTGAGCGATGAACTCGAAGAAGTTCACCACGTACTCGGCCTTGCCGGAGTACTTCTCGCGCAGCGACTGGTTCTGCGTCGCGACTCCCACCGGGCAGGTGTCCAGGTGGCACACGCGCATCATGATGCAACCGCTCACCACGAGCGGTGCGGTCGCGAAGCCGAACTCCTCCGCGCCGAGCAGCGCCGCGATCACGACATCGCGGCCGGTCTTGAGCTGCCCGTCGCACTGCACGACGATGCGATCGCGCAGGCCGTTGATGAGCAGCGTCTGCTGGGTCTCGGCGAGGCCGAGCTCCCAGGGTCCGCCCGCGTGCTTGAGCGAGGTCAGCGGCGAGGCGCCCGTGCCGCCGTCGTGACCGGAGATGAGCACGACATCGGCCTTGGCCTTGGAGACGCCCGCGGCGACCGTTCCGACACCCACCTCGGACACGAGCTTGACGTGGACCCGTGCCGCCGGGTTGGCGTTCTTCAGATCGTGGATGAGCTGCTTCAGGTCCTCGATCGAGTAGATGTCGTGGTGCGGGGGCGGGCTGATGAGACCGACACCGGGCGTCGAGTGACGTGTCGTGGCGACCCAGGGATAGACCTTCGGGCCGGGCAGCTGGCCGCCCTCGCCGGGCTTGGCCCCCTGCGCCATCTTGATCTGGATGTCGTCGGCATTGGACAGGTACTCGCTGGTGACGCCGAAGCGTCCCGAGGCGACCTGCTTGATGGCCGAGCGGCGCTCCGGATCGTAGAGACGCTCCGGGTCCTCGCCGCCCTCGCCGGTATTGGACTTGCCGCCGAGACGGTTCATCGCGATGGCCAGCGTCTCGTGCGCCTCCTGGCTGATGGAGCCGTAGCTCATCGCGCCGGTGGAGAAGCGCTTGACGATCTCGCTGACCGGCTCGACCTCGTCGACCGGGATCGACGCCCGCTCGCCGTCGACGAAGCGGAAGAGCCCGCGCAGCGTCATGAGCCGTTCGCTCTGCTCGTCGACGCGCTGGGTGTACTGCTTGAAGACGTCGTAGCGGCCCGTGCGCGTGGAGTGCTGCAGCCGGAACACCGTCTCGGGGTCGAAGAGGTGCTCGGGGCCTTCGCGCCGCCACTGGTACTCGCCACCGACCTCCAGCTGACGACGGTGGCCGATGATGCCCTTGGTCGGGTACGCCTTGAGGTGCCGCTCGCGGACCTCCTCGGCCAGCACGTCGAGGCCGACGCCGCCGAGCTTGCTGGCGGTGCCGGTGAAGTAGCGCTCGACCACCTCGTGCGAGAGGCCGACGGCCTCGAAGATCTGCGCTCCGGTGTACGACGCGACGGTCGAGACGCCCATCTTGCTCATGACCTTGAGCACGCCCTTGCCCAGCCCATAGGCGATATTGCGGGCGGCCGCCTCGGGCGCGACGTCGTGGACGTAGACGGCCTGGCGGGCCAGGTCCTCGGCGGTCTCCAGGGCCAGGTACGGGTTGACGGCGGTGGCGCCGAAGCCGATGAGCAGCGCGACGTGATGCACCTCGCGCACGTCCCCGGCCTCGATGAGCAGACCGGCCTGGGTGCGCAGCTTCTCGCGCACCATGTGGTGGTGGACCGCGCCGGTCAGCAGCAGCGACGGGATCGGCGCGAGATCGGCATTGGAGTGCCGGTCCGAGAGCACGATGACGCGCGCACCGTCCTCGACGATCGCCGCGGACACCTCTGCGCAGATCTCGTCCAGGCGGGTCCGCAGGGCCTCCCCTCCGCCGTGCACGTCATACAGACCGCGGACCACGTGCACGCTGAAGCCCGGCATGTCGCCATCGCGGTTCATGTGCCGGATCTTGGCGAGCTCGTCGTTGTCGATGACTGGGAACGGCAGCTGCAACATGCGGCAGCTGGCCGGGCTCGGCGCCAAGAGGTTGCGCTCCGGGCCGATCGTGCCGGCCAGCGACGTGACGACCTCCTCCCGGATCGCGTCCAGCGGCGGGTTGGTGACCTGCGCGAACAGCTGGCTGAAGTAGTCGAAGAGCTGGCGCGGACGGTCCGAGAGCGCCGCGATGGGCGTATCGGTGCCCATCGAGCCGATCGCCTCGGCGCCGGTGCGCGCGATCGGGGCGATGAGCCGGCGCACCTCCTCCGCGGTGTACCCGAAGACCTGCTGGCGGCGCGTGACCGAGGCATGGGTGTGCACGATGTGCTCGAGATCGGGCAGGTCCTCGAAGCGCACAAGGCCGGAGTACAGCCACTCGTCGTAGGGATTCTCCTGCGCGAGCTGACCCTTGATCTCCTCGTCCTCGATGACGCGGTGCTCGTCGAGGTCGAGCAGGAACATGCGGCCCGGCTCGAGGCGACCCTTGCGGACGATCGTGGCGGGATCGAGGTCGAGCACACCGGCCTCGGAGGCGAGCACGACGAGGCCGTCCTCGGTGATCCAATAGCGTCCCGGGCGCAGGCCGTTGCGGTCCAGGACCGCACCGATCTGGGTGCCGTCGGTGAAGCAGATGCAGGCGGGACCGTCCCAAGGCTCCATCACGGTGGAGTGGAACTCGTAGAAGGCGCGACGCGCCGGGTCCATCTCGGCATCGTTCTCCCACGCCTCCGGGACCATCATCATGACGGCGTGCGGCAGGGGGCGCCCCCCGAGGTGCAGCAGCTCCAGCACCTCGTCGAAGGAGGCGGTGTCCGAGCCCTCGGGGCTGCAGATCGGGTACAGCCGGCTCAGATCGCCGGGGATGAGATCGCTCTCCAGCAGCGCCTCACGGGCGCGCATCCAGTTGCGGTTGCCCATCGCGGTGTTGATCTCGCAGTTGTGGGCGACGTAAAGTAAGGGGTGCGCCAGCGGCCAGCTCGGGAAGGTATTGGTCGAGAACCGGCTGTGCACGATGGCGAGCGCGGACTCCATGCGCTCGTCGAGCAGATCGGGGAAGAACTCGTCCAGCTGCTCGGTGGTGAGCATGCCCTTGTAGACGAGGGTGCGGCTCGACAGCGACGGGAAGTAGACCTCCGCCTCGTGCTGGGAGCGCTTGTTCAGCGCATAGGTCAGCCGGTCGAGCTCCACGCCGGTCCGGCCGGTATCGGTCGGGGCGACAAAGCAGAGCTCGAAGGCGGGCATCGCCGACCGGGCCATCGACCCGAGGATGTCGGGCTGTGTCGGGACCTCGCGCCAGCCGAGCACTCGCAGACCCTCCTCGGCGGCGATCCGCTCGACCGACTCCTTCGCCCCGGCGACATCGTCGCTGGGCAGGAAGGCCATGCCGGCGGCGTAGGCGCCGAGCTCGGGAAGCTCGACCGGGCTGACCGCGCGCAGGAAACGATCGGGGAGCTGCATCAGCATGCCGGCACCGTCGCCGGTATTCGGCTCTCCGCCCACCGCTCCGCGGTGATCGAGATTGCGCAAGGCGGTGAGGCCCTGCGCGACGATGCTGTGACTCGCCTCGCCGGTCAGCGTCGCGACGAACGCGACACCACAGGCGTCGTGCTCGAAACGCGGGTCGTACAGACCTTGCGCCGCGGGAAGCGATGAGAAAATCGACATTGAGCCGTCCTCACGTCGTCTGGAAACTACCTGGAAGGGCGCTGTGCTCGGTGCTCTGGCACCGGGGACGACGTTGGCCACGGACAGCTTGACGAGTCTACCGCATATGTCGCCTGAGTACCTATCGGCGGGCTCCGTGTTACCGGCTCGTATCGACGATGATCGGTCACGCGGCGGCGGTGGGTCGTCCACCACGGTGCGGTGTCATCGGGGTGAAGGTCGACCGCCAGGGCGGCGGAAGGGTTGACCGCCTACCGCCGCTGCCGGCGACGGCGGCGCTCAGGGGGCGACGGAGCAGGCCGGAGCCGGAGGCAGCGGAGCGGGAGCACCGACTCCGGGCATGCCGAGCCCGACCGCGCCGGGACGCACCTCGGTCCGACCCTGGCGGGCCTCCCACGCGTCACCGGCTCGCGTACGGCGCACCTCGATCGGATCTCCGTCCGCCACCAGATAGTGCGGAGCGGCGTGGGTGACACGTGTGACGACGAGGTCGCCCGGGCGGACGTCCCGCTCCCCCGGCTGGAAGTGCACCAGCCGGTTGTCGCGCGCTCGACCGCTCAGCCGGTGGGTCTCCGCGTCCTTGCGACCGCCCGCATGCGCCTTGTCGGCGACCAGCAGCTCGACGACCTCGCCGTCGCGCTTGCGGCTCTCCGCCCAGGCCACCTCGTCGACCAAGGCCGCCAGGCGCTCATACCGCTCCTGCACGATCTCCTTGGGCAGCTGATCGGGCAGCTCGGCGGCCGGGGTGCCCGGACGCTGCGAGTACTGGAATGTGAAGGCACTGCTGAACCGGGCCTCGCGCACCACCTCGAGGGTCTGCCGGAAGTCCTCCTCGGTCTCACCGGGGAAGCCCACGATGATGTCCGTCGTGATCGCCGCATCGGGCATCGCGACGCGCACCCGATCGAGGATGCCGAGGAACTTCTCGCGGCGGTACGAGCGGCGCATCGCCTTGAGCACCCGGTCCGACCCCGACTGCAGCGGCATGTGCAGCTGGGGCATGACATTGGGGGTCTCCGCCATCGCGGCGATGACGTCATCGGTGAAGTCCTTGGGGTGCGGGCTGGTGAAGCGCACGCGCTCCAGTCCCTCGATCTCCCCGCAGGCGCGCAGCAGCTTGGAGAAGGCCTGCCGATCGCCGAACTCGACGCCATAGCTGTTGACATTCTGGCCCAGCAGCGTCACCTCGACGACGCCGTCGGCGACCAGCGCCTCGATCTCGGCGAGGATGTCGCCGGGCCGGCGGTCGCGTTCCTTGCCGCGCAGGCTCGGCACGATGCAGAAGGTGCAGGTGTTGTTGCAGCCGACGCTGATGGAGACCCACGCGGCGAACACCGAGTCGCGCTTGGTGGGCAGCGTCGACGGGAAGGTCTCCAGGGCGTCGAGGATCTCGACCTGCGACTCGGACTCGATCCGCGCGCGCTCCAGCAGCACCGGCAGGGAGCCGATGTTGTGCGTCCCGAAGACGACATCGACATAGGGCGCCCGCCGGGTGATGGTGTCCTTGTCCTTCTGCGCCAGACAGCCGCCGACCGCGATCTGCATCCCCGGATTCTGGGCCTTCACGCTCGCGACATGGCCGAGATTGCCGTAGAGCTTGTTGTCGGCATTCTCACGCACCGCGCAGGTATTGAAGACGACGAGATCGGGGGTCGCGCCATCCTCGGCGGGCGCATAGCCCGATGTCTCGAGAAGGCCCGACAGCCGCTCGCTGTCGTGGACATTCATCTGGCAACCGTAAGTACGGACCTCATACGTCTTCGCCATAACCAGGCCAGGATACGCGGCGCGGCGAGAGTCTCTCCCGGGCGGGCGATGCGATGATCGGGGACCTGCGAGGACCGGCAGCGGCCCGGGGCCGGATCCGCGTCATCGCGAAGGAGCGCCGGATGACACTTCCCCCTTACCCGCAGTACGGCCCGCCCCAGCAACGCCGGCAACGACCGTGGCTGTGGGCTCTCGTCGGAGCCCTGGTGGGATCGGTCCTCACCGCCGCCGCGGGTGTCGCGATCGTCATCGGGATCGGCATCTGGATACTCCGCGGCAGCTACATCGTGGGCGATCCCGAGGTGATCGAGGCCACCGCAGAGCCTTGCGCCGAGGTCGCCGACGCCGCACAGGATCTCTCCCGGTTCTCCGGAGCCTCCGAGGGTGCCCGCGCACTCGGACAGCTGGCTGAGGCCCTCGACGGAGTCGTCGGCGCCATCGACGAGACCGGCGCCTCCGATGAGGGGGCGGTCGCCTGGCGAAGGGATCTGAGCGATCTGGCGCAGCGTGTGGACGACTACGCCACCGCCGTGTCGGAGGGAGACCTCTCAGCGCCGGACCTCGGCGCCGGTTCCGGGCTGATCGAGCGCCTCGACGTCGGAGCCCCCGCCGGCTGCGAGATCCCCGCCGCGCTCTCCTCCCTCGACCCCGATGACCAGGGCTCCCGGGGCGGCTGGGGTTGAGCAGACCGCCTCGGTGCCCGGTTACGTTTCGATGACAGAGCGGCTCAGAACGCGTTCTTGCATTGCGCGTCACTTCCGGTTCCGATTGGCTATACGCCATGGCTCACAGTGCTACTCCCATGGTCTCCATGCGTGGCGTCCAGAAGTGGTTCGGGCGACTTCACGTCCTGCAGGACATCGACTTCGAGGTCGCCTCCGGTGAAGTGGTCGTCGTCATCGGCCCGTCCGGCTCCGGTAAATCGACCCTCTGCCGCACGATCAATCGCCTGGAGACGATCGACGAGGGCACCATCGAGGTCGACGGCAAGACCCTGCCCGAGGAGGGCAAGGCGCTGGCCGACCTGCGGGCCGATGTCGGCATGGTCTTCCAGTCCTTCAATCTCTTCGCGCACAAGACGGTGCTGGAGAACGTGACCCTCGGGCCCATCAAGGTCCGCGGCCAGAAGAAGGCCGAAGCCGAGCAGCGGGCTCGCGAGCTGCTCGAACGGGTCGGCGTCGCCAACCAGGCCTCCAAGCTCCCCGCTCAGCTCTCCGGCGGCCAGCAGCAGCGCGTGGCGATCGCCCGCGCGCTGGCGATGGAGCCCAAGGTGATGCTCTTCGACGAGCCCACCTCGGCGCTCGACCCGGAGATGATCAAAGAGGTCCTCGACACCATGGTCGACCTCGCCGAGCGCGGCATGACGATGATCGTCGTCACCCACGAGATGGGCTTCGCCCGGACGGCGGCCAACCGGGTCGTGTTCATGGCCGACGGGGCCATCGTCGAGGAGAACACCCCCGAGGAGTTCTTCACCCATCCGCAGAGCGATCGCGCCAAGGACTTCCTCGGCAAGATCCTCAAACACTGACCACCGACCGCTCCGCCACAACCCCGACGGAAGGAAGAACCCATGAGGTCCACCACAGCTCGACTGGCGTCCATCGCGGCCGCCTCGGTCCTGGCCCTCGCCGCCTGCGGCGATGCCGGCTCCGATGAGGAGACCGCACCGGACACCGACTACGAGGTCCAGGACGTCAGCTTCGAGGACGGCACCCGGATGGCCGAGCTCAATGAGCAAGGCACCGTGAAGATCGGCGTGAAGTACGACCAGCCCGGTATCGGCTTCCGTGCCGCGGGCCAGGACGTCCCCACCGGATTCGACCCGGAGATGGGCAAGATCGTCGCCGCGCATCTCGGGATCGACGCCGACGACATCGAATGGGTGGAGACGATCTCGCAGAACCGCGAGCAGTTCCTCCAGAACGGCACGGTCGACTTCGTCATCGCCTCGTACTCCATCACCGACGACCGTCGCCAGGTCGTCGGCCAGGCGGGTCCGTACTATGTCACCGGCCAGGGCCTTCTCGTGCGCGAGGACGATGACTCCATCCAGGGTCCGGATGATCTGGAGGGCAAGAGCGTCTGCTCCGTCACCGGCTCGACCCCCATCAAGCTGATCGAGGAGGAGTACGGCGCGGATCCGGCCGGCTTCGACACCTACTCCGAGTGTGTGGACCAGCTGCTCAGCGGCTCGGTCGACGCGGTCACCACCGATGAGGCGATCCTGCTCGGCTACGCCGCCGAGAACGAGGGTGAGCTGAAGGTCGTCGGCGAGCCGTTCTCCGAGGAGCGCTACGGCATCGGCTACAGCCCCGATGCTCCCGAGATGTGCGAGTTCCTCAACGAGACGCTCACCGATGCCTTCGACGACGGCGACTGGGAGAAGGCCTTCGACGAGACGCTCGGCAAGGGTGGCGCCGAGGCGGGAACCCCGCCGGAGCTGGATCCCTGCGAGTCCTGATTCCATCGCCGGCAGGCGGGGCGGTCCCGCGTCCGCCCCGCCTGCCGGCGTGACCGACCTGAAGGTGATCCATGGACTGGTTGACCGATAACTGGCTCAACATCCTGCGTGGCTTCGGCGAGACGCTGAAGCTGCTCGGGCTCTCGGGAGCCATCGCCCTCGTCTTGGGCACGTTCGTCGCTCTCGCGCGGGTCTCCCCCGTGCCGATCCTGCGCGGAGTGGCGATCGCCTATGTGACGATCTTCCGCAATACGCCTCTGCTCGTGTTGATCCTCATCACGTACTACGGGCTGCCCGAGGTCGGCATCGACTTCGGCTTCTTCGTCAACATCAGTCTGGCGATGGGCTTCTACACGGCTTCCTTCGTGACCGAGGCGATCCGTTCGGGCTTCAACGGCGTCCCCCTCGGCCAGGCCGAGGCCGCCCGCGCGATCGGCATGCCGTTCACCCAGTCGATGTCGCAGGTGGTCCTGCCGCAGGCCTTCCGCCTCGTCGTCCCGCCCCTCGCGAGCGTCTTCATCGCGCTCACCAAGAACACCTCTCTGGCCGCCACCTTCGGCGTCGCCGAGGCGACCTACCGCATGCGCGGCCTCTTCAACGAGTACGCCTCGCAGATGATCTTCATCTTCCTGGGCATCGCCCTCGGCTATATCCTCATCGTCGCGGTGATCTCCTGGGTCGCGACAGCCTTCGAACGACGATTCGCGGTGAATGCCCGATGAGCGCTTCCACGGTCCTGTACGACGCGCCCGGCCCCAAGGCGCGTGCGCGCTATCGTCTCTTCGGCATCCTCACGGTGGTCGGCGTCCTGCTGATCCTCGCTGCCGTGATCTGGCGGCTGTGGAGTCGCGACCAGCTCACCGCCGACAAGTGGGAGGTCTTCTACACCCCGCGGTACATCGAGCTGCTCGCGCGCGCCACGCTCGATACGTTGTGGATCGCTGCGCTCTCCATCGCCGGGGCACTCGTCTTCGGTGTGATCTTCGGCGTCGCCAAGCTCTCCGATCACCGTCCCGTCCGGTGGTTCGCGTGGGTCATCGTGGAGTTCTTCCGCGCGGTGCCGCTGCTGCTGCTGATCATCTTCGTCTGGTTCTATGCCTACGACACACGCCTCGGCACCATCGCACCGCTGGTCATCGCGCTGATCCTCTACAACGGTTCGGTGCTGGCCGAGACCTTCCGCGCGGGCATCAACGCAGTGCCCAAGGGGCAGGTCGAGGCCGCCTTCGCCATCGGGCTGCGCAAGTCGGCCGTCACCCGGATCGTGCAGCTGCCGCAGGCGATCAAGATCATGACGCCGTCGATCATCAGCCAGTGCATCGTGGCGTTGAAGGACACCAGCCTCGGCTACTACATCCTGGCGGCCGGGTTGACGACGACCGGGCGTGAGATCTGGCGGACCTTCGACAACCGGCTCGCCACGGCGCTGGTGCTGGCGGCGATCTACATCGTGCTGAACCTCATCCTCACGGCCTTGGGCCGCTGGGCCGAGCGACACCTCACCGGCGCCCGACCCGCTCAGCAGCTCTCGGAGGCTCCGGGACGCGCCACCGCCCTCTGAGACCAGCACCTCAGGGGCTCCTGGAGGCACGGCGCCGGTAGCCCGGCCCCGGTGATCCTCTACCGTGTCGCCATGACCATGCCGCCCTATGGGGGTTACGCATCCGGCCCGTACGGAGCACCGCAGCCTCAGCGCTCACGCCCCTGGCTGTGGGGCATCGTCGGAGCGATCATCGGCTCGGTCGCGACCGCGATGATCGGATTCGCCGGCCTGATAGCGATCGGCCTATGGAGCGAGACGGAGCAGGGCCGCGAGTGGTTGGAGGAGACCGAGAGCGCCGAGGAGCCGGAGTACTACACACCTGAGCTGCTCGACGCCGTGATCCCGTTCTGCCTGGACATGCACGACGCCGCCCGGACGCTGTCGCGGTTCAGCGGGCCTGAGGAGGGTCGAGCCAGCGTCCTGGCCGTGAGCACCGCGGTCGACAGTGTCGTCGCGGCCGTCGACCGTGTCCAGGATGTCGACGAGCTGACGCTCTACTGGCGCGACAACATGATCGAGTTCCGCGACCGTCTCGACGCCTACGCCGCCTCGCTCGCGGTCGGGAACGTCGAACCACCCGATCTGGGCGGCGAGGACGGCCTTCTCGAGGAGTTGGAGTACGACTCCCCCGTGGGGTGCGAGCCTCCGCTGGTGGTCGCCAGCCTGGATCCGGAGTTCATCAGCATCTTCTCGCCGTGAGCGGGCATGAGGAGCGCGCCTGCCGCTCCGGCTGGCCGGCCTAACGATCTGTCGGCGTCACCCAGAGACGGATGGTGCCGCGTACGACGACGGTGCCGTCATCGCGGGTGGCGGTCACGCTCACCGGCACATCGGGAGCTTCCGCCCAGTCCGCCTCCGTCGTCTCCGCGCGGCACACCAGATCGCTGGTGGACTTGGCGAGGTACTCCACCTCCATCCCCTTGGGCAGCCAGCGGTGCCCCTCGGGGACGGTCGCCTCGGCCAGCAGGCCCATCGCGGCCTCGAGGCCATTGCAGACGGCGATCGCGTGCACCGTGCCGATGTGGTTGTGCACGCCCCACCGCTTGCGGACCACGACCTCGGCCTCGTGCTGACGCATGAGGGTCACCCGCGGGCGAATGGTACGGAAATAGGGCGCCTTCAACGCGAAGGCGAGCGAGAAGAGCCGATCCCCCAGCGGCAGCGCACGCACCCGCGTGTAGAGATCGAAGGTCGATGTCATGGGCCGAGCGTAGAGGAGCCCGGATCGAAAGCCGTACGCGGGGCGCTACATGTTACTTCCGCGTAATCGGCGGCATCGGGCTGAATCCATAGTCCCTGCTCGAAGCCCGCCGCGCGCAGCGCAGCGATGGAGCGGTGGTTGCGTGCATCCGGCAGGGCCACGAATCGTGGTGCCGCCGGATACTGCACGAACAGCACTCGACGGCAGAACTCGGCGATCATCGAGCTGCCCAGCCCGCGTCCCGTCAGAGCCGGATCACCGATGAGGAAGTCGAAGCAGACGGCCTCCGCATCGTGAACCCGTACGACGAGATCCGGGTCGGCCGCCACCGGGAAGCTCTGCAGGAAGCCGACGGGACGGCCGTCGAGACCGGCCAACCACATCCGCACCGGCGACTCACCGTGCAGGCGCTCTCTCAGCAGCTGTCGCGCCTCATCGGTGTCGGCGAAGGCCCGCGGGAACCACTTGAGCACATGCGGTTCCCCCCGCCAGCGCACGAGGAGGCCGAGATCGGCGTCGGTGAAGGAGCGGAACCGCCACATGCTCGGATCACTCGAACTGCTCGGCGTCGGCGGCCAGCTCCTCGCGCACGACCTCGAATGCCACCGCGGAGGAGTAGCCCTTACGCGCGAGGAAACCGGCGAGCCGGCGCAACTGCACCGATGAGTCGAGGCCCTGCAGGCGCGGCAACCGCCCCCGGACCAGACGCCGCGCCGCCTCGCGCTCGTCCTCAGCCTGGACCTGCTCGTCGAGGACCGCTCGGGCCAGCTCCTCATCGATGCCATGGCGTCGCAGCTCGACGGCCAGCGCCGGACGAGCGAGCCCCTTGACCCGTTGCCGGGACTCGACCCATGTCCGGGCGAAACGCTCGTCGTCGACCAGGCCGACCGCTTCGAGGCGGTCGAGGACCGCCGCGGCCACCTCCTCGGGCACCGCCTTCTTGGCCATCGCACCGGCGAGATCGGAACGGCTGCGGTCGCGGTCAGTCAACCGATCCAGTGCCACCGTTCGAGCGAACTCCTCCAGCTCGATGCCCGTCAGCCCCTCGGCCGTCCGGGGAGCCATCAGAAGTCGGCGGCCGACAACTCGCCCTCGTCCGCGACCACGGCGGGCTCGTCGACCTTGGCTCCGATGCCGAGATTCTCCTTGATGCGCTTCTCCAGCTCATTGGCCAGGTCGGGATTGTCGCGCAGGAAGCTGCGCGCATTCTCCTTGCCTTGACCCAGCTGATCGCCCTCGTAGGTGTACCAGGCTCCCGCCTTGCGCACGAAGCCCGCGTCGACGCCGAGGTCGATGAGGCTGCCCTCGCGGCTGATGCCCTGGCCGTACATGATGTCGAACTCGGCCTGCTTGAAGGGCGGGGCCATCTTGTTCTTGACGACCTTGACCCGGGTGCGGTTGCCGACCATGTCGGTGCCGTCCTTGAGGGTCTCGATCCGACGCACGTCCATCCGCACCGAGGCGTAGAACTTGAGTGCCTTGCCGCCGGTGGTCGTCTCGGGAGAGCCGAACATGACCCCGATCTTCTCGCGCAGCTGGTTGATGAAGATCGCCGTGGTGCCTGAGCCGTTGATGGCGCCGGTCATCTTACGCAGCGCCTGGCTCATCAGCCGCGCCTGCAGTCCCACGTGGCTGTCGCCCATCTCGCCGTCGATCTCCGCTCGCGGCACGAGGGCGGCGACGGAGTCGATCACGATGATGTCCAGGGCTCCCGACCGCACGAGCATGTCGGCGATCTCGAGCGCCTGCTCACCGGAATCGGGCTGCGACACCAGGAGCGCATCGGTATCGACGCCGAGCTTACGTGCGTACTCCGGATCGAGGGCGTGCTCGGCGTCGATGAAGGCGGCGACCCCGCCCGCGCGCTGGGCATTGGCGACGGCGTGCAGCGCGACCGTGGTCTTACCCGAGGACTCCGGCCCGTAGACCTCCACGATCCGGCCGCGGGGCAAGCCGCCGATGCCGAGAGCGACGTCGAGCGCGACGGCACCGGTGGGGATCACCTCGATGGGTGCCTTGGTGCGATCGCCGAGACGCATGACCGCGCCATTGCCATAGGAGCGGGAGATCTGCGCGATCGCATTGTCGAGCGCTTTGTCCTTATCGCCTTCGGCGCCGACGGGAGCCTTGGACGCGGTGTTCTTGGCCATGAGGCGGGTCCTGTTCTGTGTCGTGGGTGGCGGGCCATCTTCGACGGTAGAAGAACCCACTGACATTCGTGAGCCTCATCGACTCGTCTGTGGATACCGTTCTTCCTCGTCCAGCCTGTGGAACACAGCCTAGCCGAACATCTGTTCGATCGGGGGCGACACGCCGTCAGGCGACGATCACGAGCGTCTGCCGCCAGAACCCCGCCAGACCACGTGCATCGACCGGATCCGGCACGGTCCGACATGGCTGGAGCATCGCTCAGCGCTCCGAGGCAGGGAGTTCGAGCACACCGTGGACGGCACGCCAGACCCGTTGGGGCGGCACGCCGGCATCGAGGGCTTCATCGACGGTGCGGCCATCGAGATCGGCGATCGCCTGCTGCGACGCCCAGGACGCCGCATAGGCGTCCCCCAGATGCTGTTCCATCCGCGCCCAGAACTCGCTGTGGCGCATCAGGCCGCGGAGACCTCGACCTCGGCCGGGGCGATGCTCGAGACCGTGGCCAGCTCGGCGGCCTCCTCGATCTCCATGAGAGAGCTGACATCGAGCAGGACCTTGCTGAGCGGCATCTCCAGGGCGGCGGCGAGGGCGGCCAGCAGCTCCGAGCTCGGCTCCTTCTGTCCCCGCTCGATCTCCGAGATGTATCCCAGGCTCACGCGGGCGCGTGCCGAGACATCGCGGAGGGTGAGCCCCTGGGCCAGCCGGCGCGCGCGGAGCACTTCGCCGACGAGCTGTCGCATCGTGATCATGTGCTCCTCCTGACGTGGTTCTCGTCTGTGGTCAACGCGGATGCTGCTCCGTGTGTTCCCTCAGCCTAGCGTCCAGCAGCGACAGCGCCGCGTCCACCGCCCCCGAACGGACCTGCGACCGGTCCCCCGCCAGCTGCAGCTCCTCTGCCACGGCGACACCGTCCGGGCCGATCACGGCGACGAAGACCGTCCCCTGCGACCGCCCCTCCGATGGACCGGGGCCGGCGACGCCCGTGGTCCCCACACCCCAGTCGGCGTCCATCCGATCGCGCACCCCTCGGGCCAGCGAGGTCGCGACCTCGGCGCACACCGTGCCGCGCTCCTCGATCAGCTCCGCCGAGACGCCGAGCAGTCTGGACTTCATCTCAGGTCGATAGGCGACGATCCCTCCCCGGACGACCACCGAGGCTCCCGGCGGATCGATGAGGGCGGCACAGAGCAGGCCCCCGGTGAGCGACTCGGCGACCGCCACCTGCTGGCCCGAGGCGGTCAATGTCGCGATGATCCGCTCGGCGCTCATCGCGCCGGAGCCCGGGCCAGTCGGCGCGCCTCGACGACGTACTGCACGCCGGTCACGAGGGTGACGAGCACCGTGGCCGCCATCAGCCCGTGCGTCAGCCACCGCAGGAGATCCGAGACCAGATTGTCCCAGAGCTCGAAGGGCAGCAGATAGCCGCCGATGGCGAAGGCCTGCAGCACGGTCTTGAGCTTGCCGCCCCGGCTCGCCGGCATCACGACCCCGCGGCGCACCATGAAGAACCGCATGAGGGTGATCCCCCACTCGCGCACGAGCATGAGAATCGTGACCGTCCAGAACAGCCAATGATCGAAGATCACGGCCAACCCGACGAAGGCCATGCCGGTGAGGGCCTTGTCGGCGATCGGATCGGCGATCTTGCCGAAATCGGTGACGAGGCCGTGCTTACGGGCGAGATCGCCATCGACCTTGTCGGTCGCCATCAACAGCACGAAGGCCACCCACGACCAGATCCGCAGCTGCTCGCTCTGCCCGCCGTCGACCAACAGCAGCCAGCCGAACAGCGGGACGCCGAGGATCCGGATCACCGTCAACACATTGGCGATGTTGAGGTTGCTCGGCGGCGCACCATCGGTCTCGGTCATGCTCTTCAGTATGAGGCACGGCGGAAGCCGCCGACGCCACCGGTGCTCGCGAGGACTCAGCCCGCCTGGATGCTGGCGAGCATGTCCGGCAGGTCATCCGGCTTGACCAGGACATCACGCGCCTTGGAGCCCTCGCTGGGCCCGACCACGGCACGACTCTCCAGGATGTCCATGAGGCGACCGGCCTTGGCGAAGCCGACTCGCAGCTTGCGCTGCAGCATCGATGTCGAGCCGAACTGGGTGTTGACCACCAGCTCCACGGCCTGCAGCACCAGATCCATGTCATCGCCGATGTCGTCGTCCAGCTCGCGCTTGGCCTGCTGCGGAACCGTGACGTCCTCGCGGTAGGAGGGCTTCAGCTGCTCCTTGCAGTGCTCGACCAGCGCCTGGATCTCGCTCTCGTTGATCCACGCGCCCTGCATGCGCATCGCCTTGTTGGCACCCATCGGCAGGAACAGGCCGTCGCCCTGCCCGACCAGCTTCTCCGCACCCGGCTGGTCGAGGATGACCCGGCTGTCGGCGAGGGAGCTGGTGGCGAAGGCCAGCCGGCTCGGGACATTCGCCTTGATCAGACCGGTGACCACATCCACGCTCGGACGCTGCGTGGCGAGCACCAGGTGGATGCCCGCGGCACGCGCCAGCTGGGTGATGCGCACGATCGCGTCCTCGACATCGCGGGGAGCGACCATCATGAGGTCGGCGAGCTCGTCGACGACTACCAGCAGATACGGATACGGGGCGAGCACCCGCTCGCTCCCCGGCGGGGCCTGCAGCTTGCCGGAGGTGACGGCCTTGTTGAAATCATCGATATGCCGATAGCCGAAGGCCGCGAGATCGTCATAGCGCAGATCCATCTCGCGCACGACCCACTGCAGCGCCTCCGCCGCCTTCTTCGGATTGGTGATGATCGGTGTGATCAGGTGCGGGATGCCCTCGTAGGCGGTCAGCTCGACCCGCTTCGGGTCGACGAGGATCATCCGGACCTCGTCCGGGGTCGCCCGCATCAGCAGTGAGCTGATCATCGAGTTCACGAAGCTCGACTTACCCGAGCCGGTGGCGCCGGCCACCAGCAGGTGCGGCATCTTGGCCAGGTTCGCCAGCACGAAGCCGCCCTCGACATCCTTGCCGAGACCGATGACCATCGGGTGATGGTCGCTGCGTGCCCTGTTCGAGCGCAGCACATCTCCGAGGGAGACCATCTCCTTGTCGACATTCGGGATCTCGATGCCGATGGCCGACTTGCCCGGGATCGGACTGAGGATCCGCACCTCGTTCGAGGCGACCGCATAGGAGATGTTCTTGCTGAGCGCAGTGACCTTCTCGACCTTGACCGCAGGTCCGAGCTCGACCTCGTAGCGCGTGACGGTCGGGCCACGGGTGTAACCGGTGACCGTGGCGTCGATCTTGAACTGCTCGAGGACCTCGGTGAGCCGGTCGACGACCGCATCGGAGGCCGACGTGCGCGCCTTGGGCGGCGTGCCCTCACGCAGGGCCCCTGGATCGGGGAGGGTGTAGACGATATCGCCGGAGAGCGCGAGCTGCTCGGCACGCACCGGGATGGGCTCGATCGGCTTGGGCGGGGCCGACGGTGCGGCGGCCGCGGGCTCGTCGTCCGCCACGATCGGCTCGGGGAGCGATACATCCTCGGCATCGTGGGAGGCGGCGATGTCGATGGCATCGGGCTCCGAGGGGCCCTCGACGAGAGGGTTGTCGAAGGGCTCGTCCTCGGCGGCGTCGAAGGTGGTGCGCGGATGGCGCTTGCGGGCGGGCGTCGCCGGGACATCGTCCGCGACACCCTCCTCCGGCGCATCGCGGTGCCGGCCGAGCAGGCGGTCTCGTGCCGCCCGCAGTCGGTCCGGCACGGCGTACAGGGGCGTCCCGGTGACGACCAGCACGCCGAAGAGGGTCAGCAGGACCAGCAGAGGAGCCACCACGAAGGGGCTCTTGAGCAGGTCGATGAGGATCGCCGAGAAGAGGAACCCGATGGCTCCCCCGGCCTCGCCCATCGCCCCGGCGGTGTCGCTGGGGCGCGGGACATCGTGGGCGAGGTGCACGAGCCCGAGGACGCCGCCGCAGATCGCGCTCCATCCGATCACCTGCCGGCCCACCGGGCCGTTGCGATCGGGATGACGCAGCGTGCGCCAGGCGATGACCGCCAGGACGATCGGGATCGCCCAGGCGAGCAGCCCCACCGTGCCGGTCGCGGCCTGGCGGACTCCCCGGCCGACGGCCCCTGAGACGTCCCACCACACCGCCGCCGCCGTCACGATCGCGAGGGCGAGGATCGCGAAGCCGACCCCGTCGCGACGCTGAGCCGGATCGAGGTCCTTGGCTCCGGTGCCGATGCTCCGGGTGACCGCCCCGGTAGCTCCGGCGACACCGGACCAGACCGCACGGACACCGCGCCCCACCGCCTGCACAGCGGTGCCGGCCGGACTGGGGCCGGAACGCGCAGCGGACTTGGGCGCAGGCTTGCGCGCCTGCGGCTTCTTCTTCGCCGCGGGCTTCTTACGGGCCTGGCCTCCGGACGGTCGCTTCTGCGACGGGGAAGACGTTCGGGTCGCCATGCTCCAAGGCTAAACCACCACTCGAGGGTTGTCCGGCTCCGACACTCCCCTCCCCCGGGACGGTGGGGCCGGTTCAGGCGCCGCGGCTGGGATCGCTGCCGACCGGGACCCACGAGCCTCGCGCCGTGGCCCGAGCGTGGACCAAGGAGACGACTCCCGCCTCGCCGTTGCCGGCGCTGAGCAACGGAGCCGTCACCACATCGGCACCGAGACGGCCGATTCCGCTCGCAGCCTGCGACATCGTCAGTTCATACATCGAGACGACCACCCGCCGCTGATAAGCCCGGGCGATGTCGATGGCCTCGGCCAGCGCCGGACCGCCCGCATCAGCCGCGACGTGCACGCGACCGCCCCACACGGCGCTCAGCAGCCGCGCCGCCGCGCCGATGTCGCGGACGGCCCGCGCGGACCCCGCCGGGCCGGCCGCGAGCACGATCGAGTCGTCCGGGCGCGCTCCCGCTTCGATCAGCCGACGGACACCGAGCTCGGCCAGCAGCCAGTCCGGGCCGATCGGCGCCGTCACCGTGATGCCGGGTAGAGCCGTGGACAGATGGCGGAGCCGCGCCACCACCTCGTCGTCGTGCCAGAGCGTCAACGGCACGATCAGCCGGCGCCCGGGAATCTGCGCCACGACATCGGCGACATCGGGCTGCTGGGGACCGACGAAGGCATCGACGACCTCCAGTCCGCGCGCACCGCGCCGCACCCCGTGCACCACCGCCGCCAGGGCGGCGCGCGCCGCGGGAGTCTCCACACCGCGCGCACACACCACCAATGTGGCCTTCGTCATCTCGTCCCCGATCCGCACGGCACCCGTGGCCGCCTCCCGACCAGGGTGACGAGCGACTGTTTCGCCGAGGTTAAGCGTGGTGACGGGGCCGGTTACGAACCGGATCGGCCGTTGTCAGGCCTCGAGGACGATCGGCACGATCATCGGACGACGGCGCAAGGTCCGGCCCGCATAGGAACCGACGACCCGACGCATGACCTGCTGCAGCTGGCGAGGATCGCGGGTGCCGTCGCCCAGGGCGTCCTCGACCGCCGCGATGAGCTTCGGCCGGATGCCGTCGAAGGCGGCGTCATCCTCGGCGAGCCCACGGGCGTGGATATCCGGCCCCGTGATGATCTTGCCATTCGTCGAGTCGATGACGACGACGACTGAGACGAAGCCCTCCTCGCCCAGCACCCGCCGGTCCTTGAGCTCGGAATCGGTCAGGTCGCCCACCGAGGAACCGTCGACGTAGACATAGCCGCAGTCGACCGCGCCCACGATCTGCGCGTGCCCGTCGATGAGGTCGACGACATAGCCGTCCTCGGCGAGGATCACATTCGGCACGCCCGTGGCCTCGGCGAGCGCGGCATTGGAGTGCAGGTGGCGGATCTCGCCATGCACGGGCATCACATTCTGCGGCCGGACGATGTTGTAGCAGTAGAGCAGCTCACCGGCGGACGCGTGCCCGGACACGTGGACCAGGGCGTTGCCCTTGTGAACGACATTGGCGCCGAGCTTGGTGAGACCGTCGATGACCCGGTAGACCGCGTTCTCATTGCCGGGGATCAACGATGAGGCCAGCAGCACAGTGTCCCCGGGCTCCAGCGTCACCTGCTGGTGGCTGCGATTGGCGATCCGGGACAGCGCTGCCATCGGCTCGCCCTGCGAGCCGGTGGACATGAGAACCATCCGCTCGGGCGGGGCCGCATCGACCTTGTCGACGACGACGCCGTCCGGCACGTGCAGATAGCCGAGCTCGCGCGCGATCTGCATATTGCGCACCATCGAGCGCCCGACATAGGCGACCTTGCGACCGTGCTTGGCCGCGGCATCGAGGACCTGCTGCACGCGATGCACGTGCGAGGCGAAGGAGGCCACGATGATCCGCTGCTTGCTGCGCGCGAACACGGCATCGATGGCCGGCGTGATCTGTCGCTCGGCGGTCGTGAAACCGGGCACATCGGAGTTCGTCGAGTCGGTGAGGAAGAGATCGACTCCGGCCTCCCCCAAGCGGGCGAAGGCACGCAGATCGGTGATCCGGCCGTCCAGCGGCAGCTGATCCATCTTGAAGTCGCCGGTGTGCAGCGCGACCCCAGCGGGGGTCTTGATCGCCACCGCGAGGGCATCGGGGATCGAGTGGTTGACTGCGACGAACTCGCACTCGAAGGGGCCGAAGGACATGACATCGCCCTCGGAGACGGTGTGCTTGGGCACCTGCTTGAGACGATGCTCCTTCAGCTTGGGCTCGACGAGGGCGAGCGTGAGCTTGGAGCCGATGACCGGGATGTCACCGCGTTCGCGCAGCAGATACGGCACACCGCCGATGTGGTCCTCGTGCCCGTGTGTGAGGACGATGCCGACGACATCGTCCAGCCGGTCACGGATCGGACCGAAGTCGGGGAGGATGAGATCGACACCCGGGTGCTGCTCCTCGGGGAAGAGCACCCCGCAGTCGACGATCAGCAGCTTGCCGTCGAACTCGAAGACGGTCATGTTGCGGCCGATCTCGCCGAGACCGCCCAGCGGGAGCACACGAAGCGCCTGCGGGGCGAGCGGTGGCGGCGGGCCGAGCTCGGTGTGCATGTGGCTCATCGGACCACCTGCCCGAAGCCGTGGGGCGCCCGTACTGCGCGACCCCTGCCCATGTCCATCGTTCGCTCGGTCATCCAGTTCCTCACGTATCAGTCGAGCAGGCCGGCCGTGGCCAGACCCTCGCGCACGATCGCGATGTCCGACTCCTCGATCGGCGGCAACGGAGGCCGCACGACGAGCGAATCGAGGACACCGCGCAGGTGCAGCGCGATCTTGGCGGTCATGGCTCCCTGCGTATGGGTCATCATCGCTCGCACCAGCGGCACGAGTTCGAGGTTGAGGCGGCGGGCCTCGGCCAGGTCCCCGGCGTCGACCGCATCGGTCATCGCCCGGTAGTGCCCGGCAGCGGCATGGCCGACGACGCTCACGACACCGGCCGCGCCGACGCTCAGCCAGGCCAGGTTGAGGGCGTCGTCACCGGAGTAGAGGGCGAGGCCGGTGTTCGACAGCAGCCACGCACCCCGCTCCAGGTCGCCGACGGCATCCTTGACCGCGACGACCTCGTCGATGCGGTCGAGGGCCAGGTAGGTGTCCTCGGCGATCGTGATGCCGGTCCGGCCGGGGATGTCGTACAGCATGATCGGTGCGCCGTCGCCGGCCGCCGCCACCGCCTCGACGTGCATCACGAAGCCTCGCTGCGGGGGCTTGGAGTAGTAGGGCGTCACCAGCAGCAGACCATGCGCGCCGGCATCGGCGGCCTGCGTCGCGAGCTCCACCGAGTGGCGGGTGTCATTGGTGCCCACCCCCGCGATGACGGTCGCGCGGTCGCCGATCGCGTCGAGCACCGCACGCAACAACTCGCCGTCCTCGGCCACGGTCGTGGTCGGCGACTCGCCGGTGGTGCCGGAGACCACGATGCCGTCATTGCCGAGATCGACCAGATGCGAGGCCACCTTCTGCGCCGCGTCCAGGTCGAGCTTGCCGTCGGCCGTGAAGGGCGTGACCATGGCGGTCAACACCCGGCCGAACGGTGCGGACGACGAGACGAGCGGCGAAGTCATGCTCCGAGGCTACCGCTTCGGCCACCGCCGGGTCCGTGCAGGATCACCCGAGCAGGATCGCCAGTTGGCGCGACTGTGCGACGAGGTTCCCCTCGCTGTCCCACAGCTCGCAGTCCTCCTCGTGGTAGCCGTCGCTCACGTGCCGCGTGAACAGCCGGGTCGCGATCCAGCCCGGTGCCGGGAGCCGGCGCAGGTGCACCGTCAGCTGCACCGTCATCGAGACGTTCTCGCCGATCTCCATGACGGCGGGCGCGAAGGAGTCGCACAGCAGGGCGAGGGCCGGAAAGTCGATCTCCCGGCCCTCGCGCAGCCGTTGCCACAGCGTGACGCTGGGATCGCCCGAGGGCTGGCCCGTGGCCCATCCCGGGGCCGCGGCAAGCCGGTACTCGACCTGCCCGAAGATGCCCTCGGGCCTCATGCCCTCCGCCAGGGGATCCAGGCACGCCTCGGGCTCGGGCAGGATCGGCGCCTCGGCGAAGTCCTCCCGCCGGGCCTCCTCGGCCCGCGCCGCGAAGTTGGCGACGAGGTGGGCCACCTCGGCCCCGTTCTGACTCAGCCGCGCCGTGGCCGTCTGCACCTTCCGGCCCGCTCGGATCACCTCGGTCTCCAGCTCCGCCTCGCCCACATCGGGCGATCGCAGATAGCTGATGGCCGCGACGAGGGGCGCGCCGGCCTCGGGCACCTCCTCGGCCAGCCCACGGAGCATGGCGGCCAGCAGGTAGCCGCCGTTCGGCTTGCCCAAGGGTGTGTTCCACCGGTCGGTCAGCGTCAAGCCTCGCCGCCCGGCTCCGGAAGGTCGCGAGGAGGTGTCCTCGAGGAAGGTGTCGTCGTTCACGCCGTCATCATGCCCGATCGCCCGGACACTAGGTCGTGGTGCTCCTCGCCCGGCCCGCGGCGCGCAGCGCGGTCGTGAGGACGATGGCAGCGACGATGCCCACCAGCGGCGGGATCGCGATCTCCCAGTGATCCGAGGCCCAGGCCAGGGCGCTCGCGACGGCGTAGACGCCGAGATTGATGACGTCGAACCGCGGCAGTGCGGCGCCCGGAGGCATCTGCGAGCGACGCCAGCGCGCCAGATAGTCGCCGATGATGACACCGCCCAGCGGCGGGATGAAGATGCCGAGCAGGACCAGATACTCCACCAGATGCTGGTGCATGCCGGCGAGCGCGAGCAGCGTGCCGATGATCGACCCGCCGATGATGAACGGCACCTTGCGAGGGCGCTCGAAGAGCTCGGCGCCGGCGACGCCGAAGGCATATGCGGTGTCCGCATTGGACTTCCACAGATTGCCGAAGAGCAGGAAGAGCCCCCACCCGACGAGGCCGAGCTGGTACAGGACCAGGACGAAGTCCCCCTCGCCGAAGGTGATCGCGCCGATCGCCCCGAACAGGATCATCAGGCCGTTGCCGAGCAGGAAGGCGATGAGGCAGGCCCACATCGCCTGTGATCCGCTGCGGGCGAACCGGGTCCAGTTCGGCGCCTGCGTGCCCGCCGAGACGAAGGTGCCCACCACCGTGGTGATCGCCACAGCCGCGGTCATCGAGGTGGCCGGCTCGATCCCGAGGAAGGCGTCCCAGCCGCCGACCTCCTCCAGCGATCGGAAGACCACCCAGACGGCGAGAACCAGGATGAGCGGCGTGGCCACCAGGGAGACCCAGTACATCCCGCGGTAGCCGTAGCAGGCCGTCAGGCACATGAGCGCGCTTGACAGGATCATGACGGCGGCCTTGGCCGCGAAGGACTCCCACCCCATGGCCTGCGCGGTCAGCTCGCCGACGGTGCCGATGATGACGCCGTACCAGCCGATCTGCGTGCCGCCGAGGAGGACCGAGGCGAGCTTGGAGCCTCGGGTGCCGAGGCTGTAGCGCGCCATCACGACCGTGGTCAGGCCGGTTCTCGCGCCGATCCATCCGAGCAGGACGACGTAGGTCCCGAGGATCACCGAGCCGAGGCCGATCATCAGCAGCAGATCGCCGAAGCTGAAGGCGATCCCCAGTTCGGCCCCGGCCAGCATCGTGGGCGTGAAGACGGTGAACCCGAGGAGGACGACCGCCAGTGAGAAGAAGGTCTTCCGGGCGTGTGGGGGGACGGGTGTGACCGGGTAGTCCGGGTCGACGACTCCCCCGTCGACCGGTTCCGCGCTCTGGCTCATGACACCGCTCCCTCGGCCTGGACCGAGATGTGCTCCGTATTCGTCAACGGGAGCCCTCCTCGGTTGACGAAGGTGGAGCAAAACTCGGTACTGCGCGCGCTCATGCTTCCTCTCCGATGTCCTCGGCCCACAGCTCGGGGCGCTCGACGAGCATCGTCTCCATCAACGACCGGCAGGTCGGATCATCGGCGATGACGAGCTCCTTGCCGAACGAGCGCAGCCAGTCCTCGCTGGCCTGGAAGCTCCGGTTCTCGCCGATCACGATGCGGGGGATCTCGTACATGACGGCCGTCCCGGCGCACATATAGCAGGGCGACAAGGTCGTATAGAGCACGCTCTCGCGGTAGACACGGGCCGGAAGCCGCCCGGCGTTCTCGAGGCAGTCGGTCTCGCCGTGCCGGATCGCGCTGTCCATCTGGAAACGACGATTGCGGCCGACGGCCAGCACCTGGCCGTCGTGGACGAGCACCGCGCCGATCGGGACTCCCCCTTCGTCCCAGCCGATCTGGGCCTGCTCGATCGCCAGATCGAGGAATCGACGGTCGTCGTCGGTGAGGGTCATGGTGATGCTCCTTCGCAGGAAGATGAGATGTACCTCACTCCACCAGCCCTCGATGTCCCGGTCAAAGGACACTGCGTCAGTATGCAGGCGTATCCTGATGGACACTACGTCCAGGAGGCCCCATGCACACCACCCTCGCCGAGGTCTTGGGCCTGCCCTCCTTCCGCGCCGCCGGGACGCAGCTCCTCACCGGCGATCCCGACACCATCGACATCCGCTGGGTGCATTCCTCCGAGGTCTACGAGATGAGCGGCCTGCTCGCGGGCGGCGAGCTGCTGCTGACCACCGGGCTGGGACTGCACGGTGCGAATGCCGATCAACTCGATGCCTATGTCACCTCGCTCGCGCGTGCCGGCTGCGCCGCCCTCGCCCTGGAGCTCGGCCGCTCCTTCCTGGAACCTCCCGAGGCGATGGTCGACGCCGCACGGCGGGCCGGGCTGGGGTTCCTCACCTTCTCGCGCGTCGTCCCCTTCGTGCGGATGGTCGAGGACTTCCACGAGCTCGCCGTCCGGGCGCGACTCGATGCCGCCGCAGAGGACGCCGGGTGGGCCGGACTGCTCGATCTCGTCGTCGAGGGCGCCGGACCACAGGCCGTGCTCGACCAACTGGCGCGGATCGCCGGGTGCGCGGCCGAGCTGCTCGACCCGGACGGCAATGTCGTCGAACAGAGCCGCATCAGCACCGTGCGGCTGCACGACGGCCCCGGGGCGACCGCGCCATTGCGCAGTCGTCATCGCGTCCTCGGAACCGTCCGCCTGCAGTGCGGCACGCCGGACGAGCGGCTGACCCGGCTCGCCGAGCGGGCCGCCACCGCTCTCACCCTCGAACTCGCCCGGCACCGGGACACGGGGTGGCGCCCCAGCCTGGCCCAAGCCCTCGTCAGCGATCTGAACGCCGGCTCGCTGGTCTCCCACGACGAGATCGCCGGCCGCCTCGAGAACGCGGGGCTCCCGACGACCGGAAGGCTCGGGGTGGCCGTGGCGATCGATCCCCATGCCGACCCCGGCCCCTGCCTGAGTCGAGTGGAGTCAGTGTGGCCCGAGGTCATCGGACCGGTCATCGCCGGGACCGTCGGGCACCTCGTCATCGCCCTGCTGGCCACCGGTCCGAGCACGACACCGCGACGACTTCGCGAGCTCCTGCACGACGGTCATCACGCCCTGGGCGGCAGCGGCATCGAGGTGACCATCGGGTCCGCGATGCCGTCCGAGCGCTGGACGGACCTGCCGACGGCGCTCCAGATCGCCCGGGACGTCGTCCGACTCGCCGACACCCGTGCCGGTGATACGCGCGTGCTGCTGGCCCGCGATGTCGGCGTGCAGCGCCTGCTGACCGGCGGCATCGGCCCCGAACGGATCGACGCCCTCGTGGCCGAACAGCTCGGTCCGCTCCTGGCCGCCGACCGGCGTGGTCAGAGCGCACTGGTGAGCACCCTGGACGCCTATCTCGCCACCGGGCGCTCCAAGACCCTCTCGGCGCAACGCCTCGGCGTACGGCGGCAGACCCTCTACGCCCGACTCGCCCGCATCGAACGGACGCTCGGCATCTCCCTCGACGACGTCGAGTCCGTGCTCGGTCTGCACGTGGCTCTCGTGGCGTGGCGCCTGCGCACGGGCATCGACCCGGCGGTGGGCGTCAGCCCCGGAGCTCGTAGGTGACGATCTCGTAGCCGTCGTACGGCTCACGGTGGACGGCGCGCCAGTCCTCTCCGATCGGATCGAACCACGCATCGCCGTCCGGCGACTGATCGACATGGGTGACGACCAACCGATCGGCCAGCCCGGCCGCGCGCACCGCCGCGTACACCTCGGCACCGCCGATGACGAAGATGTCGTCGTCGATCTCATGTCCCAGCCGCAGGGCGGTCGGCAGATCATGGGCGACGAGCACCGCATCGTCCCCGGGATCCCAGTCATGGGCGCGGGTGAGCACGACGGAGGTCCGGCCGGGCAACGGCCGGCCGATCGACTGATAGGTGGTGCGTCCCATGACGATCGGATGGCCCCAGGTCAGCTCCTTGAACTGCACCTGATCACCCGTCCGCGGCCACGGCATCTGACCATCGCGACCGATGACGCCATTGGCGCCGATCGCCACGACGAGGGTCGTGCGAGGCGTTCGAGGACCGCTCATACGGCGACGGGCGCCTTGATCGCCGGATGGGGATCGTAGTCGCGCACCGTCACCGACTCGATCGCGAAGTCCTCGATGGACGTGACGGCGGGGTCCAGCTCGAGGCGCGGCAACGGGCGCGGCTCGCGCGACAACTGCTCGCGCGCCTGATCGAGGTGGTTGAGGTACAGGTGGGCGTCACCGAGCGTGTGCACGAAGTCGCCGACCTCGAGTCCTGTGACCTGGGCGACCATATGGGTCAGCAGCGCATACGAGGCGATATTGAAGGGGACGCCCAGGAAGACATCGCCCGAACGCTGATAGAGCTGGCACGACAGCTTGCCGTCGGCGACATAGAACTGGAAGAAGGCGTGACAGGGGGCGAGCGCCATCTGGTCCAGTTCCGCGACATTCCAGGCACTGACCAGGTGCCGCCGCGAGTCCGGATCGCGGCGCAGGTTCTCGATCACCCGGGCGAGCTGGTCGATGTGCTGGCCGTCCGGTGTGGGCCAGGACCGCCACTGGTGCCCGTAGACGGGCCCGAGGTCGCCGTTCTCGTCGGCCCATTCGTCCCAGATGGAGATCCGGTTGTCGTGCAGATAGCGGACATTGGTGTCGCCGGAGATGAACCAGATCAGCTCGCCGATGATCGAGCGCAGGTGGACCTTCTTGGTGGTGACCAGAGGAAAGCCCTCGGAGAGGTCGAACCGCATCTGATGGCCGAACACGCTGAGCGTGCCGGTGCCGGTGCGATCGGACTTCTCGGCGCCGTCGTCGAGGATGCGCTGCACGAGATCGAGGTAGGCCCGCATGCGCCTCAGACTACCGCCCGGCGCCGACAGCCCGAGCCCCTCGTCATGTCGTGGGACGCCAGGTCGCCCGGCGGCCGTGGGATACTGGGCGGCACGCGCCGAGGAGAGGACGTCATGGACGAGGGCAACGCCCAGCAGGTCAAGCAACTGCGCACCTTGGTCATCATCCAGCTCACCGTGACCGCCGTCTTCGCCACGCTGCTGTCCCTCGCGCTCGGCGGCACCGACGAGCCCTTCCCGCCGTGGTGGGCCGTCGCTGGTCTCCTGGTCGTGCTGATCGCCGCGGTCGTCAACGTCGAGCGCTCCTGGACCCGTATCCCGCCCCTTCCCGCCGGTCTCGATACCGACGCCGCGCTGACCGCCGCGCTCTCGCACTACCAACGCCATCTCGCCCGTGCGCTGCTGCTGCTCGAACTCCCCTTCCTCCTCGCGGTGCTCTACGCCTTCGTGATGCCCTACGGCGGATGGCCGATCATCATCGTCGCGATCGCCACGGTCGTCGCGATCGCGGTGGAGACGTGGCCGACGGTCCGCAACACCACCCGGATCGCCACGGCATTGGAGGCCGACGGCGCCTCCTCCGGCCTCGTCGAGGCCTTCGACTCCCGGCCGTGACCGCGTCCTTCGATGTGACAGACTCGGGCCCATGGCCAACACCGCCCCATCAGGTCGCGATGCCCTGCGCACCCTGCTGATGTCTCTGCTGACCGCGCCGGTCTTCATCGTGGTGGCGGTCTTCTTCGTCGTCGGCGGCGTCGGCGATCACGAACTGCCTCCCCTCTGGCTCACCCTCGGGTTGCTGGCCGTCGTGGCCGCCGCAGTGGGCCTCGCCCGGTTTCTGACCGACCAGCTCCCCGCCATCGCGATCGGCACCGACCGCGGCGAGGCGATGACCCGTGCGCTAGGCGCGTTCCGGGCCAACATCATGGTGCGCTTCGCGGTGCTGGAGGCCCCGGTACTGCTCGGCGTGCTGGCCAGCTTCCTCGTCGACCACGGGGCCTGGCCGCTGCTCATCGCCGGAGTGCCCAGCATCCTCGCGATGTTCGCCCTGTTGTGGCCCTCGGAGGCCTCCTTCGAGCGAGCCGAGCGGCGACTGGACCGCGACGGCGGACGGTCCTATCTGCGCGAGGCGCGGTGAGCACCGGACCGACCGCCGATGTCAGCGTCCGGCTGGCATGGCCCGATGATGTCGAGGCGATCGCCCGGCTCCAGGTGGCGGCCTGGCAGGAGAGCTTCGCCGATGTGCTCGGCGACCAGCTCGACGCGGTACGCCCGCACGACCTGGCCGACCGCTGGCGGCAGATGCTGGCGGCTCCCCGCGATGCCCGCCAACGGGTCCTCGTCGCCCTCGAACGTGCGACGGTCCGCGGCTTCGCTCTCGTACATCCCTGTCACGACGAGGACGCTGACCCCGTGGCCGACGGAGAGATCGGCGAGTTCGTCGTCGGCGCCGCACACCGCGGACAGGGCCACGGCTCGCGGCTGCTCCAGGCCTGCGCCGACACGCTGAGCGCCGACCGGTTCACCCGGGCGGTCTGGTGGCTCGGCTCCACCGATGACGCCACGCGGGCCTTCGCCACAGCGGCCGGCTGGGCACCCGATGGCGCGCACCGCGAGCTCGCCGCGGAGACGGGCGATGCGCTCAAGCAGGTCAGGCTGCACACGGGGCTGGCGTGAGCGCACCCGCGCCTTCGGACCGCTCGATCATCACGGACTCGCTCGGGGTGGGTCTCGCCACGGGCGCCTACGGCATCTCCTTCGGCGCGCTGGCGACGGCGGCGGGTCTGAGCGTGTGGCAGGCCTGCGCGATGTCGCTGCTGATGTTCACCGGCGCCTCGCAGTTCGCCTATGTCGGGGTGATCGCCTCGGGGGGCTCCCCGTTCGCCGGCGCCGTCACCTCGGTGCTGCTGGGCGGACGCAATCTCTTCTACGGGCTGAGTCTCGCGCGGCTGCTGGATGTGCGGGGCTGGCGTCGGCCGCTCGCCGCCCAGCTCGTCATCGACGAGTCGACGGCGATGGCCGTCACCCGCGCGACATCCCATCAGGCACGGCTCGGGTTCTACTGGACCGGGGCCTCGGTCTTCGTGCTGTGGAACCTGTTCACCTTCGTGGGGGCGTTGGCCGGCACCGCGATCGGCGATCCGCGGGACTTCGGGCTAGATGCCGCCGTGGGAGCGGCCTTCCTCGCCCTGCTCTGGCCACGGCTCGACTCGGCGATCACGCGAGTGGTCGCGGTCCTGGGCGCCGCGATCGCCCTCGGCCTGGTGCCGCTCTCCCCCGCCGGCGTGCCGATCATCGTCGGCGGAGGCCTCGCGCTGCTCGCCGGTCTCCTGCTGCAGCACCGCATCGGAGCTCGCGATGACTGAGCTGTGGGTCGGGCTCCTGCTCACCGCGGCCGGCTGCTACGCCTTGAAGCTCGCCGGGCTGTCCCTTCCCGCGCGCGTCCTTGACCATCCGATGACGGTGCGAGCCGCCGCCCTCATCCCGGTCGCGCTCCTCGGCGCGCTCGTCGCGGTGCAGGTCGTCGCCGACGGCAGCACACTGACCCTCGACGCACGGGTGATGGCCCTCGGCGTGGCGGCGGTGCTGCTGTGGTGGCGGATGCCCTTCCTGGTGGTCGTCGGGGCCGCCGCCGCGAGCGCCGCCCTCCTCCGCCTGCTGGCCTGACCCCGCCCGTCCGCCATCCGGACGTCCCGGCTTCGAGGGCGACTTCTGGCCGGTTATGGCCCTTTTACTCGTCGGTAAGGGGCCACAACCGGCCGAAAGTCGGACGGGAGGGTCAGGTGGGATCGGCGGAGACTCGGACGAGGAGCTTGCCGAAGTTGCGTCCGGCGAGCAGACCGCGGAAGGCCTCGGGGGCCTGGTCGAGCCCGTCGACGATGTCCTCGCGGTAACGCACCCGGCCGTCGCCCACCCAGGCGGTCATGTCACGCACGAAGTCCTCGTGATGGCTCTCGATGAACTCGTCCTGGATGAAGCCGCGGATGGTGAGCCGATCCACCAGGATGCGCTGCAGGAAGTCCGGCGCCAGCCGATCGGCATCGGCGAGACCGTCGACGGCGTTGTACCCCGAGATCACGCCGCAGACCGGCATCCGCGCGAACGGATTGAAGCGGTCGATCACGGCATTGGTCACCCGGCCGCCGACATTCTCGAAGTACACGTCGATGCCATCGGGGGTCGCCTCGGCGAGCCTCTCGACGAAGTCCGGAGCCCGGTGGTCGACAGCGGCGTCGAAGCCGAACTCGTCGATGAGCGCCGCGCATTTCTCGGGACCTCCGGCGATCCCGACGGCCCGCGCGCCCTTGACCCGCGCGATCTGCCCGACCGCCGAGCCCACGGGCCCGGTCGCCGCCGCGACCACGACGGTCTCCCCCTCCGCAGGATGTCCGATCCCCAGGAGACCGCCGTAGGCGGTGAACCCGGGCATGCCCAGCACGCCCAGCGCCGTCGTGATCGGCGCCGCCGACGGGTCGAGCTTGCGGGTGTGCTTGCCCGGCACGATCGCGTGCGTCTGCCATCCGGTGAACGCGAGGACGATGTCACCCACCGACCGGCGGTCCGAGGCCGACTCCACGACCTCGCACACCGTCTGTCCCAGCATCACGTCGCCGATCTCCAGTGGCTGCGCATAGGACTTGGCATCGCTCATCCGGCCGCGCATATACGGATCCAGCGAGAGATAGATCGTGCGCAGCAGCACCTGTCCGTCCTCCAACGGCGGAAGGTCGCGGGTCGTGAACTCGAAGTCGTCCTCCGCGGGCTCCCCGGCGGGACGACGGGCGAGGCGGATCTGTCGCGTCTGCATGGAATGCTCCTGAATCAGTCGGTGAGGCCGAGGACGGAGTCCAGGCCGACGGTGACACCCGGATGCTCGGCGACCGCCCGGAGGGCAGCCACCACCCCGGGCATGAAGCTCTCGCGGCTGGACGAGTCGTGCCGGATGCTGAAGATCTCCCCCGGATCGCCGAAGAGCACCTCCTGGGAGGCGGTGAAGCCCCGGGCTCGCACGGCGTGCACGGGGATCCCGTCGACGCTCGCCCCTCGGGCACCGTCGGGATCGGTGGTCGTGGCATCCGGCAGGGCGGCGGAACCGGCCTCCCTGCGAGCGGCACCGATCATCTCGGCGGTCCGCACCGCAGTACCCGACGGGGCATCGACCTTGTCGGGATGATGCATCTCGATGACCTCGACGGACTCGAAGAACGGAGCGGCGACGGCCGCGAATCGCATCATCAGCACAGCACCGATCGAGAAATTCGGTACGACGAGGATGCCGATGCCGTCGTGGTCGGCGGCCAGCTCACGCAACCGCGCGACCTTGTCGTCGCCGAAGCCGGAGGTGCCGATCACGACGTGGATGCCCTGTTCGACGCACCACCGCACCTGATCCATCGCGACATCGGGGGTGGTGAACACCAAGGCGGCCTCCGCGCGCGCCTCGGTGAGCGCGTCGACCGCATCGTCCTTGTCGACCGCGGCGACCAGCTCGAGGCCGTCGGCCGCCTCGATCGCGTCGACCGATGTCGATCCCATCCGTCCTCGGGCGCCCAGCACAGCCACTCGTGTCATGACTCGATCGTAGGAGCGGGCGAGACCGGAACGTCCGGCGGGTGCGCGAACCGATGTGGAGGGGTAGACCATCAACCTCATCGGCTCTGGAAAGGTAGACAGCCCACCAGAACGTTGGTGGAAGGGTTGATGGCGCACGGCCACGGCCACCGAGAGGTTGATGGCGCACCGCCCCATACGGGGCCGTGGGAATGCGACGACGCCCCGAGCAGCGAGTGCTCGGGGCGTCGTCGGCAGACGCGAGGGTCAGCCTTCGGCGGGAGCCTCGGCGGCCTCGGACTTCTCGACGACCGGGATCAGCGAGAGCTTGCCACGGTCACCGACCTCGGCGATCTCGACCTGGATCTTCTGGCCGACCGAGACGACGTCCTCGACATTGTTGACCCGCTGGCCGTCGTTGAGGTCGCGCAGCTTGCTGATGTGCAGCAGCCCGTCCTTGCCCGGCAGCAGCGAGATGAACGCACCGAAGTCGACCGTCTTGACGACCGTGCCGAGGTAGCGCTCGCCGACCTCGGGCATGGTCGGGTTGGCGATCGCGTTGATGGCGCTCCTGGCCGCCTCCGCGGCGTCGCCACCCTCGGCGCCGATGAACACCGTGCCGTCATCGTCGATCGAGATCTTGGCGCCCGTGTCGTCCTGGATCTGGTTGATCATCTTGCCCTTGGGGCCGATGACCTCGCCGATCTTGTCGACCGGGACCTTGATCGTGATGATGCGCGGCGCGTACGGGCTCATCTCGTCGGGCTCGCTGATCGCCTCGGCCATCACGTCCAGGATGGTGAAGCGGGCATCGCGGGCCTGCGTCAGCGCACCGGCGAGCACATCGGCGGGGATGCCGTCGAGCTTGGTGTCCAGCTGCAGGGCCGTGACGAACTCGCGGGTGCCCGCGACCTTGAAGTCCATATCGCCGAAGGCGTCCTCCGCCCCGAGGATGTCGGTGAGCGTGACGTACTGCGTCTTGCCGTCGACCTCACCGGAGATGAGACCCATGGCGATACCCGCGACCGGGGCGCGCAGGGGCACACCGGCATTGAGCAGACCGAGGGTCGAGGCGCACACCGAGCCCATCGAGGTCGAGCCGTTCGAGCTGAGCGCCTCGGAGACCTGACGGATCGCGTAGGGGAACTCCTCGCGCGTCGGCAGCACCGGGATCAGGGCACGACCGGCGAGCGCGCCGTGACCGATCTCGCGCCGCTTCGGCGAGCCCACCCGGCCGGTCTCGCCGGTCGAGAAGGGCGGGAAGTTGTAGTTGTGCATGTACCGGCGCGTGGTCTCGGGGCTCAGCGTGTCGAGCTTCTGCTCCAGATCGAGCATGTTGAGCGTCGAGACGCCGAGGATCTGGGTCTCGCCACGCTGGAACAGCGCCGACCCGTGCACCCGCGGGATGACACCGACCTCGGCGCTCAGCTCACGGATATCGGCCAGTCCACGGCCGTCGATGCGGACCTTGTCGCGCAGCACGCGGTCGCGCACCAGCGACTTGGTCAGCGAACGCAGCGCCGCCCCCAGCTCCTTCTCGCGGCCCTCGAAGCGATCGGCGAGCTGCTCGACGACCTTGGCCTTGATCTCGGACTCGCGAGCCTCACGCTCGGCCTTGCTGACGATCGTCAGCGCCTCGCGCATGTCGTCGCTGGCGATCTGGGCGACGGCCTCGTAGGCATCGTCCTCGTAGTCGAGGAAGACCGGGAAGTCCTGGACCTCCTTGGCGGCCGCATTCGCGAGCTCGGCCTGGGCCTCGCACAGCTGGCGGATGAAGGGCTTGGCGGCCTCGATGCCGCCGGCCACGATCTCCTCGGTCGGCGCCTGGACGCCGCCCTGGACGAGCTCCCAGGTGGACTCGGTCGACTCGGCCTCGACCATCATGATCGCGACATCGTCGCCCGCCACGCGACCGGCGATGACCATGTCGAAGACGGCGTTCTCGAGCTGGCTGTGCGTCGGGAAGGCGACCCACTGGCCGTCGATCAGCGCGACGCGGGTGGCGCCGATCGGCCCGCTGAACGGCAGACCGGAGATCTGCGTCGAGGCCGAGGCGGCGTTGATCGCCAGCACATCGTAGGGGGTGTCGGGGTTGAGGGCCAGGACCGTGATGACGACCTGGACCTCGTTGCGCAGGCCCTTCTTGAAGGTCGGGCGCAGCGGCCGGTCGATGAGCCGGCAGGTGAGGATGGCGTCCTCGCTGGGACGGCCCTCACGGCGGAAGAACGAGCCGGGGATGCGTCCCGCGGCGTACATGCGCTCCTCGACGTCGACCGTGAGCGGGAAGAAGTCGAAGTGGTCCTTGGGATGCTTGCCCGCCGTGGTGGCGCTCAGCAGCATGGTGTCGTCATCGAGGTAGGCGGCGACCGAGCCGGCGGCCTGGCGGGCCAGCAGGCCCGTCTCGAAGCGCACGTTGCGGGTGCCGAAAGAGCCGTTGTCGATGACGGTCTCGACTGAATGGACAGTCTGATCGGACATGAGAGTCCTCTCCGCAGGCGATGCCTGCTGTCAGGACGAGGCGGCCTGACAGGGCCTTGATGGCGCAGCGCCGGTCTTCGATCGAGGCCCTCGGAACCCTGGGGCTCCGCGGGCCACTACCGAGGACCGAGCGTGACGGGCCGACCTCGTCGCAGTGGGTGTGCAGTTGTGCGAAAGCGGCCGCCCCGCGAGGGGACGGCCGCTTCAGCGGGTCAGCGGCGCAGGCCGAGACGGTCGATCAGCGAGCGGTAGCGCTCGATGTCATTGTTCTGCAGGTAGTTGAGCAGACGACGACGCTGACCGACGAGCAGCAGCAGGCCGCGACGGCTGTGGTGATCGTGCTTGTGCAGCTTCAGGTGCTCGGTGAGCTGCGCGATGCGCTTGCTCAGCAGCGCAACCTGAACCTCAGGAGAGCCGGTGTCGCCCTCGCTCAGCGCATACTGCTTGATGATCTCGTCCTTGGGCAGCTCTGCGACGGTGGGCGCAGCAGTCTTCTTCGACACTGTTCTCCTCTGGGTACTCGTTGCACGGCGCGCCCGGGCCTGTTCACCGGGGCACTGGAATCCGTGGCCGTTCTGACGGCATCAGCCAGGATAGCAGCGGGCGACGTGCGGGCGTTAATCGAGGATGCGGCGGGTCGCCGTGACATCGGCCTCCATCTGGAGCACCAGCTCGTCGACGGAGTCGAAGGCGACCATCGGCCGCAGCCGCTCGACCAGCTCGACCCGGACCTGCTCGTCGTACAGGTCGAGATCCTCGCGGTCGAGGACATAGGACTCCACCCGGCGCCCCGCGACACCGTCGAAGGTCGGATTCGTGCCGATCGAGATCGCGGCGGGCAGGCGCTCTCCCCCGGCACGCACCAGTCGTCCGGCATAGACGCCGTCCGGCGGCACCGCATAGGCCTCGTCGACCGGCACATTGGCGGTGGGGTAGCCCAGCTCGCGTCCACGCCGGTCTCCGCGAACGACCGCGCCGCTGATCTCGTGCGGGCGCCCGAGGATCGCGGCGGCCGTCGCCAGGTCCCCGTCCGCGACCGCCGCGCGCACGCGGGTCGAGGAGAATGCCTCGCCGTCGCCGGCGAGGGACCATCCGTCGACGGAGAACCCGGCGGCCTGCCCGGCGAGTCGCAGCGTCTCGACGGTGCCGGCGGCACGCTGGCCGAAGCGGAAGTTCTCTCCGACGATCAGCTCGCGGCAATGGGTCTGCTCCACGATGACGCGGTCGATGAACTCCTGGGGGCTCCACGCGGACATCTCCGCCGAGAAGGCCAGCACCCGCACCTCCTCGGCACCGTGCTGGTGCAGCAGCTCCACGCGGCGATCCAGTGTGGTCAGCCGGACGGGGGCCTTATCGGGGGCCAGGACGGCCACCGGATGCGGATCGAAGGTGATGGCCACCGGCGTCGCACCGGCGGCGGCAGCTCTCTCCCGCACCGCGGCGATCACCTGCTGATGACCCCGATGCACGCCGTCGAAGACCCCGATGGTCACCACGCTCGGACCACCGACCGGATCGGCGGACGCACCCTCGGTCGCTTCCCAGATCGCCACCAGGCCACTGTAGTCACGCGCTTCCGCGCCCACCGGCCCGGGTTGTACGGGTCAGAGCAGCGGCTTGAGCGGCTTGAGCACCCACTCGTAGAGCCGGCCGACGGTGGCGCGCCGGTGCCACGCCTCGGCGGTGAGCAGCTCGGCCTTGGCGGCGTCATCGGCGAAGACCGCGCGCATCCCCCGGGCGAAGCCCTCGTCGATGATCTCGATATTGATCTCGTAATTGCCGGTGAGGCTCAACCGGTCGATATTCGCCGTGCCGATCGTGCTCCACTCGCCATCGATGGTCGCGGTCTTGGCGTGCACCATGTGATCGGAGTAGCGCCAGATCTCGACCCCCGCGTCGAGCAGGCGGTTGAAGTAACCGCGGGCCAGGAAGTCGGCGATCACGTGGTTCGACACCCGAGGCAGCAGGATCCGCACCTGGACCTCGCGCCGTGAGGCGTCGATGAGCGCGTCCAGGATGTCGGCATCGGGGATGAAATAGGCGGTGGTCAGCTCGATCGTCTTCTGGGCTCGGTCGATCGCCTCGAGGTACATGCCGCGGATCGGGAAGATCAGCTGGCGCGGGACATTGCGGTGGGCGCGGATCTCCGGATCCCAGGTCGGGCGGGTGACCTGCTCGATGCGTTCCTTGGGCCGGTGGACGTTCCAGAAGTCGACGAAGGCATTCTCCAGATCCCAGACGGCGGTGCCGCTGAGCGCCAGATGGGTGTCGCGCCATTCATCCTCGTAGAGCCGCCCGACGTTGTAGCCGCCGACGAAGGCGATGTCATCGTCCACGACGAGGATCTTGCGATGGTCTCGGCCGTAGTTCCGCGGATTCCAGAAGCGCAGCCCGGAGGCCAGCACCGGATACCGCATGACCTGCACCGACGGCGCGAAGCGGAAGAAGCTCGGCTTGACCACCAGATTGGCGAAGCCGTCGTAGATCACGTAGACCTCGACCCCGCGCGCGGCGGCCTCGTTCAAGGCCCGCTTGAACCGGCGCCCCATCTCATCGTCCTTGACGATGTACGACTCGAAGAGGACCCGCTGATGGGCTTGCTCGATCGCCGCGAGCATGTCCTCGTACAGCGGCGCCCCGCTGACGTAGACATTGGCCTCGTTCGACTCACCGACGCTGAAGGTCCGCGGCTCGACGCGGGGCAACGGCCTCGTGCCCTTGCCGCGCAGCATCTTGCGGACCTTGGTGGCGGTCATCAGCGATGCCACGGCGGCGACCTGGACCATCAGGAAGCCGAAGACGAAACGGCGCAGTACCTGACGAGGAGAAGGGGTCGACCAGGTCATGCCGGCCACCCTATCTGTGCTCAGACGATCCGCCCCGGGCGGCCTCGCGGTGTCCCCACCGATCCCTCTCAGGTGAAGACGGCCACCGGGCGGGCGTCCGCGCCGCGCGGCTCGTACAGCGCGAGGAAGTCGCCATCGGGTCCGAAGAGCGCGGTGGGCCCGTCCTCAGGCAGCGCGAGCCCCTCCAGCACGCGGCCGTGACGCGCGAGCCGTGCCTGGGTCTCGTCCAGTACCCGTCGATCGAAGGCCGCGCGGGCGGCATCGTCGAGACCGGTGATGTCGAGTCGTTCCGCCAGCTGATCGAGCGTGCGGGCACGGTCGAGACCGAAGCCGCCCACGCGGGTGCGGCGCAGCATCGTCAGATGCCCGCCAACCCCGAGCGATGCGCCCAGATCACGGGCGAGGGCACGCACATAGGTGCCGCTGGAGCAGACGACCCGCACCTCGACATCGGCGGTGCGTTCACCGGTCCGGACGTCGACGGCCTCGAAGACCGATACCGTCACCGGTCGGGCGGCGAGTTCGACGTCCTCCCCCGCACGCACGCGGGCGTAGGAACGCCGACCGTCGACCTTGATCGCCGAGACCTTCGAGGGCACCTGGGCGATATCCCCCGTGAGCGGAGCCATCGCGGCCTCGATACGTGCGAGATCGAGCCCCGAGGCGTCGGCCGTCTCGATGATCTCGCCCTCGGCATCGTCGGTGATCGTCGACTCCCCCAGCCGGATGGTGGCCAGGTACTCCTTGTCGGCGAGCTGCAGGTGACCGAGCAGCCGGGTGGCTCGTCCGATGCCGAGCACCAGCACACCGGTGGCCATCGGGTCGAGGGTGCCGGCATGTCCGACCTTGCGGGTGCGGGCCAGTCGGCGCATGCGGGCGACGACATCGTGCGAGGTCCAGCCGGCGGGCTTGTCGACGATCGCCAGGCCCACCGGCTCACTCGCCTCGGTCATTCGCCCTCGTCGTCGCCGTCGACGGCGTCGTCCTCATCGTCGTGCTTCTTGTACGGGTCGGGATCGCCGGCGTACTGAGCACCCGCGGCGCGGGCCGCCACCTCGGCATCGGACTGCCGGGCGCGGGCCAGCAGATCCTCGATCTCGCGGGCCTGTTCGGGGACCGCGTCGAGGAAGAACTCGATCGTCGGCGTGTGCCGCAGACCGAGCTGCTTGCCGACCTCCGAACGGATGAGCCCCGTGGCGCTGGACAGCGCGGCGGCCGTGCCGTCCCGGTCGGACTCATCTCCCATGACGGTGTAGAACACCGAGGCGTGCTGGCCGTCGCCGGTCAGCCGGACATCGGTGATGGTGAGGAACCCGATGCGCGGATCCTTGATCCGGCGCTCGAGCAGCCCGGCGACGATCGTCTTGATCCGATCGGCGATCTTCGCATTACGTGGACTGGGCATCGTTCTCTTTTCTCTCACTCTCCCCGTGAGTGTGACGTTTGGACGGCCGAATCGCAGGATTCACCGTCCAAACGTCACACTCAGCGAGTTGCGAACCTCAGTCGCGGGGCTTCTCGCGGAGCTCGAAGCTCTCGACGATGTCGCCGATCTTGATGTCGCCGTAGTTGCGCAGCACCAGACCGCACTCGAAGCCCTCACGGACCTCGGTGACATCGTCCTTCTCGCGCCGCAGGCTCGACAGGTCGAGATTGTCCGCGACGACATTGCCGTCGCGCAGCAACCGCGCCTTGGCGTTGCGGCGGATCGTGCCGTCGACCACCATGCAGCCCGCGATATTGCCGATCTTGGACGAACGGAAGATCTCGCGAATCTCCGCCTGACCGAGCTGGTGCTCCTCGTAGATCGGCTTGAGCATGCCCTTGAGGGCCGCCTCGATCTCCTCGATCGCCTGGTAGATGACCGAGTAGTACTTGATCTGGACGCCCTCGCGGTCGGCCATCTCGGTCGCCTTGCCCTGCGCGCGGACGTTGTAGCCCACGATGACGGCATTCGAGGCGGTCGCCAGGTTGACATTGGCCTCGGTGATCGCACCGACGCCGCGGTCGATGACCCGCAGGTCGACCTCGTCGCCGACATCGATCTGGCTGAGCGAGTCCTCCAGCGCCTCCACCGAACCGGAGCTGTCACCCTTGAGGATGAGCAGCAGCTCGGTGGTCTCGCCCTTCTCGACCTCGCGCATGAGGTCCTCGAGGGTGCGACGGCCGCTGCGCTTGGCCAGTGCCGCATTGCGCTCGCGAGCCTCGCGCTTCTCGGCGATCTGGCGGGCGATGCGGTCATCATCGACGACCATGAAGTTGTCGCCGGCGCCGGGTACCGCCGTCAGACCGAGCACGAGGGCGGGCGTCGACGGGGGTGCCTCGTCGATCGGCTCACCGAACTCGTCGAGCAGTGCCCGCACACGGCCGAAGGCCGAGCCGGCGACGATCGTGTCGCCGACATTGAGCGTGCCGCGCTGGACGATCACCGTGGCGACGGGGCCGCGACCGCGGTCCAGGTGCGCCTCGATCGCGAGACCCTCGGCGTTCTGATCGGGGTTGGCTCGCAGGTCCAGGGCGGCGTCCGCGGTCAGCACGACCGCCTCGAGCAGCTGCTCGAGACCCGTGCCGGACTTGGCGGAGACGTCGACGAACATCGTGTCGCCGCCGTACTCCTCGGGCACCAGACCGTACTCGGTGAGCTGCCCGCGCGCCTTGCTCGGATCGGCATCGGGCTTGTCGACCTTGTTGACCGCGACGACGATCGGCACGCCGGCCGCCTGCGCGTGGTTGAGCGCCTCGACGGTCTGCGGCATGACGCCGTCATCGGCCGCGACCACCAGGACGGCGATATCGGTCGCCTGCGCACCACGGGCACCCATGGCGGTGAACGCCTCGTGACCCGGAGTGTCGATGAAGGTGATCGGCCGCTCGACATCGTCGACCTCGGTGGTGACCTGGTAGGCACCGATCGACTGCGTGATGCCGCCGGCCTCCTTGGCCACGACATTGGCATTGCGCAGCGCGTCGAGCAGCTTGGTCTTGCCGTGGTCGACGTGACCCATGACGGTCACGACCGGAGGACGCGGCGCCATGTCGGTGTCGTTGCCCTCGTCCTCGCCGAACTCCAGCGAGAAGGACTCCAGCAGCTCGCGGTCCTCGTCCTCGGGCGAGACGACCTCGACGTTGTAGTTCAGCTCCTCGCCGAGGATCTGCAGCGTC
Source organism: Actinomycetes bacterium (assembly GCA_023417775.1). Taxonomy (GTDB): domain Bacteria; phylum Actinomycetota; class Actinomycetes; order Propionibacteriales; family Nocardioidaceae; genus Aeromicrobium. Next base: position 22,965 of record JAEZEJ010000047.1, on the reverse strand, counting down.
TCGTCGTTGACCGACTGCGTGGCGGTCACCATCTCACCGAGGTGGAACAGCACCTGCACGAGCGATGCCGCGTCGACGCCGATCTTCTCGGCGAAGTCGGTCAGCGAGGTGCCGCGAGCGACGCGGACGGTCTCGCCGTTGCCCTTGCGGACCCGCACGCCGCCGATCGCCGGCGCCTGCATCTGATCGAATTCCTGACGCTTCGCGCGCTTGCTCTTGCGCCCACGGCGCGGCGGTCCACCGGCGCGGCCGAAGGCACCCTGCGTGCCACCACGACCGCCGGGGCCGCGTCCGCGTCCGGGAGGACCGGAGAAGCCGCCGCCACCACCGGGACGGGGTGCTCCCCCGCCTCCGCCGCCGGGACGATTGCCCCCACCGGGACGACCCCCGCCGGGGCGTCCGCCGGGGCGACCACCCTGACGGGCATCGGGACCGCCCACCGCAGAGCGCTTGGGCATCATCGCGGGATTGGGGCGCGGCATACCGCCCGGGCGCGGAGCACCGGAACCGGCGCCTTCGCCCTGGCCCTGCCCACGACCGCTCGGCGGACGGGGCGCACGGTCCTGCTGCATGCCCTGCTTGGACGAGAACGGGTTGTTGCCCGGACGGGCGCTGCCCGACCGCGGACCGGGACGAGGTCCACTGGGCTTGGGTGCGGACGGCCGGGGGCCGGGCGACGGAGCCGCGGCAGCGGGAGCATCCGCCTCCGGCGGCTTGGGAGCCGCCGGAGCGGGCTTCGGGGCCGCGGGACCCGGCTTGGGAGCCGCGGGGGCGTCGTCAGCGGTATCGGCGCTGACCTGCTGCTGCGGGGCATCCGCTGCCGACGGGGTGGCAGCGGGGGCGGGGGCGTCCTTCTTCGGCGCGGCCTTCTTGGCCCCACCCTTCTTGGCACCCATCTCACGCAGCTTGTCGCCGTGCTCGTCGTTGAGACGGCGCACGACCGGCGCCTCGACGGTCGACGAGGCGGACTTCACGTATTCGCCCATGTCCTTGAGGGTGGACAGGACGATCTTGCTGGGGACTCCGAACTCACGGGCGAGTTCGTGGACTCTGACAGCCACTCTTCTCCTTCAGGGGGTCCAGCCCTGAAGGGGGCCGGACCTAGTCGACGTACAGGCTCATTGCGAGGTACTCATCGAGTGCTCATGAGCGTGTGCTCCGTTTTCGGTCGGGAGGCGTCCGGGCGGACGCCTCGTGGTCAGGTGCTCCGGTCACCGGAGCCTTCGATCAGCGATCGCAGCGCATCGACCTGGGGGCGACCTTCGTGACGAAGGGCCCGGCCGAACGCGCGGCGACGGACCGCGAGCTCCAGACACTCGGACGACGGATGCAGGTGCGCACCGCGTCCGGGTAGCGTGCCGACGGTATCCGGGACGACGGAGAAACTACCATCGTCGGGCCCCGGCTGGGCGACGACACGCACCAGAGTGGACTTGTCCGCGCGCTCTCGACAACCGATGCACGTGCGGATCACCGACGACAAGTCTAGCCGTTCGTCGAAACGTCCGTCGCAGCGGCCGGTCCTGAGGCCTCCGTGTCGGCGCGGATGTCGATCCGCCACCCCGTCAGCTTGGCGGCCAGACGCGCGTTCTGACCCTCCCGGCCGATCGCCAGCGACAGCTGGAAGTCGGGCACCACGACCCGCGCGGCCCTTGCGGCGGCATCGAGGATCTCGACGCTCGTCACCCGCGAGGGCGAGAGGGCCTGGGCGATGAACTCGGCGGGATCCTCGCTGTAGTCGACGATGTCGATCTTCTCGCCGTGCAGCTCGCTCATGACATTGCGCACCCGCTGACCCATCGGACCGATGCAGGCGCCCTTGGCGTTCACCCCGGCAGCCGTCGGGCGGACCGCGACCTTGGTGCGGTGACCCGCCTCGCGGGCGATCGCCGCGATCTCCACCGAGCCATCGGCGATCTCCGGCGACTCCAAGGAGAAGAGCAGCTTGACCAGGTTCGGGTGGGTACGCGAGACCTTGACCCGAGGACCGCGCGGCCCGCGTTCCACCTCGTACACATAGGCCTTGATGCGCTCACCGTGGGAGTAGCGTTCCTCGGGCACTCGCTCGGTGGCGGGCATGATCGCCTCGATCGAGCCGAGGTCGATCAGGACATCGCCGGGACGCCGGCCCTGCTGGATCACACCGGAGACGATGTCGCCGACCCGGCCGGAGAACTCTCCGAAGGTGGCCTCGTCCTCCAGATCGCGGAGCCGCTGCATGATGAGCTGACGCGCGACGGTCGCGGCGAAACGTCCGAAGTCCTCCGGGGTGTGGTCGAACTCCTCGCTGAAACGCTGCCGCGGCACGTCCCTGTCGGTCTCCGCCTCGTCGGCCTCGGCGGGTGCATCGGCGAGCCTTTCCTTGGCCCAGACGGTGACATGTCCGCTGGATCGATCGAGCTCGACCCGCGCATGCTGATAGGCATCGGCCGTCTTGTGATAAGCCGACAGGAGGGCCGTCTCGATCGCCTCCACCACGATGTCGAGCGAGATCCCCTTCTCCCGTTCGAGCAGACGCAGGGCGCTCATGTCGATATCCATCAGACGTCCTTCCGGTTGAGTTCGATCTCGATGACGGCATGCTCGATATCGCCGTAAGGGTAGCGAGTCGGTACGCCCCCGCGCAGCAGATCCACACCGTCATCGTCGCTGTCGCCGATGCGGGCGGTCACCTTCGCGCCATCGGCCAGGGTGACGTGTACGAGCCGGTCGTGATTGCGCCGCCAGTGCCGCGGCGCCGTCAACGGGCGATCGGTGCCGCGCGAGGTCACCTCGAGCGTGTACGGGGCCTCGCCCATCGCATCGGTCGCATCGAGCGCAGCGGAGACCGCCCGGGTCGCGCGGGTGATCTCGTCGATGCCCACGCCGCCATCGCGGTCCACGGCGATCACCAGGCGGCGGTGCTTGGCCTGGCCGACGATCTCCACCGCCTCGAGATCCAGTCCCAGGTCGGCGACGGCCGACCCGACGATGCCGTCGATCGACTCGTTGTACTCGGTCATGCCGGAGATGCCCCTATTCAATTCGATGGCCACGACGGTCGTGCGTGGCACCATCGTAGCGGCCGCTAGGCTGCGGTCGTGACCAGCCGACGCGTGCTCCTGACCGGCGGACTCGCCGCCGGTGCCGTCGTCGCTCTCGGAGCGACCGGACGGCTCGACGACGTCCTGCGCGGCGTCGGCGTCAAGCCCCGCCCGCGGCCGATCGACGCCGATGTGAGCCTGGTGCGCGCCGTGGTCGAGGATCAGCAGCGAGTGCTGTCGATCGCTCGCGGCACCCCCGGCGCCGAGATGGCCGTCGAGGTGCTGGAACAGCATGTCGACCAGCTGGGGGGCGAGCCGACGACCGAGACCGCCACGGGTTCGCTGGCGGCGGTGTTGAGCGAGGCCGCCGATCACCGGGCCGCGGATGCACTGGCGGCGACATCACCGGAGGTCGTGCGGGTCCTGGCCTCGATGGCGGGCGGGCTCGATCAGCTCGCGGCCTCGTGGCAGGGGGCGTGATGAACGAGTCGGAGGCGCTGCGCTGGCGCGTGTGGTTGGAGTTGGAGCTGGAGGCCGTATGGCTGTATCCGGTGATCGCGGCACGCTTCGACGAACTCCGCACATCGGCCACGGCGGCCTTCGAGGCCCATCGCGATCTGCGCGATGCGGTCGTCTCGGTCCTCGCGGATGCCGATATCGAGCCCCCCGGTCCGCTCGTCAGCTACGAGGCCGGCGATCTCTCGTCCGTCGACGAGGCCCGAGCGACCGCCGCACGGCTGGAGCAGCGCCTCTGCGCCTCGATCGCCGCGCTGAGCGGGGAGGTCGGAGGCGATGAGCGTGAACGCGTCGTCCGCGAGCTGCGCGCCACGGCCGTGCGCGCCGTCTCCTGGGGCGCCGCCCCCGAGGCATTCCCGGGCCTCGACTGAACGTCCGCCGGCTCCACGTCCAGATATGGCCGGTGGTGGCCCGTCTCGCAGGAGGAGAACGGGCCGCAACCGGCCACATCTGGATCCGGGAGGGTCCTAGGCCAGCGTGGCGACGAGATCCGCGATCGGGACATCACGTCGATCGCCGGTCGCGCGGTCCTTGACCTCGACCACACCGTCCGCGAGACCCTTGCCAACCACGACGATCGTGGGCACGCCGATCAACTCGGCATCCTTGAACTTGACCCCCGGTGAGACCTTGGGGCGGTCGTCGTAGAGCACCTCGACACCGGCGGACTCCAGGTCCGCGACCAGCGCGTCGGCGGCCTCGAACTGGGCCGGGTCCTTGCCCGCGACGACCAGGTGCACGTCGAATGGCGCGATGGCCGACGGCCAGACGATGCCCCTGTCGTCGAAGGAGTTCTCGATCACCGCGGCGACGGCACGGGACACGCCGAAGCCATAGGACCCCATCGCGACCGTCACGAGCTTGCCGTTCTCGTCGAGGACCTTCAGCCCGAGTGCCTCGGCGTACTTGCGCCCGAGCTGGAACACGTGGCCCATCTCGATACCGCGGGCGAGCTCCAGCGGGCCGCTGCCGTCCGGCGCCGGGTCCCCCGCCTTGACCTCGGCGGCCTCGATCGTGCCGTCGGCGGTGAAGTCCCGGCCGGCGACGAGGTCGATGACATGGGATCCGGTGACATCGGCACCCGTCACCCAGCGGGTGCCCTCCACGACGCGGGGGTCCACCAGGTAGCGGATCCCGGTCGCCCGTTCCGTCCCCAGCACGCCGGGGCCGATGTATCCCTTCGCGAGATCGGGGTACCGCTGGAAGTCGGCCTCGCCGAAGGGCTCGACATCGGCCGGCGACACCTGCGTCTCGAGACGCTTGATGTCGACCTCCCGGTCACCGGGGATGCCGATCGCCAGCGGCTCGGTCGTCCCATCGGGGTACCGAAGCATCACGAGGACGTTCTTGAGCGTGTCGGCGGCCGTCCACGCGCGGTCCTCCCGCGGGAAGCGCTGGTTGAGATGGTCGACGAGGGTCTCGATCGTCGGGGTGTCCGGGGTCTGCTCGGCGTGCGCGGCCGGCACGTCGTCATACGGCTGCGGATCGGGCACGACGGTGGTGACCGCCTCCACATTGGCCGCGTAGCCGCCCGGAGAGCGCACGAAGGTGTCCTCCCCCGTGTCGGCGACGACGAGGAACTCCTCGCTCGCCGAACCGCCCATCGCACCGGAGTCGGCCTGCACGACCGCGTACTCGAATCCGAGCCGGTCGAAGATGCGGACATAGGCGGCCCGGTGCGCCTGATAGGACTGCTCCAGACCGGCGTCGTCGATGTCGAAGGAGTACGAGTCCTTCATGATGAACTCGCGTCCGCGCAGGATGCCCGCCCGGGGGCGCGCTTCATCGCGGTACTTGGTCTGGATCTGGTAGAGGCTCAGCGGCAGGTCCTTGTACGAGGAGTACAGGTCCTTGACCAGCAGGGTGAACATCTCCTCATGGGTCGGGCCGAGGAGTAGATCGGTCCCGCGGCGATCCTGGAGGCGGAACAGATTCGGCCCGTACTCGGTCCAGCGATTCGACGCCTCATAGGGCTCGCGCGGCAGGAGGGCCGGGAAGCGGACCTCCTGCGCGCCGATCGCCTCCATCTCCTCGCGGACGATGGCCTCGACCTTCGCGAGCACGCGCAGGCCCAGCGGCAGCCACGAGTAGATCCCCGGCGCGACGCGGCGCACGTAGCCGGCGCGGACGAGCAGCTTGTGACTCGGGACCTCGGCATCGGCGGGGTCGTCGCGGAGGGTGCGGACGAAGAGCCGTGACATTCGCATGGCACGAGGGTATCGACAGCGTGGCCCGCTCCCCCGACCGCGTCGCACCCCGCCGCGGTGACCTGCGCACCCCTCGCCACGCGCGGCGGCGAAGGCCGGGTCAGGGACGGGCGCGCAGAGCGGCGCGGATGAGCGGCCACTGCAACGGCAGCCGTGCGACGGTGCCGATCTTGAAGGGAGTCGAGGCACGGGGGCTCCGCACCACATCGACCGCCATCTGCACATTCGCCGGGAAGACCGCCACCAGCAGACCGGCCGCCGCCAGCCCTCCGACCCGGCGCGTCCGCGGCACGGCCAATAGGGCGGCGCAGGCGAGCTCAGCGACCCCTGAGGCGTACACCAGCTCGGTCCGCGCCGGCAGCGCCTTCGGCACGATCCGGGCGAAGGGCTCGGGCTTGACGAAATGCAGCACGCCTGCTCCCGCCAGCAGGGCGGCCAACCCCCAGGTGTCCTTGCGCATCGCTGTTCCTCTCACATCAAGACGGTGGCGAAGGTCGTCACCTGACGGAAGCCCACCCGCTCATAGAGGCGGCGGGCCGCGGTGTTGTAGTCGTTGACGTACAGGGTGACGGCCGGGGCGAAGCTGCGGCGCGCCCGGTGGACCACCCCGGCGAGGGCCGGCTCGGACAGTCCCTCGCCACGTCGCCGTGGGGCGACCCAGACGCCCTGCAGCTGGCAGGCGGCGTGCGTGTGCGCACCCACCTCGGTCTTGAAGATCACCTGATCGTCCTCGACGATCGCATACGCGCACCCCTCGGCGATGAGCTGCGCGACGCGGGCTCGATATCCGCCGCGATCACCGATCGTCGGATCGATGCCGACCTCTTCGGTGAACATGGCGACACTGGCCGGGAAGAGCACGTCCAGCTCGTCCATCGCGACCGGACGCACCCGGGCATCGGGGTCCAGTCGGCTGTCCTGTTCGAGGACGAGGAAGGGCTGATCGAGTCGCTCCGACCGGGCGGGTCCCCAGGTGGGCCGCAACCGTCGCCACAGCGGGGCGATCACCTCCGCCGGCCCGACGAGGGAACGTGAGCGCGCCTCGCGCCTCACCAGTCGCTCGGCGAAGGCCTCGACGGCCTCGGCCGTCGCCTCCACCGGCACGACATTGGCCCCGACATGGCACGCCGAGACGAGCTGTTCGCCCTCGAAATATCCCCAGATCTGGGCACCGAGCCAGCGCTGGTCGATGCCCGCGGCCGCGACGCGGTGTCGGACGAAGACATTGGCGAGCGGGTCGCGGTCCAGGAGCTCGAGCAGCTTCGGCAGGTCGTGGCGTACCAGGGACCGGACGTGCGACGCTCCTGCGGCCACCTCGGTCATGGATCGGAGCCTAGCAGCGGATCGTCACGGCGATGGCGACCGTCAGCTGACGGTGACCGAGGCTTCGGCGCCCTCCTCGGGCTCCATGCCCTCGGCGATGCGCATGGCCTCCTCGATGAGCGTCTCGACGATCTTGCTCTCCGGGACGGTCTTGATGACCTCGCCCTTGACGAAGATCTGCCCCTTGCCATTGCCGGAGGCGACCCCGAGGTCGGCCTCGCGGGCCTCACCCGGACCGTTGACGACGCAGCCCATCACGGCGACGCGCAGCGGCACCTCGAGCCCGTCCAGTCCGGCGGTGACCTCGTCGGCGAGCTTGTAGACGTCGACCTGCGCGCGACCGCACGAGGGACAGGAGACGATCTCCAGGCGGCGCGGTCGCAGGTTGAGCGATTCGAGGATCTGCAGGCCGACCTTGACCTCCTCGACCGGCGGCGCGGACAACGAGACCCGGATGGTGTCGCCGATGCCCTTGCTGAGCAGCGCGCCGAAGGCCGTGGCGCTCTTGATCGTGCCCTGGAAGGCGGGGCCGGCCTCCGTGACGCCGAGGTGCAAGGGCCAGTCCCCGCGCTCGGCGAGCAGCTCATAGGCCTTCACCATGACGACCGGGTCGTTGTGCTTGACCGAGATCTTGAAGTCGTGGAAGTCGTGCTCCTCGAACAGCGAGGCCTCCCAGACCGCCGACTCGACGAGAGCCTCGGGAGTCGCCTTGCCGTACTTCTCCAGCAGCCGCTTGTCCAGCGAGCCGGCGTTGACGCCGATGCGCAGCGAGACGCCCGCCTCGGACGCTGCCTTGGCGATGGCGCCGACCTGATCGTCGAACTTGCGGATATTGCCGGGATTGACCCGCACCGCGGCACAGCCGGCATCGATCGCCGCGAAGACGTACTTGGGCTGGAAGTGGATATCGGCGATCACCGGGATCTGCGACTTCCGCGCGATCGCCGGGAGCGCCTCGGCGTCATCCTGGCTCGGGCAGGCGACACGGACGATGTCGCATCCCGCCGCGGTGAGCTCGGCGATCTGCTGCAGCGTGGAGTTGACATCCGAGGTGAGCGTCGTGGTCATCGACTGCACCGAGATCGGCGCATCGCCGCCCACCTCGACCGTCCCGACGTTGATCTTGCGCGAGGCGCGGCGGGGGGCGAGGACGGGCGCGGGAGCCTCCGGCATGCCGAGCGAGACAGGTACGCCCGTCATGAGAGCCTCACCGGATTGACGATGTCAGCGAAGATCAAGACCACACCCATGATGATAAGGAGCGAGCCAACCACGTAGGCCACGGGCAGCATCTTGGCGACATCGACATAGCCCGGATCGGGCCGTCCCCGCAGCCGCGCCCAGCCCCTCCTGATCGCCTCCCACAGGGCGCCGGCGATGTGCCCGCCGTCGAGCGGGAGCAGCGGGATCAGGTTGAACAGCCAGAGGAAGAGGTTCAGCCCGGCGAGCAGCATGATGAGCCGCTGCGCGGCGACCGCCACGGTCGGCTGATCGGTGGTGACGAGCTCACCCGCGACCCGGCTCGCGCCGACGATGCTGATCGGGGTGTCCTGTCCACGCTCGGCGCCCAGAGCCGCCCGCACGACATCGACCATGCGCACGGGCAGGTGCACGACGGCCTGCGCCGTCAGCCCGATCACGCGACCGGTCTCCTCGATGACGAATCCCGGTCCCTGTCGTTCGACCGTCTGCAGCGGGACCACGCCGAGGAAGCCGACGTCCTCGACCCGGTCGGGATCGTCCAGAGCGGCTCGGGCGAGCACCGAGGTACGGACGTCGACCGTGGTCTCGGCTCCGTCGCGCACGAAGCCGATCTCGGCCTCCTGGTCGCCGTTGCCGCGGATGAGGGTGCTCAGCTGATCCCAGGAGGTCACCGGCTCCCCATCGAACGAGGTGATCTCATCGCCCGGCTCGAGACCGGCGAGCTTGGCGGGCGTGACCGGGTCCGCGTCGGTACAGGCGCGACCGGCCTCGGCATCGGTGATCGCGCAGTCGGAGACCTGAGCCACCGTGGTGGTCGGCACGGCGACGCCGAAGCCCATGAAGGAGATCGAGAACAGCACGACCGCGATGAGCAGGTTGACCGTCGGCCCGCCGGCCATGACGATGACCTTCTGCCACCACGGCCGCCGGTAGAACAGCCGGTCCTGGTCCTCGACCGTGACCGTCTCGTATTCGAGTTCTCGGGCGTCGCGGGCCAACTGCGTGAACAGGCCGGTATTGGATGTGCGGGCGTGCTCCGGGTCGTCCTTCTGCGGCGGCAGCATGCCGACGAGCTTGACGTACCCGCCGAGCGGTATCGCCTTGAGCCCGTACTCGGTCTCGCCGCGCTTGAACGACCACACCGTGCGTCCGAAGCCGACGAAGAACTGGGTGACCTTCACGCCGAACTTCTTGGCGGGCCACATGTGCCCGAGCTCGTGCAGCGCGATCGACGTGGCCACTCCGAGCAGGAACACCACCACGCCGAGCGTGAAGATCACTGCGGTCATCGTCGTCGCTCCACCAGGTCCGTCGCCCGTTCGCGGGCCGCCGTATCGGCGGCGAGCACACGATCGAGCGTGAGGTCGTCATGGGCCGCGTCCGGATCGGACAGATGCTCGTCGAGCACCTCGCCCACCGTGTCAACGATGCCCAGGAAGTCCAAGTTCCCGGCGACGAAGGCATCGACGCAGACCTCATTGGCGGCGTTGAACACCGCCGGCGCGGTACGCCCGAACTCGCCCGCGCGACGTGCGAGGGTCACGGCGGGAAAAGCGGTGTCGTCGAGCGGGAAGAAGTCCCACGAGGTCGGCCGCGTCCAGTCGCACGGGGCCGCGGCCCCGGGCAGACGAGCCGGCCAGGTGAGGCCGAGCGCGATCGGCAGCCGCATATCGGGCGGGGAGGCCTGCACCATGGTCGAGCCGTCGACGAACTCCACCATGGAATGCACGACCGAGGAGGGATGGACTACGACATCGATGCGGTCGAAGCCGATGTCGAAGAGCAGATGGGCCTCGATGACCTCCAGTCCCTTGTTGACCAGGGTCGCGGAGTTGATGGTGATGACCGGACCCATGTCCCACGTGGGGTGCGCCATGGCCTGTTCCGGGGTGACCTCGGCCAGCTCCTCGCGTGTGCGCCCGCGGAAGGGCCCGCCGCTGGCGGTCACCAATAGCCGACGGACGTCCTCGACGCGTTCGCCGCGGAGAGCCTGCGCGAGGGCGGAGTGCTCGGAGTCGACCGGCACGATCTGGCCCGGAACCGCGAGCTCCTTGACCAGAGGCCCGCCGATGATGAGCGACTCCTTATTGGCCAGGGCGAGCGTGCGCCCGGCCTCCAGGGCCGCGAGCGTGGGCCGCAGGCCCACCGCTCCGGTCATGCCGTTGAGGACGACATCGCTGTCGGCACGGGCCACCTCGGTGGCCGCATCGGGCCCGACCAGCAGTCGCGGGATCCGCAGATCCCCCGCGGACCAGCCGCGGCGCTGCGCCTCGGCGTAGAGCGCGAGCTGCACATCCTCGGCCGCGCTGCCCCGCGCGACGCTCACCAGCGGCACGTCGAATTCGAGCGCCTGACGGGCCAGCAGCCTGGGATCGCCGCCACCGGCCGCCAGGCCGACAACCTCGAAGCGATCGCGGTTCGCCGCGATGACCTCGAGGGCCTGGGTGCCGATGGAGCCGGTAGAGCCGAGAAGGGCGACACGCGTTCGACGCATGCCGCCCATTCTCGCACTAGGACGTGACTACTTGACCTCGCTCCGGGCGATACGACGCAGACCGATCGTCGCCGGGATGCCGATCCAGAGCACGAGGGTGAAGACGAAGCGCACCCACTCCAAGGCTCCGACGTCGATGTTCTCGCCCAACATCCCCTGACCGGTCATGAGCGGCATCGCCGCATAGTTCATGTCGACCCACGGGATGAGGTCGCGGGCCCAGTCGAACACGCCGTAGAGGATCGAATACACCATCTGCGGCAGGATCAGCGCGACCGCGTAGAAGATCACCACGGCGACCGGCGTGCTGAGGAAGAGCATCGCCAGCGCGAAGGCCATGCCGAAGAAGGCCAGCTGGAGACCGACGGTCCACAGCAGATCGGAGACGTCGAGGTTCCAGATCGGGTCATAGCCGCCGATCGAGGCGGCGATCAGATTGCCGATGACGCCGAGCACGATCGCCACCACGATGGTGCCGAGCGCCAGCACGAGCACCGCGACGAGCTTGGCCGCGATCACCCGGAGCCGGCGCGGTTCGAGGGTGAACGACACGAGGTGCGTGCGCTGCCCCCATTCGCCGGTGACCGTCGTGATCGCGAAGACCGGCAGCAGCATCGACAGCGGGACGGTCATCGCATCGCTCATGCCCTGCGCGCCGATGGAGAGGTTGTCGTTCAGCCCGATGACGAGCAGCACGATGGCCATCGTGATCGCCAGCAGGACGCCGGTGATGATCAGCAGCCAACGACCCGCGCGGGTGTCGAGCATCTTGCGGATCTCGACCCGGGCCAGGCGACCGAAGGGGACGCCGGGCCGATCCGTGTCGATCGATACAGGGGTCATCGTGCTCATGCCGCCACCTCACAGAAAAGAAGACCGTAGCGAGGCGCCGGCATGACACCCCGTCGATGACTCACTCGCTGACGCTCGCTCATGCCGAGGCTCCTTGGGTCGGGATCTGCTCACGCTGGGTCTCGGAGGTGAGCTGCAGGAACATCTCCTCCAGACCGGCGCCGTCGGCCGGACGCAGTTCGGTGAGGATGACATCGGTGCCGGACACGGCGCGGCCGATCTGCTCCGGATCGCTATCGGCCTGCAGGCCGCCGTTGGCGGAGGGGGTGGCCGCGATGCCGGCCTGGCCGAGCACGGCCGCGAGGCGCTGCTCGTCGACCGCCTTGACGAAGGTGCCGGCGCCCGCGAGCAGCTCCTCCTTGGAGCCCTCGGCGACGATGCGGCCCTGACCGATGACGATGAGCTCGTCGGCGATGATCTGCACCTCGTGCAGCAGGTGCGAGGAGAGCAGCACCGTGCCCCCGCGGTCGGCATAGGTGCGCAGCAGGCTGCGCATCCAGTGGATACCGGCGGGGTCGAGGCCGTTGGCGGGCTCGTCGAGGATGAGGATCTTCGGGTCGCCGAGCAGCGCGTGGGCGATCCCCAGGCGCTGGCGCATGCCGAGCGAGTAGTTGCCGATGCGGCGCTTGGACTCGCTCGGCGTCAGGCTCACCAGGTCCAGCATCTCCTCGACCCGGCTGTCGGGCAGGCCCATCGTCCGTGCCCCGAGGGTCAGCACCTCGCGGCCGGTGCGTCCGGCATGCTGCGCGGACGCGTCGAGCAGGACGCCCACCTGCGTACCCGGGTTGGGGATGTCGTGGTACGTGACGCCGCCGATGGTGGCGCTGCCGGAATCGGCGACCGTCAGGCCGGCGATGATGCGCATCGTGGTGGACTTGCCGGCGCCGTTCGGACCGAGGAAGCCGGTGACCTGCCCCGGACGGCACACGAACGACACATCGTCCACGGCACGGTACTGGCCGTAGGTCTTCGTCAGGTTCTCAACCGTGATCATGGGTCCATCCTGTCCGAATCGCGGCTCGAGCACATCGCACCGACGGTCTACGACTTCTGGCCGACAGTCGTAGGTGATGTCACCGATCGGAACCGTAGGCTGACCAGGTGCCCCGATCGACCTCGCCGATGCCGCTGACCCTGTGGGGTGAGGTGTGGCGTTACGCGCTCGCATCGGCGATCAGCGCGGTCGTCATCATCGGGGCCGCCGTCGACCCGTCCTATCCCTTCCCCCTCTGGTCGCTGCCCGTCGACATCGCGGCGGGAGTGCTGTCCCTGGCGCTGCTGCACTGGCGGCGGCGTTTCCCGGTCACGATCGCGCTGGTGATCACCCTCGGATCGGCCGTCTTCTTCAGCTTGAGCGGTCCGTCGATGCTGGCGCTCGTCTCGGTGGCGACGCGACGGCGATGGCGTGAGGTCATCCCGGTCGGCATCAGCATGATCGTGGTCGGGATGGTCGTCAGCGTCCTGGGAGGCATCAGCGACACCGCTCCGACGATCCTGCTCGATCTCGCACTCAACACGGCCTTCACCGCGCTCGCGATCGCCTGGGGCATGTATGTGGGCTCGCGGCGTGAGCTGATGCGGACCCTGGTCGACCGGGCCGAGACCGCCGAGTCCGAGCAGGCGGCACGCGTGGCGCAGGCCCGCACCGCCGAGCGCGCCCGGATCGCCCGGGAGATGCACGATGTGCTCGCCCACCGCATCTCGATGGTGTCGCTGCATGCCGGCGCGCTCGCCTTCCGCGACGACCTGTCGCCCGAGGAGGTACGGCGCAGCGCGGAGATCATCCAGGGCAGTTCGCACGAGGCCCTCGTCGAGTTGCGGCAGGTGCTCGGCGTCCTGCGCGACGAATCGGCCGATGACGCGGCCGAACGACCGCAGCCGACGGCCCGCGATGTCCCCGCGTTACTCGCCGAGGCCCGCGCGAGCGGCATGCACGTCAGCTCCCGGATCGACGTCGAACTCGACGAGGTCCCGGACGCGGTCGGACGCGCCGCCTACCGAGTCATCCAGGAGTCGCTCACCAATGCCAGCAAACACGCCCCCGACACCACGGTGCGCGTCACGATTTCGTCGGCCGAGGAGGGAGAGTTGACCGTCATGGTGGCCAATCCGCTGCGCATCGGGACCATCCGCACCGACACGCCCGGAGCCGGCCTCGGGCTGATCGGGCTCACCGAGCGGGTCCGGCTCGTCGGGGGCACCCTGCGGCATACGATCACCGACCGCGAGCACTTCGAGGTCGTCGCCCGGCTACCGTGGCGGACATGATGTCCGGGAACGACGGCCGGAAGGGCCCGATCCGCGTCCTGCTGGTCGATGACGACCCCCTCGTGCGCGCCGGGCTCTCGATGGTCCTCGGGGGCGCGTCCGATGTCGAGGTGATCGGTGAAGCCGGCGACGGCAGCGAGGCCCTGCGACGGGCCGAGGACGCCGATGTGGTGCTGATGGACATCCGGATGCCGGTGATGGACGGTCTCACCGCCACCGAACGCCTGATGGATCGCGCGGATCCGCCGCGCATCGTCGTCCTGACGACCTTCGACGCCGATGAGCACGTGGTCCGCGCGCTCGCGGCCGGAGCCAGCGGGTTCCTGCTCAAGGACACCCCGCCTCCGCGCATCGTCGATGCCGTGCGGGCCGTCGCCGCCGGCGAGCCGATCCTCTCCCCCAGCGTCACCGGTCAGCTCATCCGTCACGTGGCATCGAATGGGCTCAGCGCGCCCGAGCGGGCCGCGGTGGAGGCCCTGACCGGACGTGAGCGCGATGTGGCCCTCGCGGTCGCTCGGGGTGCATCGAATGCGGAGATCGCCCGCGAGCTCTACATGAGCGTGGCGACCGTCAAGGTCCATCTGGGCCACGTCTTCACCAAGCTCGGGGTGGGCAACCGGGTCCAGGTCGCCATCCGCATGCACGATGCCGGGCTCACCTGACTCGCCCTGTACCGAGATCTGCTCCCCATTCGTCAACGGAGCCGGTACTCGGTTGACGAATGGGGAGCAGATCTCGGTACAGGTCAGGTGATGGGGCGACCGGAGAGGAGCGGCTCGAGGAGGTCGCCATAGCGCGCGAGCAGACGGTCGGCATAGCCCTCGGCGTCGTGCGCCGGGGCCGTGGCCGGATCGACGCGTCCCGCCCGCAGCACGAGGTCGTAGTCGAAGCTCTCCTCCGGGGTGACGACGGTGAGCGGATCGCCGCCGATCCGGTACCGGGCCTCGGGATCGGGCTCCGCACCGAGGCGCACGAGCGCGAGCACGGAGACGATGCGCTCCTGCTGCGGGGCGATGTCGATGTCCAGCGGGGTGCCGGCCACAACCCCGAGCTCGCGCAGACCGCCCGCCAACGAGGCCGACTCATGCAGCAGCTGGGCGTACGACAAGGCACCGTCGGCGACCAGGACGGCGGCATCGTCCGCACGTCCGTCGATGACGTGGCGGTCCAGGGCGCGGAAGGCGAGGCTGTGCATCAGCGGCCCTGGAAGACCGGCGTGCGCTTCTCGGTGCGCGCGAGCGCCGCCTCCCGGACGTCCTCGCTCGCCCACACCCGCGCGAACTCCGCCTCGATGCGCTCATCGTCGGCACGCGAGCCGTTCAGCACCAGCTTGTTGTAGGCGACGGTCAGCGGCGCCAGCTCGGCGATCTCCTGGCCCCACGCGATCGCATCGTCGAGGGTGCCGGTGCGGTCGGCGAGGCCGCAGGACAGCGCCTCCTCACGCTCGATGGTCTCGGCGGCGAGCATCATCCGGCGGGCCGGGCCCATGCCGGCGAGCTTGCCGAGCGTGCGGATCGTCCAGGCATCGACGGCCATGCCGTTCTTGGCCGTCGGCACCGCGAAACGGGCCTTCTCGTCGGCGACCCGCAGATCGCAGGCGACGGCCAGCTGCGTGCCCGCGCCGATCGCGGGACCGTTCACCGCGGCGATGATCGGCACCGGCAGACGGGTCAGGCCGTGCAGCATGCCGTAGAGGGCGTCGATGAACTCGTCGCCGTAGACCCCGGTGAGATCGGCTCCGGCGCAGAAGGCGGTGCCGTCACCCGTCACCACGAGCACGCGAGCCCCGTCCTCGACCGCGGCCCGCGCCGCGGCGTCGATCTCGCGGCACAGGTCGAGGTTGAGCGCATTGCGTCGCTCCGACCGCATGAGCGTCAGTACCGTGACGCGCCCGTGCGTCGTCACCTCGATCATCGTCATGTCCACACCGTAGCGAGCGTGGCGGCACCGTCGACGAACGGCCTCGGCCGCTCGGGGCGGGCTCAGGCGTCGGCGGCGGCCAGCTGACCGCAGGCACCGTCGATATCGGAGCCGCGGGTATCGCGCACCGTGGTGGGGATGCCCTTGGCGACCAGCCGGCGGACGAACTCGCGCTCGTCCTCGGGGCGCGAGGCGGTCCACTTCGAGCCGGGCGTCGGATTGAGCGGGATCAGGTTGACGTGCACCCAGCCCCAGTCGCCATAGGAGTTCAGGACATCCGCCAGCAGATCGGCGCGCCAGGCCTGGTCGTTGATGTCGCGCATCATGGCGTACTCGATGGAGACACGGCGCTTGGTGACCTTGGCGTACTCCCAGGCCGCCTCGACGACCTCGGCGACCGAGAAGCGGGTGTTGATCGGCACCAGTTCATTGCGCAGCTCGTCGTCCGGGGCGTGCAGCGACAGCGCGAGGGTCACCGGGATGCCCTCGGTGGCCAGCTGCTTCATCCGCGGCACGAGGCCCACGGTGCTGAGGGTGATGTTGCGCGCCGAGAGCCCGAGCCCGTCCGGTGCCGGGGCCACCATCCGCCGCACCGCTCCGATGACGGCCTTGTAGTTGGCCATCGGCTCGCCCATGCCCATGAAGACGACATTCGAGAGCCGCCCGGGGCCGCCGGGGACGAGACCATTCGCCATCGCCGCCGCTCCGTCGACCACCTGGTCGATGATCTCGGCCGTGCTCATATTGCGCTGCAGCCCACCCTGGCCGGTCGCGCAGAAGGGGCACGCCATGCCGCATCCGGCCTGGCTCGACACGCAGATCGTGGCACGGTCGGGGTAGCGCATCAGCACCGACTCGACGAGCGAGCCGTCGAAGAGCCGCCACAGCGACTTGCGCGTGGTGCCGCCGTCGGCCTCCATCACGCGCACCTGGTCGAGCAGGTCCGGCAGCAGCGCGCCGGCGATCCGGTCGCGGCTCGCGGCCGGGAGATCGGTCATCCGCGCCGGATCTCGCTCGAGCCGGGCGAAATAGTGGTGGGCGACCTGCTTGACGCGGAAGGCGGGCTCTCCCAGCTCCTCGGCCGCCGCTTTGCGCTCGGTGGCGTCGAGGTCGGCGAGGTGGCGCGGCGGCTTGCCACGGCCCTTCGGCGGCGTCAGCACGAGCGGCAGCGTGCGGGTGGGCTCGGTCATGGCGTCCAGTCTCCCAGACATGACCACGCCCGGACGAATCCTCAGACGGGGCGGTGTCCGATCAGCTGCCGTCCTCGCGCTGTCGACCGATGGCCGAGGCCACGAACTCCAGCTTGTCCAGCACGGCCGGGGCGAGGACGAAGGGATACAGCGGTTCCTTGCCCATCGACTGGTTGATCTGGTTCAGCGCGGTGCTGAGCGGGATCCACACCCCGGTCACCAGGTCTCGGAAGACCGTGAACGCCGATGGATCCACCGTGATCAGCCCGTAGGCGCTGGCCGTGTCCACCGAATCGGTGATGTGGAGCACATGGGCGAAGGTCTCGGCGAAGTCCTCGAAGGGGTGCATCGTCGCGTAGGCGCTGATGTACCGCTCCGGCCAGTCCTCCGGCGGCCCCTCGGCATAGTGCCGGTCGATCTCGCCCTGGTAGTCCGCGCGCTCATCGCCGAACAGCTCCCGATAGCGCTCACGCAGGGCATCGTCATCGACGAGGATCGGATCGTAGTAGTGACCGATCTCATGACGGAAATGACCGAGCATCGTGCGATAGGGCTCGTCGAGCTGCTCGCGCAACCGCTCGCGATAGGCGTCGTTGCCCTCCGCGAGGTCGATGGTGATGACCCCGTCGGCATGACCGATGGTGACGTCCTCATTGGTGCTCGACAGCAGATCGAAGGCCAGACCGCCCTCCGGATCGTCCTGCCGGGAGACGATCGGCAGACCCAGATCATCCAACTCGACGATGAGCCGGCGCTTGGCCTCCTCCGCGATGCCGAAGGTGCTCAGGCCCGCGAGATCCGCGTCATTGGGGCGGGTGCGCGTGAGGGAGCAGCTGAAGCACAGGCCGCCAGGCTCCCCGGTCAGCCAGGTGCATCCGGAGAGCTCGAGGTTGCGGCAGCGGGTCCACATCGCTCCCGAGGCATCGGTATAGGTTCCGTCCTCGGCCAGCGGAACGATCGCGCGTTCGGAGCGGGAGAATCCGAGCTGACTGCCGCAGGTGACGCAGACGGAGTTCTCGAAGTAGAGGGAGCTGTCGCAGACCCGGCAGGTGAAGGCACGCACGTGCCCAGTCTCCTGCGACGCGGTCCGCACCGCACGCCGGCGCTCAGAGGGGCTGCACGTCCACGTGCACGGTGAGCTCGGACGACGCCGCGGTGGTGAACACCGTCCCCTTCACCGGCGGCACGTCTCCATAGTCGCGTCCCCAGGCGACCGTGACATAGCGATCGTCGGCGTGCGTGTCATTGGTCGGGTCGACCCCCAGCCAGAGGTCCTCCCCCAGCCACACGTCCACCCAC
Source organism: Actinomycetes bacterium (assembly GCA_023417775.1). Taxonomy (GTDB): domain Bacteria; phylum Actinomycetota; class Actinomycetes; order Propionibacteriales; family Nocardioidaceae; genus Aeromicrobium. The sequence goes on along the minus strand of JAEZEJ010000047.1, from coordinate 4,670 downwards.
GCATGGGAGGCATCGGCCCCGACGAGCCGGGCGCGTCCCGGCGGCGGGGTCGTCGCCAGATAGCCGCTGACGTACCGGGCCGCCAGCCCATGGGAACGCAGGCAGGCCAGCAGCAGATGGGCGAAGTCCTGGCACACGCCCGCCCGCGTGGCGAAGACCTCGCCGACGGTCGAGGTGACGGAGGTGACGCCGGGTCGATAGGCGAAATCGACCTGCAGCCGGTGCACCAGCTCGGTCACCGCATCGCCGATGGCCCGGCCGGGCCTCAGCGAGGTCGCCGCATAGTCGTAGGCGATCTGCGCGTGCTCCGCCAACGGCGACTCGAGGGCGAGATCAGTCACCCGCCAGGCTTCGGGCCGTAACCGCGGACGGCACTGCTCCCATCCCTGTCGCAGCGCGACGGACGGGACGTCGACCGCGGTGACCTCGACCTGGCTACGGGCGTCGACGACGAGCTCGGTGTGCTCCGTGGTGACGTGGAAGTAGCGCACATCGTTGCCGTAGTAGTCGCGCGTGAGGCTGGTGTCCTCCGGGACGGGGTCCACCGTCACACCCGCGCTGACGACGTGCTGGCCGGGCGTGTGCCGAGGCGTCACCCACGCCATGCCGTAGCTGCCGGTCACCGGGGCGTCGTATACGTACGAGGTCCGATGCCACACCTGATAGCGCGTCACGGCTCGATCACCACCGGGAGCTCGATCGGACGCTGCCACGGGCCGGCCGCGAGGTGCACGCTCTCGATCGCCTCCGACAACGCGCGCAGCTGACGCCGCACCACCAGCAGCAGGTCGTGCAACCGCGGCCGGAGCTCGCCGTCGATCGCCACCAGATGCGCGAGATCGACATCGTCGAGCCGCCCGAGCAGGTCGTCGACCAGACGCTCGGGGCGCGTCGACCCCGAGGACGCCGGGAGCGCGGCCAGATGATGCTGGAGCCGTTCGAGCGCGAACCGCAGCGATCGCGGGTTCTCGCCGTCGAGCACCAGCAGATCGACGACATTGGCGACCCGCACATAGCCGCGATAGCGACGTCGATGCGTCACGGCGCTCTCGCTGACTTGGAGCACCGCGTCGAGCACCTCGCGATCCACGTCGAGACCCCGGCGGCGACCGACGGTGGGCTCGAGGAGCTGCGTCGACTGCGCCGCACGCTCGATCGCCCGGCCGATCTCGTGGACCCGCCAGGCCGCGTCCCTCACCATGTTCTCGCTCACCCCGTGCAGTGCGAGGACCTGCGTGAGCATCGCCTCCGCGTCGTCGCCGAGATAGTCGCCGTCGCCCGGCTCTCCGGCCGCACCCGCGATGGCCCGCTCCAGCGCACCGGTGACCCGATAGAGATCGGGTGACACCTGATCACGCAGGCTCTGCGCGATCAGGCCCAGCTGTTCCACCGCCTGCGCGACCGAGCCCGGACGCAGAGGATCGATCAGACCCTCCCTCAGATCGGCATCGGCATCGTGGCCGGCTCCGGGGACCAGACCACGCCATACGGTCTGCATCACCTCCGCCGCGGCCCCGCCGGCGGAGGTCGGGCGATCCGAGAACTCCGCGGTGAGCTCGTGGCATGACAACCACAGTCGCACCATGTCCTCGACCCGGACGATATAGCGGCCCATCCAGTACATGTCCGCACGCGCACGCGGGGGCAGGGTCGCCGGTGTCCGCACGGCCGTCGCCGGCATCAGCTCGGTGAAGCCCTGGTCGGCGTCGGCAGGATGGTGCTTCACGACCCAGACATCCTTGCTGACCTGATCGCCGCCGGCAGACCGGACGGTCGCCAGACCGCCGACCATCGGACGGTACGACGCCCCGTGGCGCATCGTGAAGGTGCGCCAGCGCAGGGCATGGGGTGTCAGCCGACCGCTCTCGAGCGCCGGCATCGAGGAGGCGCTGACCGGCTCCTGGCCGACCCAGCGCCAGGGTTCGGCCTCGAGCCGACCTCGCCGTTCCCTCGGATCGCCGGGCACGCCCCTGCCGTCCAGGGTCGTCAGCCGCAGCTCGTCGAATCGATCCATCAGCAGGTCGCGACCACCTGGCGAACCGCCCCAGTAGGTGCCCACGGAGGCCAGTCGCAGCGGCTCGCCGAGGAGGCGTTCGCACAGCAGCGGCAGGAAGGGCATCAGACCCGGATTCTCCACGACCCCGGCCCCGAGACCGTTGACGATCCGCACGGTGCCGCGGCGCGCCGCCTCGGAGAGTCCGGGAACGCCCAGGCGCGAGTCTCCGCGCAGTTCGAGCGGATCGCTCCAGGTCGCGTCGACCCGGCGCACGACCACGTCCACCCGCTGGCGGCCGTCCAGCGATCGCAGCCACAGACAGCCGGAGGCGACCATGAGATCTCCCGCTTCCACCAAGGGGAATCCCATGCTCGCGGCGATCGAGGCCTGGTCGTACACGGTCTCGGACATGGGGCCCGGTGAGAGCACCACCGCATGCGGCGACCGCACACCGTCGGGAGCGGCCTGCAGGATCGCCGAGCGCAAAGCCTGGAAGAAGGGGGTGAGCCGGTGGATGTCCGCCGCACGATGCAGCCGCGGCAGAGCCTGGGAGAGGACCCGGCGATTCTCCATCGCGAAGCCGATACCGGAGGGAGCCTGGGTCCGATCCGCCGAGACGACCCACTCCCCGGCCGCGGAGCGCAGCAGATCGGCGGCCACGATCGTCAGCGGCGCCTCGTCGCGCGCGCCCGGGCGGGCGGAGGCGCGGATGAAACCGCGGTGCGCGAAGACGATCTCCGGTGGCACCAACCCGCTGCCGAGCAGCGTCTGCTCGCCGTAGAGATCCGTGGCGACGGCATTCAGGAGCTCGGCGCGCTGGGCGAGCCCCTTCTCCAGATCGGTCCACTGGGCGGCCTCGATCACCAAGGGCACGGGATCGAGGCGCCACCGCCGCTGTCGATGCCCGGGCGGCGCATAGACGACACCGTCATCGGACAGCATCCGCTCGATATCGCCCCCGATACGCCGTAGATCCGCGAGAGCCGGCTCGTCGGCCTCGGCCAGCAGCTGCCGCCAGACGGGTCGCAGGGCGCCCTGCTCGTCGGCCAGCTCGTCGTACCCGGGCATACCCTCGTCGAGGCCCGCTAACGGGAGCTCGCGGCGGGCGGCCGCGTAGTCGCGGAGTCCGCTCACCGGATCTGCCCGTCTCCGCGCCCGCGCTCGAGCACCCCGGTCATCGACCAGGCCTCAGGCGACCGGGACGAGCAGGTAGAGCACCAGATAGGCGACCGGGGCGACCGCGATCAAGGAGTCGAGCCGGTCCATCAGGCCGCCGTGGCCAGGCAGGATATTGCCCATGTCCTTGATGCCGATATCGCGCTTGATGAGCGACTCGCACAGATCCCCGATGGTCGCCATCACGACCGCCGCGGCCCCGAGGAGCACGCCGACCCAGACCTCGCCGTCGAGTCCGTAGACCACGACCAGCGTGGACAGCACCACACCGGTGATCATCGAGCCGGCGAAGCCCTCCCAGGACTTCTTCGGCGAGATCGTGGGCGCCATCGGATGCTTGCCGAAGAGGACCCCCGCGGCGTAGCCGCCGATATCGGACGCGATGGTGGCCACGACGAAGGCCACGATCCGCCAGGTGCCGTCGGGATTGTCGAGCATCCGGACCACGAAGGAGCCCATGAGGAACAGGTAGGCCAGGCAGAAGACGCCCGCGGTACTGTCCCGCACGAAGCCCTCGGCACCGCCGGGCAGCCGGACCACGAGTGTGGCCAGGACCGTGAGCGCCATGACGGCCGCCGCGGTCTCCATATCGTCGAAATAGGCGACGCCCAGCATCGCCAGACCGCCGACGAGCACGGGCAGTACCGGGACCGCGATCCCCGCGGCGGAGCGCAGTGCCTTGCTCAGCTCCAGGACCGCCACGGTGAGGGCGAGCGCGACGACGAGGACGAACAGGTCCTTGACGAAGAACAGCGATGCCACGACGACGGCGCCGAGGCTGACCCCGACGCCGATCGCCGCTGGCAGATTACGTCCCGCCCGACTTGGAGCCGGTTGAGGAGAATCAGACGTCAAGGAGCTCTGCTTCCTTGGCCTTGAGCGTCTCGTCGATCTGGTCGACATACTTCTTGGTCAGGCCGTCGAGACGCTTCTCCGCGCCGGTGTTCTCGTCCTTGCTGATGTCGGAGTCCTTCTCCGCCTTGTCGAGCGCCTGCTTGGCGCCGCGGCGGACTCCGCGGACCGCCACACGGCCCTCCTCCGCCTTGGACTTGGCGAGCTTGATGTACTACTTGCGGCGCTCTTCGGTCAGCTGCGGGAGCACCAGACGGAGGACCTTGCCGTCGTCGGTCGGGTTGACGCCGAGGTCGGAGTCACGGATCGACTTCTCGATCGCGGCCTTCGCCCCCATGTCGTACGGGCTGATGATGACGACGCGCGGCTCGGGGATCTGGAACCCGGCGAGCTGCTGGATGGGCGTCGGCGTGCCGTAGTAGTCGGCCGTGATCTTCGCGAACATCGCGGGGTGCGCGCGTCCGGTGCGGATCGCGGCGAACTCCTCGCGCGCGTGCTCGACAGCCTTGTCCATCTTGGTGTCGGCGTCGCGCAGGGTCTCGTCAATCACTGGCCTGCTCCTTCGTCTGAGGTCTCTGGTCGATCAGACTGCGTAGACCAGCGTGCCGATCTTCTCACCTCGCAGGACCTGGGAGATGTTGCCCTC
>JAEZEJ010000100.1 GCA_023417775.1 Actinomycetes bacterium | reverse complement strand
GGCGGTGGCCGTGGCCACCGCCCCTTCGTGCTGTCTGCTGTCGGTTCAGATGCTGTCGGCGAAGGCCCTCAGCACTCGGTCCCGCACCGTGACGATGTGCTGACGCATCAGCGAGCCCGCGGTGTCGGCGTCTCCACGCTCGACCGCCTCGACGACCTCGAGATGGTTCTCCGCGCACTCCAGCGAGAAGGGCGCATCGGGCACGTCGCGCTGACGCAGGGCGCTCGTGAGGTCGTAGGCGTCGCGGGTGAATCTCGCCAGGAGGTGGTTCTGCGTGGCCTGGGAGAGCGTGAGATGGAAGTTCTGATCGCCGGTCTTGAATCCCGAGCGGTCGTGACCCTCGACCGCCGCCTTCGCCTCCTCGGCGTGCACCCGCGCCTGGGCCACCAGCATGGCGTCCCCTCGTTCCGCCGCGGCGCGCGCGACCTGGACCTCCAGGCCGGCGCGTACCTCGTAGGCGGAGATGATCGCCTCCTTGGATGCCGTCACCACCTGCTGGCCACCGCCCGGACCACCGGAGCGGATGAGCCCCACATACTCCAGCCGCAGCAGTGCCTCGCGGACGGGGGTCTTGCTGACGCCGAGTTCGCGGGCCAGCCCCGCCTCGGTCAGCCGCTGCCCCTCGGCGAAGCGGTTCGCGACGATCGCATCGCGAACCGCCGCGTAGACCCGATCAGTCAGGCTGAGTGGTCGGTCGCTGATCTTGTCGAGCACGCTCATCGGGTCTTCCTTCGACGAATGACTGCACGGCACTCGCTGCCGCCGCGGCGGGGGAAATCCGCCGCACAAAAGTACGATACACGGTATCTGACAGGTCGCGTCCGAACTCGGCGGAGGTGGACTACGGGCGCAGACCCGAGGCGATACCTTCGCGTTCTGCCTCGGAGAGCGGCCGGGAGCGCTGCGTCGACGGATCGAAGCCGACGAGCACGGCCAGTGAGGACACGGCGACGGCGCCCTCCACGAGGAGCTGGGCGGCGATCGCATAGGACGACGTTCCCAGCCGGTCCACCCAGGCTCGCGACTCGACCGCGTCGACCCCGGTGATGGCGTGCGGGAGCTCCACCGTGACCGTCGCCAGCACCACCCCGCCGGGACCCGACGGCATCAGGGTGGCCATGAACGGGATGCGCGTCTCCTGCAGCAGCTCGAAGGTCTTGCTGACGGAGACCGAGCCATCGGCATCGAGGTCGCTCGGACGCAGCACCAGCGATGACGTCGGCACATCGGCGACCGGCTCGGCCGGCGCGGGCGCCGCGACGGACGAGGTGACCCGGGCGAACACCTGATCGTTCCCCTGGATGCCGATGCGCTGGACGAGGCCCTCCGGCGCCACCTCGGTGACGACCTCGACCGGGCGGCGGCCCAGCTGGATCGGGAGCAGGAACTCGACGGTCACCGCCCCGGGTCGCCGCGGCTCGATCACGCCGTCCTCGATCAGCGCCCGCTCGGCCTGGGCCGCGTACTCCAGGTACACGACATTGTTGACATGGTTCAGCGAGTCGATATCGGCCCAGCGCAGGGGGATCTCATGGCGGTACTCGTTCACCCCGCCGATCCTGTCAGAGACGGTTCAGGCGCTGAGCGTGGCGTCGATCTCCGCGACCGGATCGCCCTCCTGGACGATCTGCCCCTCGGCCACCAGGATGCGGCTCACGTGGCCGGAGGCCGGGGCGACGACGGGGATCTCCATCTTCATCGTCTCCAGGATCGCGACGGTGTCGCCGACGCCCACCGGATCGCCCTCGCGGGCGACGATCTTCCAGACATTCCCGACGATGTCGGCGCGTGCGGGAACGGTCACCGCTCCCCCTCCTCGTGGGTGAGCATCCGCAGCGCCTGGGTCATCCGGCCGCGGGTCTCCTCCGGCACGATGACATCGTCGACGATGCCCGCCTCGGCGGCTCCGTACGGACGCGCGACATTCTCGCGGTACTCGGCCGCGAGCTCGTCGCGCAGGGCGATCGGGTCGTCGGCGGCGGCGAGCGCGCGGCGGTGCAGCAGCGCGACGGCTCCTCCCGGCCCCATGACCGCGATCTCGGAGTTCGACCAGGCCCACGTCATGTCCGCGCCGAGCGACTTGGCGCCCATCGCGATGTAGGCACCGCCGTACGCCTTGCGCACGACGACGGTCAGCTTGGGCGAGTCGGCGTCGACATACGCCTTGAGGACCTTGGCGCCATGCGTGATGACGCCGCGGCCCTCCTCGACCGTGCCCGGGAGGAACCCCGGGACGTCCACGAAGGTGAGCACCGGCACGCCGAAGCGCCCGCAGAACTCCACGAAGCGCGCGAGCTTCACCGAGCTCTTCGCATCGAGGATGCCGCCACGGCAGGCGGGCTGGTTGGCGACCACGCCGACGGGCCGGCCGTCGAGCCGGCCGAAGAGGGTGAGGATGCTGCCCGCATGGCGGGGCATCAGCTCGAGGCGGGCGCCGTTGTCCAGCACGCCGTCGACGAGCTGGTTCATGTCGAAGACGACCGAGGCCTTCGCGGGCACGAGCCCGGGCAGCGCCTCGGCGGCACGCGGGTTGGCGGGAACGGCGCCGCTGACCTGTTGGGCGCCGCCGGCATGCGAGGGCAGGAAGGACAGCAGCAGCCGCGCGGACTCCAGCGCCTCGACCTCGGACTCGACCTCGAGGTGGGCGACGCCGCTGGTCTCCGTGTGCAGGCGCGAGCCGCCGATCTCATCGGCCGTGGCGTCCTCGCCCGTGGCGGCCTTCACGATGTCAGGGCCCGTGAGGAACATGTGCCCCTGGCCCTTGACCATGATGGTCCAGTCGGTGAGCGCCGGGGAGTACGCGGCGGCACCGGCGCAGGGGCCGAGGATGAGCGAGATCTGCGGGATGCGGCGCTGCGCCTCGACATTGAGCGCGAAGATGCCGCCGCAGCCGTGCAGCGCGAGGATGCCGTCGGGCACACGGGCGCCGCCGGAGTCGTTGATGTAGACGATCGGGAAACCACGGTCGATCGCGAGGCGCTGGGCGGACATGATCGTCTCGGCCATGACCTCGCCGATGGCGCCGGAGGCGACCGCCGCGTCGTGCGAGGCGACGACGACCGGGCGACCGTCGACCAGGCCCCATCCGGTGACGACTCCGCTGCCGCCGCCGTGGGCCGAGCGCATCGGGGTCGTCTCATTGAACGTGCCCTCGTCGAAGAACAGCTCGACGCGCTCGCGGGCGGTGTGCACGCGCTTGCCGCGAGGCTCGACGCGGGCGAAGCGCTGGGTCCGGCGGTCTTCAAGTGTCGCGCGGTGATCGGGCGCCTGATCGATGTCGGTCACAACGGCTCCTAAAACGTGAGGGTTTCCTCAACTATAGGGCAAACATGAGGGATTCCTCATCTTCTTGTCGATTCCGGCATGTGATGTCCCCCACCTGCGGCGGGTGCTACAGTGCGAACTAAGCAAGCGCTTAGCAATATTCTTCCGACCAGGAGAGAGAACATCGTGTCCGAGACCCGTACCGCCATCGTCACTGGAGCCGCCCGCGGCATCGGTCAGGGCGTCGCCCAGCGACTCGCCGCCGACGGTCTCCAGGTGGCCGTCCTCGACCTCGACGAAGCCGCCTGCGCCGACACCGTCGAGTCCATCACCTCCGCGGGTGGCAAGGCCATCGCCGTCGGCGCCGATGTCGCCGATGCCGAGAGCGTCGAGGCCGCCGTCGAGCGCGTCGCCTCCGAGCTCGGCGCCCCGACCGTCCTGGTCAACAATGCCGGCATCATCCGCGACAATCTGCTGTTCAAGATGACGGTCGACGACTGGGACGCCGTCATGAGCGTGCACCTGCGCGGCGCGTTCAACATGACCAAGGCCGTGCAGAAGCACATGACCGAGGCCACGTTCGGTCGCATCGTCAACCTCTCGAGCACGTCGGCCCTCGGCAACCGCGGCCAGGCCAACTACTCCGCGGCGAAGGCCGGCATCCAGGGCTTCACCAAGACCCTCGCCATCGAGCTCGGCAAGTTCAATGTCACCGCCAATGCGATCGCCCCGGGCTTCATCCAGACCGACATGACCGCGGCGACCGCCGAGCGCATCGGCGTGCCCTTCGACGATTTCATCGCCTACGCCGCCAAGGAGATCCCGGTGCAGCGCGTCGGCCAGCCCGAGGACATCGCCCACACCGTCTCGTTCCTCGCGAGCGAGGGTGCCGGCTTCGTCTCCGGCCAGGTCATCTACGTTGCCGGCGGACCGAAGGACTGACATGACCGAGGGCCTCGACACAGGCGCGCTCGCCCGGTGGATCGACGCCGAGCAGCCCGGGGTGCTGGACACCTCCGGGCCGCTGACGGCGACGCTCATCACCGGCGGCAAGTCCAATCTGACCTATCGGGTCGGCGACGGCACGCGCGAGATCATCGCGCGGCGGCCTCCGCTCGGCCATGTGCTGGCGACCGCCCACGACATGTCGCGCGAGTACCGGGTCATGCGTGCTCTCGCGGACACCGCGGTGCCCGTGCCGATCACCTACGGCCTCTGCCAGGACGACTCCGTCATCGGCGCCCCCTTCTATCTGATGGAGAGCGTCCCCGGCACCCCCTACCAGCGGGTCGACCAGCTCGAGCCCCTCGGCCCCGAGCGCACCCGGGCGATCTCCGAGCGCCTCGTCGACACCCTCGCGGCACTGCACGAGGTGGACTACGCCTCGGTCGGACTGGGCGACTTCGGTCGTCCCGACGGCTATCTGGAACGCCAGGTGCGGCGCTGGAAGAAGCAGCTCGACGCCTCGCGGAGCCGGGAGATCGACGGGATCGACGAGCTCTACGCCCGGCTGGAGCGGTCCATCCCGCAGGCGGGCGATGGCACGATCGTGCACGGCGACTACCGGCTCGACAACGCCCTGGTCGACGATGCCGACCGGATCACCGCGGTCCTCGACTGGGAGATGAGCACGCTGGGCGATCCGCTCACCGATGTCGCGCTCATGGTCGCCTATCAGAACCTGGCACTGCACGAGACCGGCGACTCGCCCGCCTCGGTCACGGACGCGCCCAAGGCTCCGGGCTATCTGTCGGTCGACGCCGTCATCGAACGCTATGCGGCGACCTCGGGCCGGGACCTGAGCGAGCTGGGCTTCCACCTCGGACTCGCCTACTTCAAGCTCGCGGTCATCCTCGAGGGCATCTACTACCGCTACATCCACGGTCAGACCCTCGGCGAGGGTTTCGATCACATCGGCGACTCGATCGGCCCTCTCGTCCAGCGCGGGCTCGACGCCACGGCATGATCGACGCGGCCCTCGGGGGATCGCCATGAGGGTGATTTCCCCGGGGGCCGTCTCGCAGCTGTCGCACCACAGATCAGCCCTCCCGATCCGGTTCTGTACCCTGGAGGCGTGACCGCGCAGATTCTCGAGCCCCGGAGGCGCCCTACGCAGGAGCGCAGCCAGCTCAAGTTCGACCATCTGCTGCAGGTGTCGCGCGAGTTGCTGCTGGACGTCGGCTTCGAGTCCTTCACCTGCGAGGAGGTCGCCCAGCGGGCAGGCCTGCCGATCGGCACCCTCTATCAGTTCTTCCAGAACAAGTACGTCATCGTCTGCGAGCTCGACCGGCAGAATGCCGTCGCGGTCCGCGAGGAGCTCGGGCGGCTGACCGCCGCGCTCCCCACCCTCGACTGGCTCGTCCTGCTCAACCGGCTCGTGGACCACATGGCCCGGCTGTGGATCGAGGACCCCTCCCGGCGGGCCGTCTGGATGGCCATGCAGTCCACGCCGGCCACCCGCGCCACGGCCGCCGTCACCGAGCGCGAGCTGGCCTCCGATGTCGCCTACGCACTCGGTCCGCTCACCCCCGGGACACCCCGCGAGCGTCGTCAGATCATGGCCGAGGTGCTGGTCTACGTCGCCTACTCGATGCTCAACTTCTCCGTGCGGGACGGACAGGAGCACACCGAGGCCGTCATCGAGCTCAAGCGCCTGCTGAGCGCCTATCTGCTCGCCTCGCAGCCGCACGCCTGAGACTCACCGGCAGCGGCCGCGCCAGGTCCGCGCGTCGCCATCGCGTCGACCATGCCTCGATGCGCAGCATCCGATCCCGCCCCGGCGAACGGAGCATGTCAGCCCGCCACCGAGAGCAGGCCGAGGCCGAAGGCCGTGAAGATCCCGCCCCAGAGCACGACCGCGGCGATCTGCCACACGAGGACCTGCCGGCGCGCCAGCCCGGCCGTCGTCATGATGAAGGCCGTCAGGGAGATGGCGAACACCATCGGCGCGAGCAGGCTGGCCACCGGCACGCCCCACCGATCGACGCGGGCGATGACCTTCTCCTGACGCGGGGTGCGGGGCCGGTCACGTCGCATCGTCCGCCGATCCGCGATCCTGCTCCCCAGGGCGACGGCCACCAGCACGGCGAGGGCGTTGCCGAGCACGGCCGCGATCAGCGCGACCGGGGCCGGCAGACCGACCAAGGTGCCCACGAAGGCGCCGACATAGCTCTCGAGGAAGGGCACCACGCCGATGCCGATGACCACGGCGATCTGCAGGACGAGGGGAAGGGAGTCGAAGGTCGAGGCCAAGGACGACATCATGTCTCTGCTCATGGACTCCACCCTTCCGGGCTCGGCCCCGCTCCCCCAGTGGGACGACGTCACCGGTGCGGATGACATCTGTCATGGCTCCTCCTCATCGAACGCCACGATGGGCAGCTGGAGATAGCGGATCACCGGGGTCCCACCGCTCATGGCCGCCGGGAACTCGACATCGTGCCACTTCACGCCGAGGATGAGCACCGGCCATCCCTCGCACTGCGAGACGCCCAGAGCGCGAAGGTGATCGGGTGGCGCCTGCTGGAACAATTCGACCGCCTCCCTCCGATCCTCCTCGACCACGGCTGGGGTCACCGGCTCGGTGAACAGACCGGTGCCGCGCTCGTACTCCAGCTGCTCGCACACCTGCATCAGGCTGCGGACATAGGGAGAGCCGAGGGCCTGGGGCGGCACGTCCGCGCCGAGGGCCCGTGCCCAGTGACTCGTCGCCGCTGCGGGCTCGGGCAGCGTCATCACGGGCTCGCTGGCGATGGTCACCGTGCGCCGGTCGTCCCCCGCGGCGACGGTGATCTCACCGTCGCCG
>JAEZEJ010000056.1 GCA_023417775.1 Actinomycetes bacterium | reverse complement strand
CCGCGGGCCTCGCCGCGGCCGCGACCGGCCTGCTCCCGGCCGGCGCTCTGCGCGAGCTCATCGCGCGGACCGCGCCGGTGCTGGCCTTCGTGGCGGCGATCAGCGTCGTCGCCGAGCTGGCGGACCGGGCCGGCGTGTTCGCGATGTTCGTCCACCGTGCCGAGCAACTCGGACGCGGCCGGGTGTGGCTGCTCTGGCTGGTCTTCGCCGCCCTCGCCGTCGTGTCGACCGTGTTCCTCTCGCTCGACACGACCGCCGTGCTGCTCACCCCCGTCGTCGTGCTCACGGCGCGGCGGCTCGGACTGGATCCGCTGCCCTTCGCCATCACGACCGTCTGGCTCGCGAATACCGGCTCACTGCTGCTGCCGGTGTCGAACCTGACCAATCTGCTGGCCCATCAGCGCCTCGACTCCCCGACTCCCGGGGGATTCGCGGCGCTGACCTGGCGTCCGGCCGTCGTCGCGATCCTGGTGCCCATGGCGATCATCGCCCTGGTCTTCCTCCGGACGCTGCGCCGGCGCTATCGCTCCGTGATCCCCGAGGAGACGACCGATCCGCGCCGACGGCGCTGGTCGTGCGGGGTCCTGCTCCTCCTGCTGCCCGCCCTGGTCTCCGGGCTGCCGCCGTGGATCCCGGCGACGGTCGCGGCGATCGTGCTCGGCCTCATCGCCCTCGTCCGGGAGGATCGACGGTGCCTGCGCCCATCGCTGGTGCCGTGGCCCCTGCTCGTGTTCGCCGCCGGCCTCTTCGTGGCGATGGAGTCCCTGCTGAAGGCCTTCCCGGCCGATCGGATCGACGCGATCGAGGTGTCATCGCCGCTCGCCGTCGCCTCACTCGGTGCCGTCGCGGCCAATCTGGTCAACAACCTGCCCGCCTACCTGGCTCTCGAGCCGATCGCCGCCGACCCCCGATCCCTCATCGCCCTGCTCGTCGGCGTCAATGCCGGTCCCCTCGTGACCCCGTGGGCCTCCCTCGCGACGCTGCTGTGGCATCAGCGCCTCGAAGCCGCGGGCGTGCGGGTGCCGTGGATCCGCTTCGTCTCGCTCGGTGCCGTCGCCTGCCTGCTCACGGTCCCGCTCGCCGCCTGGGCCGTGTGAGCTCAGCGGCCGAACTGCTCCAGGTGCCGCGCTACGGCGTCCAGCTCCTCGCGTGCCCGGCGCCGGGACGCTCGTTCGACGGTGCGAGCGAGCCGGCGGCGCACCCAGGCCGGTGCGGAGGAACGGAAATCGGACTGCACATACAGCTCCAGGGTGGTGGCCTCCGGCGCCTCCTCCACGACGACGAAGGAATGCCGTTGCGCCTCGGACCGTCCGTCCCACGTCACCTCGAAGGTCACGCCCCAGGGAGCCACCCGGGCCAGCAGGGTGATCAACCCGGTGACGGTGGTCGTCGATCGGGTCGCGGTGTACTCCCACTGCCCCGCCTCACGCTCGCGGACCGAGAGATCCGGGCGGGCCAACGGCCAGCGCATCGGGTCGTCGACCTCGGACCAGACGACTGCCGCCGGCACCTCGATCCGTACGGCGTGCGCGATGCTGAGGCTCCTGGTGCCGGTCGCCCGGCGCATCCTCGGACCCCCGGAACGGGCCACGGCGCCCAGCACCACGCTCGGACTCGTGCCCACCGCGTCGAGGAGGTCGACCGCCGCACCGGACCCCTCCGTGAGGACGGCCACCAAGAGGTCGAGGTCGCTGCCGGACTCCACCCCGCGAACGGCCTCGAGGGCGCGAGGCGACCAGCTCAGCTCCCGGCCCGCGGTCGATCGATGCTCGCTCGCCCGCTCGATGCGCGCGCGGTGGGTGACGCGACCATTCCCGAGCTGCCGCTCGAAGGCCAGCGAGGCGATGACATAGGAGACGCCATTGGCGAGCAGGAGGCCGCGGGCCGGGCCCGGGAGGTCGGCCAGCGCGAGCAGGAGGTGCTCGACATCGACCTCCGGATGCCCCCAGGAGGCCGCCTCGCGCTCCGCTCGACGCAGTACCGGACGCTCGGCGTCACCAGGTGGAGCCAGCTGCCGCACGTCGATCTCCCGTCACTGTCGGCATCAGGCTACCGCCAACCTCCTGTTCCGGACGGATGCCACCGGAATGTCATCCGTCACGGCGGTACGGGTCGACCTCATCGATGAGCGGCGATGAGGTCGCCCCCGTACCCGCGCCGGGCGGCTGACCCCTCAGTCGGTGGCGATGGCGCGCAGGACGTTGAGCCGCGAGGCGCGCCACGCCGGCAGCACCGCCGCCAGCACGCCGACCACCGCCGCGACCGCGACGAAGACCACCAGCTGCACCCACGGGATGTCCAGGTGGGTGATGCCCTCATCGCTGAACGCACTGCGCAGGGAGACACCGAACAACAGGCCCGAGGCGATGCCCAGCAACGCCCCCAGGACCGCGATGGCCATCGACTCCAGGCGCACCATCCGGCGCAGCTGACGACGCGACAGGCCCACGGCCCTCAGCAGGCCGACCTCGCGGGTCCGCTCGATCACGCTGAGCGAGAGGGTGTTGATGATGCCGAGCACCGCGATCACGATCGCCAGGCCGAGCAGCGCGTAGATCAGGTAGAGCAGCTGGTTCACCTGCGCCCGTTGGGCGTCGGCGAACTCCTGCTTGTCCTGCACCGTGACCGTCGGGATGTCGGCGACCGCCGCGGTGATCTCATCGCCGACCTCGCCCAGGTCGGCCCCGGGCGCCGCGTTGACCGCGAGATAGGAGTCCGCGCGCTTCAGGCCGACCTCCTCGACGAGATCGCGCAGCACCAGCGACGGGCCGACGACATAGGTATCGGCATAGACGCCGCTGACCGTCACAGGTCGTTGGGCCCCCGGGAAGGTCAGGTCCAGCCGATCGCCGGCGCCCACGCCGAGCTGATCGGCCGTCGTCTCGTTGACGGCGATCTGATCGGTCGACTCCGGAGCCTGGCCGGAGACATAGCTGAGTTCGAAGATGCGATCCAGCGAGGCCGGGTCGACCGCCGACCCGTAGACGGCACGGTCATCGACCCCGAAGGCGATGTTCTGCTCCGCGGAGACCTCCCCGACGCCCGGCAGCACGGCGACATCCTCGGCCACCGTCGTCGAGAAGGGCTGCCCGATCGCATTGGACACCAGGAAGTCGGTGGTGAACTGCTCGTCGACCCCCGCCTCGATGGACCGGTTGATCGAGGAGCCGAGCACCGACATCGTCGTCACGAGCGCGAGACCGATCATCAGCGCCGAGGCGGTGGCCGCCGTCCGCCGCGGATTGCGGCGGGCGTTCTCGGTCGCCAACCGGCCGACCGCACCGAACAGCGTCCGGTTGAGCAGACCCGCGACCGCGATGACCGGCAGCGCGGTCACCGGGCTCGTGAGCGCCACTGCCATGAGCACGAGGAAGATGCCGATGCCGATCCAGGCGGGCGCCTTCGGAACATCGCCGAACAGCCCGGTCGCCATGAGCGCCGCACCGGCGGCGGCGAAGGCGACACCGACGATGAGCCGCTTGCGGATCGTGCCCTCAGGCAAGGCGACATCGTCGCGCATCGCTGCCACTGGCGGCACCTTGGCGGCCCGGCGGGCCGGGAACCACGCCGCCACCATCGTCACCACGATGCCGACGACATAGGAGACGACGACCGTGCGCGGCGCGAAGACCAGCGCGGTGCCCGACAGGTCGAGTCCGAACTGGCCGAAGATCGCCTTCAGCACCCCCGCGAGCCCATAACCGAGGACGAGGCCGAGGGTCGAGCCCAGCACGCCCACGGCGAAGGCCTCCGTCAGCACGGACCGCGTCACCTGGCCGCGCGAGGCGCCCATGGCCCGCAGCAGCGCCAGCTCCCGGCTGCGCTGTGCGACCAGGATCGAGAAGGTGTTGACGATGAGGAAGGTGCCCACGACCAGCGCGATCGCGGCGAAGACGAGCAGGAAGGTGTTGAGGAATCCGAGGACCGTGTTGATGATCGACTGGGTCTCGTCGGCGAGATCGTCGCCGGTGACCGCCTCGGTGCCGTCGGGGAGCACCTGGGCGACCCGGTCGGCGAGCTCGGTCTGCGAGACCCCGGGCTCGGCCTCGACGGAGACCGAGGAGTAGGCGTCCTCGCCGTCCAGGAACAGCTCCTGGGCCCGCGGGGTGTCGAAGGTGACGAGCGTGGCACCGGCCAGGCCGCCTCCCGCGAACTCCACGATGCCGACCAGCTTCGCCTCGACCTGCGGCTCGGCGCCGGTGGTGAACATCTCGACGGTGTCGCCGAGCTCGTAGCCGGCGTTCTCGACCGATCGCTCATCGATGGCCACCTCGTCGGGTCCCTCGGGAACCTCGCCCCGGCTGATCGTGGCGATCTGGTTGCCGTCCGCATTGGGCGCGTCATTCCAGTTGAAGGCGAGCGTCGGGGCGCCGGTGCCGCCGAGCAGCGTGCCGTCCTTCTTCTTGACGAAGAGGCCCATCCCCTCGACATTGCCGTCAGCCCGGGCCACCCCGTCGACCTCCGCGATGGACTGCACGAGGGAGGCGGGCATGGAGCGGTCGTCGAGGTTGACCTGATTCTCCAAGCCGGCTTGACCCGAGTCCTCGAATCGCACGTTCACGTCCGAGACCGTGCCGTAGACGATGTTGTCGAAGCTCTTGCCCATGGTGTCGGTGAAGACCAGTGATCCGGCGACGAAGGCGATGCCCAGCACGATCGCGAAGGCGCTGAGGATGAGCCGTACCTTGCGCGCGAGCAGATTGCGCAGCGTGACTTTCAGCATCGGGCTCAGCCCTCCTGCGGCGTGCCCATGGCACGCTGCTGCAGGGCGGTCATGCGCTCGAGCACGGTCTCCGCCGTCGGCCGGCGCAGCTCGTCGACGACGACGCCGTCGGCCAGGAAGACGACCCGGTCGGTGTACGAGGCGGCGACCGGATCGTGCGTCACCATGACGATGGTCTGCCCGAACTCGTCGACGCTGCGCCGCAGGAAGCCGAGCACCTCGGCACCGGAGGTGCTGTCGAGATTGCCGGTGGGCTCGTCGGCGAAGACGATCGAGGGTCGTCCGACGAGCGCACGGGCGCAGGCGACCCGCTGCTGCTGACCGCCGGACATCTCATTGGGACGGTGCTTGAGCCGGTCGGCCAGTCCGACGGCCTCGATGACCTGGCGGTACCAGTCCTCATCGGGCTTGCGACCGGCGATGGACAGCGGCAGGAGGATGTTCTCCTCGGCCGTCAGGGTCGGGACCAGGTTGAACGCCTGGAACACGAAGCCGACCCGATCGCGGCGCAGCCGCGTGAGGTCCTTGTCCTTGAGCGCGGCGAGCTCGGTATCGCCGATGACGACCGATCCGGCGGACGGCGCGTCCAGGGCGGCCATGCAGTGCATGAGGGTGGACTTGCCCGACCCCGAGGGGCCCATGACGGCGGTGAACTCGCCGTCGAGGATGTCGAGGGTGACGCCGTCGAGGGCGTGCACCTCGGCATCGTTCTTGCCGTAGATCTTGACGAGGTCGCGGGCCTGGGCGGCCACGGTGCTGGTGGTCATGACCCACAGCCTAGAAATGACGGGACCCCCCGTCACTCAGGTTCCGCCCTGAGACGACCCTGAGAGCACCCCGGGGTCGTCTCACGGTGTCGGGACCGCCAACCCGTTGAGTGTCAGCGGCGATCGATGAAGAACTCGCGCAGCAGCGCGCTCGACTCCTCGGCGAGGACCCCGGCATGCACCTCGGGGCGGTGATTGAGGCGGCGGTCGCGCACCACATCCCACAGCGAGCCCACGGCGCCGGCCTTCTCGTCGAAGGCGCCGAAGACGAGCCGCTCGACCCGCGCCGAGACCAAGGCTCCGGCGCACATGGTGCAGGGCTCCAGGGTGACGACCAGCGTGCACCCCTCCAGCCGCCACTCCCCCAGCGCCAGCGCAGCCCGACGCATCGCGACGATCTCCGCATGTCCCGTCGGGTCGAGATCACGCTCGCGGGTGTTGCGCCCCTCGCCGAGGATCGACCCGTCGGGGCCGATCACCAGCGCACCGACCGGCACATCGCCGGCGGCCGCCGCGTGCGCTCCCAGCTCGAGGGCGCGGAGCATCCACGCCTCGTCGCTCACCCGACGATCGTCTCCAACTGGTCGCGGAAGCCGAGCCGTTCGGCGATGTCGAGCAGGACATCGTCGGGATACAGGTCGTCGTCCTCGCACAGCAGCGACAGCTCGACCGAGGCCACGCCGAGATCGGCGAGGATCTCCAGATCGCCGATCGGCTCGACCGGATCATCGTCATCGGGATCGGGAGCATCGAGCGCCTCGGCGATATCGGCCGCCAGCGGGTAGTCGAGGGTGGCCGTGTTGTCGGACAGCAGGACGCGGACCTGCTGCCCACTACGACGCACGATCGCGAAGAAGTCGTCCTTGACGGAGACGAACGCGAGAGTGCCCACCTCCGAGGGGAATCGACGCAGCGCCTCGCTCAGCCCGGCGAAGTCCTCCCCCAGCCCCGGCGACAGCTCCATGACCGACCAGTCGCCGTCGTCCCGATAGGCGGCCACCACAAAGTCAACATCGTCCTCGGTCACGATTCCTCCTGGCTCGCCACAGTCCCGTCCGCCATCGTGACAGACGCAGGCGACACCCCGCCACTCACACGGCCGACGGCCGCGCACCCGGAGTTCACGACATCGGCAGGCACGACGACCGTTAGGCTCAGGGCATGCAGGTTCACGTCCTCGATCATCCCCTCGTCGCCCACAAGCTCACCGTGCTGCGGCAGACGACGACCGACTCGCCCACCTTCCGCCGGCTGACCGAGGAGCTCGTGACGCTGCTGGCCTATGAGGCCACCCGCGAGGTGCGCGTGGAGCCGGCGGCGATCGAGACCCCGGTCGCTCCGACGACCGGTGTGCGCCTCTCCACTCCCGCCCCGCTCGTGGTGCCGATCCTGCGCGCCGGACTGGGCATGCTCGAGGGAATGCAGCGGCTGCTCCCCACGGCCGAGGTCGGCTTCCTCGGCATGATCCGCAATGAGGACACCCTGCAGGCCGAGACCTATGCCGAGCGTCTGCCCGAGGACCTGTCCGGGCGCCAGTGCTATGTGCTGGACCCGATGCTCGCCACCGGCGGCACCCTGGCGATGGCGCTCGACTTCCTGGTCAAGCGCGGCGCCGACCACATCACCGCCATCACGCTGCTGGCCGCTCCTGAGGGCGTCCGTCGCCTGGAGAAGGAGCTCGAGCACATCGACGTGCCGGTCACCGTCGTGACGGCGGCCGTCGACGAGCGGCTCGACGAGAACGGCTACATCGTGCCGGGTCTCGGCGACGCAGGCGATCGCCTGTACGGGGTCGTCTGATCCCGAGCCTGGCGGACCTAGCGGTCCGTTTGAGAATGCGGTGAGGGCCTGGATCTCCTAGGCTCGAGGGTCCACGATCCTTCGGGAAGGTGATCCCCATGCCCCGGACCGCACGATCGCTCCTCATCGCCGGTGTCATCGCACTGATCGCGGCCGTCGTGCTGGAGGCGACCTCCGGCGCCGTCCTCCACGCCATCACCTATCAGCTCGATCTCTTCAGCCAACGTGCTCTGAGCAGTGTGCTCGGCGTGTACAGCGGCATCATGCGCCTGCTCTGGTCGCTGAGTGCCGTGCTGATCGGCGGCGCCTTCATCGTCTGGGCCGCCGTCCGTGAGCTCGCCCCCGTCGACCTACGAGCTCGCGGCTGACGTCACGGCCGCGGCAGCTCGGTCTCGCGCCCACCGCGGCGAGCCTGCACGACATAGCCGGCGACGAACACCGCCAACAGGACCAGCGGCACCAAGCGCGCCGCGGTCGATGTTGAGCCGGTGAGCACCGAGTAGTTGGTCACGATCGCCAGCGAGGCCAGCAGCGCACCCACCGCACCGAGCACCGGGGCGACGAAGGTCGTGAACGACGGAGCGGTGCCGGCACGACGGAAGTAGACGACGACCGAGATCGAGACGATCGCCTGTGCGAGCACGATGCCGAGCGTGAAGAGGCCGGTCAACGAGGTCGCGATGCCGATATACGGCGCGGCGCCGAGGGCGGCGAAGACGATGAACAGCACCACGCCCACGCCCACCAAGGCCGTCGAGGCGGCCGAGGGCGCGAGATGTGTCGGGTGCACGACCGCGAGACGTCGCGGCAGCGCACCGCGGCTCGCGAGCGTCTGGGTGTACCGCGAGCTGGCATTGTGCAGCGCCACGAAACACGCCAGCAGCGAGGTCACGAAGACGATCTGGAGCAGCGCCAGGAAGGTGTCCCCGAGCTCGTTCTGTCCGAGCGCGAAGACCAGCTCGCCCTCGAGCTCGCCCGCCTGTTCCACCGCCGTCGCCGTCCCCAGACCACCGATCACCAGCCACGCCGTCAGCACGTAGAGCGTGCCGATCACGCCGATCGCCGCAAAGGTCGCTCGGGGCATCGATCGGGCCGGGTCTCGGGTCTCACGAGTGTAGAGGATGGCGGACTCGACGCCGATGAAGCTCGTGAAGCCCACGAGGACGGCGGGGCCGATATTGCCGGAGAGGACATTCTCCGGGCTGAAGACCTCGAGCGGCAGCGCGGCGGCACCGTGCCGGACGAGGATGGCCGCGTTGAGGACCAGCAGGACCGCCACCTCGGCGGCGAGGAGCAGGAGCAGCATCTTCGCCGACAGGTCGGCGGCTCGGCGTCCGAGGAACAGCACGAGCGCGAAGGCCGCGAAGGTGAGCACCCACCAGGGCACGTCGATGCCCAGCGTCTCGGCGATGAGGGCGCTGAAGTAGCCGAAGGACGCCGCGAGGGACAGCGAGCCCGTCCAATAGGCCACGCCGGTCAGATAGGCGACCGCGAGGCTCGAGCCGTCGCCGAGGCCGGCCCGGACGAGGTCGACGAAGCCACCGTCGGCATGGACCTCGCGCGCGAGTCGGATGAATCCGATGGCCACACAGGCGATGACGAGCGCGGCGACCAGGAAGGCGGCGGGGAGCCCGACGCCATTGCCCAACACGAGACCGGCCGGCAGATTGCCGACGGCGACGCCGAGCGGCGCGGCCGCCGCGACGATCATCAGAACGAGGTGGTGCGTGCCGAGGCGACCGGTCGATGAGGCCGATGTGGTGGCCGGGGGGCTGGTGGGTGAGGTCGACATGGTTTCTCCCAGGGAGCGGTGAGTGGAGCCGGATGGGGTGAGAGGACGGACGAAGGGACTACCTCCGGCGCGGGCGGGCTGGAGGGAGGTGGACGGGGGGTCGCGACGGAGGTCTCATCTCCACCCCCGCATGTCCACAGCCCACTCGTCGATCACCTGATCGCCGTCCACGACGTATATCCGGTCGTGCAGGGCGACCGTCGGATCCACATGCGAAGGGGCGACCTGCAAGGTCGACCCGATCTCGGGGAGTCGACCGTCGGCGGCCTGGAAGGTGGTGTGCTCGTCGGAGCAGAACCAGATCTCGTGCCCGTCGATACGCGGCAGGCCGTGATCGAGGCTCAATGACTTCAAGCCCACGTCCACCACCGCCCACTCCGTCGAGGACGAGATGACGCGACCTCGTACGAAGAGGGCCTGCTCGAAAGACTGACCGAGCTCGCCGTAGGCGGTATCCAGCAGGGCGTAGGAACCGGCCTGGATCTCGTTGGCCCAGATGTTCAGGTCATAGGTGCCGGTACCGCCCGCACTGACCAGCTCACCGCCGACATCGGCCGCGGCGTTCACCAGCAGCTCCATCGCCTGACGGGTCTGCGCCCGCCGGTCGGTCTCCGGCTGGACGAGCATCAGATGACCCTCGTACCCCATCACCCCACGGACGCTCAGGCCCTCACGCCGCGCCAGATCCGCGATCCGCCCCGCCTCCTCGGGCGGGCATCCGCAACGCGGCAGACCGACGTTGACGTCGACCACCACCTCGCGGACACCGCCCGCGGCGGCCGCATGGACCGTCTGAGGCGAGTCCACGGCGACGGTGACGCGGTGACCGGCCTCGACCACACGGCCCAGTCGGCGCGCATCCAGGACCTCGTTCGCCAGCAGGAGATCCTCGCCGAGTCCTTCTCCGGCCATGACCTCGACCTCGCGGATGGTGGCGCAGGTGAAGCCGCGGTGACCGTTCTCGTACTGGAGCCGGGCCAGGCTCGTGCACTTGTGCGCCTTGACGTGCGGCCGGAGTCGCGACCCGGGCAGGGCGGCGGTCATCCGGTCGAGATTGCGACGCAGCGCCGCCTGCTCGACCACCAGCGCCGGCGTCTGCAGCTCATCGATCCGCATGGTGCACCTCGCTCTGCCGCACCGGCCCGAGGACCCGGCGCAGGTGACCATTGGTGAAGACTCCCTGGGGGTCCAGACGACCACGGACCTCCTGGAATCGGTCCCAGGCCGGGTAGAGGCCGGCGAGGGTCTCCGAGTCCAGGAGATGACGCTTGCCCCAGTGCGGACGCCCATCGTGGGCGAGGGCGATGTCCTGCACCGCGCGGAAATACGCCTCCCACGGCATGCCGCGATACATGTGGACCGCGAGATAGGCCGTCTCCCGGCCGTACGAGGGACTCAGATGAGCCCCGTCGTCCGCGGCCACGAAGCGCACCTCGATCGGGAAGCCCACGTCGAGGCGTCGACGGTCGATGGTGGCGCGGATCTCGTCGAGCACCGCGATGCAGGCGGCCCGCGGCACCGCGATCTCCATCTCGGTAAAACGGACCGAGCGACGGCTGGCGAAGACCCGATGGCTTTCGTCGACACAGGCCGACGGGGTCATCAGCCGGGTGACCGAGCGGTTCAGCATCGGGATGCGCGACGGGAACCGGCGACCGATCCGCGATGCGGCCTCGACCACTCCGTTCTCGAGGAACTCCGACACCCGCTGCGCCAGCTCCCTCGGCGGTCGCAGCGGCTCATCGGTCCGGTTGTTCATCTTCGCCAGCGCCGCGTCCGCGTGCGGGAAGACGAAGAACTCGAAGTGATCGTTCGCGTCGACGAGTTCGTCGAGCCTGCCGCGTACCTCGGCCAGCGGCATGGTCCGTGCCTGCGCGTGCAGGGCGAAGGCCGGGACGACGCACAGGCGGTAGGCGGTGATGACGCCGAGCGCGCCCAGGCTGACTCGCGCGGCGCGCAGGAGCTCGGCATCGGATCCGTCGCAGGTCAGCACACTGCCGTCCGCGAGCACGAGCTCGACGGCGTCGACCAGTGTCGCCAGGTTGCCCAGCGTGCGCCCAGTGCCGTGGGTGGCGGTCGACATCGCGCCCGCGACGCTCTGCCGGTCGATGTCGCCGAGATTCGCCAGCGCCAGTCCATACGAGGCCAGCGCGAGATTCAGGTCGGCGAGCCGCGTCCCTGCGCCCACGGTGACCAGACCCGCCTCCACGTCGACCTGGTGGAGACCGCTCAACCGGTCGAGATTGAGCAGCAGGCCGTCGGTGCAGACCAGATCGCTGAACGAGTGCCCTGCCCCCGCGACCCGGACCGTCCGCCCGGCCTCGGCGGCCTCCTTCGTCGCCGAGGCCACTTCGTCCACCGAGCTCGGTTGCCGGAACTGATCAGGTGTGCAGCCTTCATCACCGGTCCAGTTGCTCCATCCGCTCATGCCGACGGACCTCCCTCGCCCACCGGCCGACCACCGGTCACTGCGCATCCTCCTCAGCGCCCGCCCCGAGGGCCGCGTCGACGACCGCGTCGATCAGCTCGCCATAGGGCGGGTGCATCACCTCGATCAGGTCATCTGACCCCCGACGCACGATGCCCCGCGGGTTGGAGAACTCGCGGAACCCGTCGATGCCGTGGTGGCGGCCCGTGCCGCTGCGGCCGATCCCCCCGAAGCCGAGCGACGGCACCGCGCCCTGGACGGCGCAGGCATTGACCGAGACACCGCCCGACGATGTGCGCGCCAGCACCCGTTGCGTCGCCGCCTCGTCCTGGCTGAACACGTAGAGCCCGAGAGGACGGTCTCCGGCGGCGACATAGGCGATCGCCTCGTCGAGCGTGTCGTAGGCCTTGATCGGCAGGATCGGACCGAAGATCTCCTCGCGCATCAGGCCGAGGTCGTCCGGCGGGTCGATGACGAGGGTGAGCGGCAGCTGGCGGGTCTCCCGGTTCGGCGGCGCGTCTTCGGTCTCCACCACCGGTACGCCACGCTCACGCGCCTCGTCGACGAGTCCGAGCAGACGATCGAGGTGACGCTCGGTGATGATGCCGGTGCAGTCGGCGGACGACGCATAGGACGGCATGCGGTCGCGCAGGTGGTCCTGGATCAGCCGGACGACATCCTCCAGTGCTGCGCGCGGAACCAGGCAGTAGTCGACGCTGATGCACATCTGGCCGCTCTTGACGAGCTTGGTGCCGACGATCTGTGCGACTGTCGCGGCCGAGACGCTGTCCTCGTTCACGATCGCGGGACACTTGCCACCCAGTTCGAGGGTGGTCGGCACCAGGTTCTCGGCCGCCGCGCGGGCGACCAGGCGTCCGACCTCCGGATTGCCGGTGTACAGCAGATGGTCCCAGGCGAGGGTCGAGAACTCCTGGGCCAGCTCGACGCCACCGGTGACGACAGTCACCTGCTCGGGCTCGAAGGTCTCCGCCATCATCCGCCGCAGCAGGTCCGAGCAGGCCGGCGTGTGCTCCGAGGGCTTGAGGACGGCCCGGTTGCCCGCCGCGAGGATGTCGGCCAGCGGGCCCAGCGACAGTTCGAAGGGGAAGTTCCAGGGCGAGATGATGCCGACGACACCCTTGGGCTCGCGACTGAGCTCGACCTGAGCGGTGCCGAAGAGGGCCGGATCGGCCTCGCGGATCTCCGGCTGCATCCACTCCCCGAGGTGCTCGGCGGCGTAGCCGGCGCGTCCTGCGACCCCCAGGACCTCCACGAGATCGGAGAATCCTTCCGGGTGGACGGCGAAGTCTGCGCTGAGTGCCGCGCGGATGTCGTCACGGTGAGCCAGGATCACGGCCGCGAGCGCACCGAGATGCCGGCGACGCTCCTCCAGGGTGGGCGCCGGGCGGCCCACGACGGCGGCGCGCTGTGCGGCGAAGGCAGACCGGAGCTCCTCGATCGCACCGGCATCGCCGGTCACGGCAGGGTCGAGGTCGGCGGGTTCGGCGCTGACATTGACGGTGAAACTCATGGATGATCTCCTCGGCTCGACGCGGAGCCTCAGACTTCCATCGACCGACATGTGATGTGAAACACTAAATTCGTGGTGATCTACAACACAGAGGCTGTTTATGTGAATCTACGCCGGTTGCGGGCCTTCGTCACCGTCGCGGAGGAACTGCATTTCACCCGTGCCGCCGCCCGGTTGTTCCTCGCCCAGCAGTCGCTCAGCAAGCAGATCAGCGATCTGGAGTCCGAGATCGGAACCCCGCTCTTCGAGCGCACCTCCCGCAAGGTGGAGTTGACCGCAGCGGGCGAGGCCTTCCTCATCAGTACCCGCGATGCACTCGCACTCTTCGATCAGGGGGTGGAGCGGGCCCGCAGCGCCGGGCGCGGCGAGCACGCCACGCTCCGAGTGGGATTCATCGTGGGTGCCGCACTCGAGCTGACGACGCACATCCTGAGCGAGTTCACCGCGCGCTTCCCCGCCGCGCGGGTCGAACTGCACGAGTTCGGTCTTGCCGATCCGTCAGCGGGCCTCATTTCGGGAGAGACGGATGTGGCCTTCATCCGGCTCCCCTGCCGTCAGCAGGGTCTCGTCACCCAGACGTTGTTCACAGAGCCGTGTGTCGTCGGCGTGAGCGCCGCCCACCGGCTGAGCAGGCGGGAACGGGTCCGGGTCGGGGATCTACTCGGCGAGCCCATCGCCATCGGCAGGACCGATGACCCGGTATGGCGCGACTTCTGGACCCTCGGCGGTCGATCGACGCGGGTGGTCGAGACGAACTCCCAGAGCGAGGAGATGGAGGTCGTGGCGGCCGGCATGGCGTGCAGCATCACCCCGGCGGCGGCCCGCCGCTACCTGCCCTATCCGGGGGTCCGGTTCATCGACATCGACGACTATCCCCCGTCGGCCATCGGGATCGCCCGTCTCGAGCGATCCGGCGAGTCCACCCTCGTGACCGGCTTCGTCGAGGCCGCCGTCGCGGTCCGCGACCGCGAGCGAGGACTCGTGCGCGCGCTCGAGAGCGGGACCGGAGCCGAACCCGCGCCTGGAGGGCTCACCTAACACGCGGCGAGCCTCCCACCACCTCACCTCGAGGGCCCGGCGAGCCCTCTGCCTTGCTCAGAGGGCCCGGCTTCGCCGCAACCCACGCTCGGCGAGCCTGCTATCTCTCTTAGAGGTTGCGGATGATGTCTTCGACGCGTTCCTTGGCATCGCCGAAGAGCATCTGGGTGTTCTCGCGGAAGAACAGCGGGTTCTGAACTCCCGCATAGCCCGCGGCCATCGAGCGCTTGAACACGATGACATTCTCGGCCTCCCAGACGTGCAGCACCGGCATACCCGCGATCGGGCTGGTCGGGTCCTCGGAGGCGGCGGGGTTGACCGTGTCGTTGGCGCCGATGACGAGCACGACGCTGGTGTCGGAGAAGTCGTCGTTGATCTCGTCCATCTCCAGGACGATGTCGTACGGCACCTTCGCCTCGGCGAGCAGCACATTCATGTGCCCTGGCAGGCGCCCCGCGACGGGGTGCACGCCGAACCGCACCTGCACGCCGCGCGCCCGCAGCTTCTCGACCAGGTCCGCCACGGGGTACTGCGCCTTCGCCACCGCCATGCCGTAGCCCGGCGTGATGACGACCGAGCGGGCGTCGGCCAGGACGTTCGCCACCTCCGCCGCGGACATCTCGCTGTGCTCGCCGACGGGCCCGCCGGCGCTCGGCGCGGCAGCGCCCTCCTCGGCGCCGAAGCCGCCCAGGATGACCGAGATGAACGACCGGTTCATGGCCCGGCACATGATGTACGACAGGATCGCACCGGAGGCACCGACGAGGGCGCCGGTCACGATCAGCAGGTCGTTGCTCAGCATGAAGCCGGCCGCGGCCGCGGCCCACCCGGAGTACGAGTTGAGCATCGAGACCACGACGGGCATGTCGCCGCCGCCGATCGCCGCGACCAGGTGCCAGCCGAGCGCGAGCGCGATGACGGTCATGAGCAGCAGCGGCCAGATCGAGGGCGCGGCGACGAACCAGCCGAGCAGCCCGAGCGAGACGACGACCGCGCCGAGGTTCAGCAGGTTGCGGCCCGGCAGCGTGAGCGGAGCGCTCTTGATCTTCGCGGACAGCTTCAGGTACGCGACGATCGAGCCGGTGAACGTCACGGCACCGATGAACACCCCGAGGAACACCTCGACGAGGTGCACGCCGTGCGGCGGCTCCGTGAGGTAGGAGTTGTAGCCGACGAGCACCGCGGCCACACCGACGAACGAGTGCAGCATCGCGATGAGCTCGGGCATCTGGGTCATCTCGACCTCACGTGCCCGCCACGTGCCGACGACCGCGCCGACGCCCAGCACGAGCGCGATCAGCAGCGCCGTCACGAGCGCGGGACGCTGCGACGCCTCGAGCGCCAGGGCGATCGTCGCGGCCAGCGCCAGGACCATGCCGATCATCCCGAGCACGTTGCCGCGGCGCGCGGTCTCCTGCTTGCTGAGCCCCGCCAGGGACAGCACGAACAGGACCGCGGCCAGCAGGTACGTGGCCTGAGCCAGCGTCACGAGTGTCATCTCATGCCCCCCGTCGGAACATGCGGAGCATCCGGTTCGCGACCAGGAACCCGCCGAAGATGTTGATGCTCGCCACGGCGGCGGCGACGCACGCCAGGACCGTCACGACGAGGTTGTCGGAGCCGATCTGCAGCAGCGAACCGACGAGGATGATCCCCGAGATCGCGTTCGTCTGCGCCATGAGCGGTGTGTGCAGCGAGTGGGACACGTTCGAGATCACGTAGTACCCGACGAACACGGCGAGCACGAAGACCGTGAAGTGCCCGAGGAACGCCGTCGGCGCGAACGAGATGCCGAGCGTGAGCAGCACGGCCGCGAGCGCGTACCCGATCGTGCGGCGCTTGGCCTTGGTGGCGGCCGCCTCCTGCGCGGCAGCGGCCTGCGCGGCGCGCTCCTGCTCGGACGGACCGGCCTGGACGGCCTGCGGGGCGGCCGAGACCGCGACCGGCGGCGGAGGCCACATCACCTCGCCCTCGTGCGCGACAGTCATGCCGCGCTGCACCGGGTCGTCGAGGTCGAGCACCAGGGCGCCGTCCTTGCCCGGCGTGAGCAGCTGCATGAGGTGCACGATGTTGGTGCCGAGCAGCTGCGACGAGTGCTGCGGCATGCGACCGACGAGGTCCGTCCAGCCGAGCACGACCACGCCGTTGTCGCTGACGACGCGCTCACCGGGCACCGTCAGCTCGCAGTTGCCGCCTCCGGGTGCCGCGAGGTCCACGACGACCGAGCCGGGCTTCATCGCAGCGACCGTCGCGGCGGTCACGGTGGTCGGTGCGGTGCCGCGCACGAGGGCGGTCGTGATGACGATGTCCGCCTCGGCGCACTCGCGCGCGTACACGTCGAGCGCGGCCGCGGCCTGCTCGGCGGTCAGCGGCTTGGCGTACCCGTCGGCGCTGATCTCCTGCTGCGCCTCGGGCGCACGGACGAACTGCGCGCCCATCGACTCGATCTGCTCGCCGACCTCGGGCCGCACGTCGAACGCGCGCACCTGGGCGCCGAGCGAGTCCGCGGTCCCGATGGCCGCGAGCCCGGCGACGCCGGCGCCGATGACGAAGACGCGCGCGGGCGGGGTCTTGCCCGCGGCGGTCACCTGGCCCGCGAACATCCCGCCGAACTCCTGCGCGGCCTCGATCACGGCCCGGTAGCCCGCGACGTTCGCCATGCTCGACAGGACGTCGAGCGACTGCGCACGCGAGATGCGCGGCACCGCGTCGAGCGCGAGCGCCGTGACACCTCGGGCGGCCAGCGCGTCGACGAGCTCGGGGTGCTGCGCCGGCTGGAGCTGGGCGACGAGCACCGCGCCCGCGCGCATCGCCGCGACGTGCTCGTCGGACGGGGCGTCCACCGCGGTCACGACGTCCGCGCCCCACGCGCTGTCCTCGTCGACGATCTTGGCGCCCGCGTCCGCGTACGCCTCGTCGCTGAACGTCGCCGCGTCGCCCGCCCCGGCCTCGACCAGTACGTCGTACCCCAGCCGGACGAGCTTGGCCACGGTGGCCGGCGTCGCCGCCACCAACCGCTGGCCGCTCGCCTCCCGTGGGACTGCGATCGTCGTCACGCATGCCTCCTGACCTGCGCGCCTGGCCGCTGGGGGCGCGGGTGCGCGCTGTCCGCATCGTGGCTCGGTGACCCTCGCACCGGCCCGCTGTCGACCCTATCGAGGCACACGACGACGCCGCGGGACCACGGTCCCGAGTGGACACCGCCGACGACGCGCACGGATCAGTGCCGCGCCGGCTCCGGACGCCCGGCGGGTGCTGGCCCTCGAGCCGTTCAGGACCCCGGCCCTGGCCGACGCCTACCTAGCACTGAAAGCCCAAGGAAGGCTGTAAGAACCCCGCCGCAACCACGCAACAACCTCAGCGTTGCGATCGCGTCCGAAGGCAGATTCGAGCGAAGCAAGAATCTGATCGCGCAGCGAGCCGCCAGGCGAGACGGAGCGATGCCAGCGATCGCGGCCGAGCCCGCAAGGAAGGCGCCCTAGCGCCTGACGCTAAGGGCACGGCGATGAGAACGCCGCAGCGCGCGGCGTTCGTCTTCGCCCATGCCGCCCCAGACGCCGGATTCCTGGCCGGACTCCAGCGCCCAGCGCAGGCAGGCCGCGCTCACGTCGCAGCGGCGGCAGACCTGCTTGGCCTCCTCGATCTGCAGGATCGCGGGGCCGGTGTTGCCGATCGGAAAGAAGAGTTCGGGGTCCACGTCACGGCAGGCTGCGCGGTGGCGCCAGTCCATGCGGTCCACTCCTTCGTCAGGTGGTGGAGATGCTCCACTCTTTGTGAACGGGTTCACATGTCGCGAACGCCCGGGGTGGCTGTGGCCAGGTCCAGGGATGCGTGTTCGGCGGCGCCGCGAGCAGGTGACCGGCGGCGTTGGGGCCCCTGTCGGCTGGCGCACTTTGAGCGTTTCAGGAGGGTGCGGGCAGACGCAAGACCTTTGAGAAAGGATTCTCAAAGTATGGGTGTCGCATGTGTCACACCCATCGGTCGGGTGTGTTACTTGGCTCTCACATGCGTGCTCGCGCGTCTCAAATGACGATGCGGATCGCCTTCGGCACGGAACGGAACGTGACCGTCCGCTGCTCGCCCAGGTAGTCGCCGTCCAGCTGGAACGCCACGGGACGGTCCGCGCGCACGGTGACCTCGGCCTCATCGTGCAGGTTGAGGACGTGCCGTCCCTGAACGGGGCGCGCTCGCGGCGTCAGCATCTGGGCCAGCGCCCCCACCGTCGGGCCGACCTCCAGGGAGCGCATCCCGAACACGTCCAGCCCGCGCGCGAAGGTCGCCTTCGGACTCGGATTCACCGGCACCCGGCCCATGAAAGTCCACGGAGACGTATTGGAGATGAACGCCAGGAACAGTCCGGATTTCGGCGGCCGTCCCGGCTGTTCCAAAGTGAGCGACGGATGGCGCCGATCGGTGCCGGAGAAGAAATGCCGTATCGCCGTCCGCACATACAGCGAAGGATCCGCGCGCAGGCCCGCCTCGCGGCGCCGCTCCACCTCCCGCACGACCTCCGCGTCCAGCCCCACGCCCGCGCAGAACGTGAAATACCGCTCCGGGGCGCCGGGATGGGACGCCGTGCCGAGCCCGACCGCCCGATGC
>JAEZEJ010000004.1 GCA_023417775.1 Actinomycetes bacterium | reverse complement strand
GCGGCGGCGTACTCGGTCGTGCAGATGTCGTCGACGGAGTAGAACTTGTCCTTCACCACCGTGTCCTTGACGTTGTCCTTGGTCACCGAGATCGGCTCGAGGACGTACGACGGGACGCCCTCGAAATCGGTCGTGTCGGAGGGCTTGTCCCCGTTGACGAGATCGACCGCCAGCTTGGCGGCCTGATCGGCCTCGGTCTTGATCGGCTTGTACACCGTCATGTACTGCTGCCCGGCGAGGATCCGCTGGATCGCGGCGAGCTCGGCGTCCTGCCCGGTGATCGGCGGGAAGTCGGTGACACCCGCGGCCTTGAGTGCCGCGAAGACACCGCCGGCCTGTCCGTCATTGGCCGCGTAGACACCCGCCAGCTGCGAGGGCTCGATGTTGTTGAGCTGGCTGCTGGTGAACTTCTGCGCGTTGTCCGGGCTCCAGTCGGGATTGTCGTACTCGGCGAGGACGTTCAGCCCGCTCTTGTCGATGACGCTGTGTGCGCCCTTCTTGAACTGGGCAGCATTGGGGTCCGTCGGGGACCCGTTGAGCATGAGGATGTCGCCCGAGTCGCCGGTCGCCTTGACGAGCGCCTCGCCCTGCATCTCGCCGACACGCTCGTTGTCGAAGGAGATGTAGTAGTCGGCACCCTCGATGAAGCGGTCGTAGGCGACGACCGGGACATCCGAGGACTGGGCGGACTTCACGATGCCGGTGGCCGCCTTGCCGTCGACCGGATCGAGGACGAGCACCGAGGCGCCGTCGGTGATCGCCGACTCCGCCTGCTGCTGTTGCTTGGACGCGTCCTGATCCGCGTTGAGGTAGTTGACCTTGCAGTCGCTGCAGAGGTCCTTGACCTTGGCCTCGAAGAGCGGCTTGTCGAAGGACTCGTAGCGGGTGGTCTTGGTCTCGGGCAGCAGCAGGGCGATGGTCTTGCCACCATCGCCGTCGTCATCGGAGCTATTGGCGCCGCAGGCGGCCAGGCCGGCCACCGAGACGATGGCGACGAGGCCGTACACGGCGGTGCGGCGATAGGGGTTCACGGGATCCTCCACGAGTGAGCGCTGATGGGGACGCCGAATGCGACTCAGATCACATCCAACGAACGTCAGTGTGCGCCGCATCACGCTTTATCGTCAAGAGTTGAAGATAAATATCGTCTGAGATGGCTTCTTCTCGTTTTTGTGTTCACTACTTGACGTCATTGAATGGGGCCGTCACAGTAGCGGCATGACCGGCCGCCACACCACAGCCGCCCTCCGCGCACGGAATCGCCGCCTCGTATTCGACACGGTGCGGCGTGCGGGTGAGATCAGCCAGGCGGAGATCGCCCGGCGCACCTCGTTGGCGCCGGCCACCGTCTCCACGCTCGTGCGCGAGCTCGATCGCGCGGGACTGGTCGACGTCGCGGCCGGTGCCGGGCGACGGGGAGCGGTCGTACGCATCGACCGTTCCGCAGGCCTGGTCGGCGGCATCGACTTCGGCCACGAGCATGTGCGGGTCTGCCTCGCGGACCTCGGCGGCAATATCCTCTGCTCGCAGACCCAGGCCTTCGCCGACGATCACGACTATCGCGATGCCCTCAAGGTCGCCCACGAGCTCCTCGACCAGCTCCTCGACGCGCACGACCGGTCGCTGACACTGCACGCGCTCGGCGTCGGCCTCCCCGCGCCGATCAGCGACGACGGCATCATCAACTCCGGCTCGATCCTGCCCGGCTGGGTCGGCGTTCACGCGGCAGCGGCGGTCGAGGAGAGCTTCGGCGTGCCCGTCCGCGTCGACAACGACGCCAATCTCGGCGCTCTCGCCGAGTTCACGCACGGGGCGGGGGGTGAGGTGCGGACGATGGCGTACCTCAAGGTGTCGTCCGGCATCGGCGCCGGGCTGGTACTCGACGGACGGGTGTTCCACGGCGGCCTCGGCACCGCCGGCGAGCTCGGCCACCTGACGATGGACGAGGACGGACCGCTGTGCCGTTGCGGTAGCCGGGGCTGCCTCGAGGCCTATGCCGGGGGCTCCTCCCTCGTCGAGCAGTTCAGCACCTTCGCGACCGATCTCACCGTTCACGAGTTCGTCTCCCGTGCCCTCGACGGCGATCTCGGGGCGCGTCGACTCATCGAGGACGCCGGTCGCCACCTCGGTCGAGCGGCCGCGACGTTGGCGCAGATCGTCGGACCTGAGCTGATCGTGGTGGGCGGCGACCTGGCCGAGGCGGGCGAGCTGCTCCTCGACGGGCTACGCGACGGGCTACGCCGTCACGCGCTCGAGCCGATCGCCCAGCGCACCCATGTCACCCGCGCCACTCTCGGCGACCAGTCCTGTGCCGCCGGAGCGGTGCTCGCCGCCCTCGACGCCATCGACATCTAGGTGGACCTCGCGGGCTTCCCGCGTGGCCGCTGACGCCGCCCTCGCATCGGCACGCTCCCCCATGCCGCCGAGGACCCCGAGCGTGGGACGACGAAGGCCCCCGGCGAGGCGGGGGGCCTTCGAGGTGATGCGGTGGGATCAGAAGCCCATGCCGCCCATGTCACCCATGTCCGGGGCACCGCCACCGGCCGGAGCGGGCTCCGGCTTGTCGGCGACGACGGCCTCGGTGGTGAGGAACAGGGCCGCGATGCTGGCCGCGTTCTGCAGCGCCGAGCGCGTGACCTTGGCCGGATCGAGGATGCCCTCGGCGATCATGTCGACGTACTCGCCGGTGGCCGCGTTGAGACCGTGGCCGGCCGACAGGCCCGCCACCTTCTCCGCCACGACGCCACCCTCGAGGCCGGCGTTGACCGCGATCTGCTTGAGCGGAGCCGAGGCGGCCGAACGCACGATATTGGCGCCGGTCGACTCGTCACCCTCGAGCGAGAGCTTCTCGAAGGCCGCAGCGGTGGCCTGGACGAGGGCCACGCCGCCACCGGCGACGATGCCCTCCTCGACGGCCGCCTTCGCATTGCGGACGGCGTCCTCGATGCGGTGCTTGCGCTCCTTGAGCTCGACCTCGGTGGCCGCGCCAGCCTTGATGACGGCGACGCCACCGGCGAGCTTGGCGAGGCGCTCCTGGAGCTTCTCGCGGTCGTAGTCGGAGTCCGACTTCTCGATCTCGGAGCGGATCTGGTTCACGCGGCCAGCGATCTGGTCAGCGTCACCAGCACCCTCGACGATCGTCGTCTCGTCCTTCGTGACGACGACCTTGCGGGCCGTGCCGAGGAGGTCGAGCGTGGCGGTCTCGAGCTTGAGGCCGACGGTCTCGGAGATGACCTGGCCGCCCGTGAGGATCGCGATGTCCTGCAGGATCGCCTTGCGGCGGTCGCCGAAGCCCGGAGCCTTGACGGCGACGGACTTGAAGGTGCCGCGGATCTTGTTGAGCACGAGGGTCGCAAGAGCCTCGCCCTCGACGTCCTCGGCGATGATGAGCAGCGAACGACCGGCCTTCATGACCTGGTCGAGCAGCGGCAGCAGGTCCTTGACGTTCGAGATCTTCGACTCGACGATCAGGACGTACGGGTCCTCGAGGACCGCTTCCTGGCGCTCGGGGTGGGTCTCGAAGTAGCGGGCGAGGAAGCCCGTGTCGAATCGCATACCCTCGGTGAGCTCGAGCTCGAGGCCGAAGGTGTTCGACTCCTCGACGGTGATGACACCTTCCTTGCCGACCTTGTCGAGCGCCTCGGCGATGAGCTCGCCGATCGCCGGGTCGCCGGCCGAGATGGCAGCGGTGGCCGCGATCTCTTCCTTGGTCTCGATCTCCTTCGCCGCGGCGATGAGCTCGGTGGTGACCGCGTCGACAGCCTTCTCGATGCCGCGCTTGAGCGCGATCGGGTTGGAGCCGGCGGCGACGTTGCGCAGACCCTCGCGGACGAGCGCCTGGGCGAGGACCGTGGCGGTCGTGGTGCCGTCACCAGCGACGTCGTCGGTCTTCTTGGCGACCTCCTTGACGAGCTCGGCGCCGATCTTCTCGAACGGCTCCTCGAGCTCGATCTCCTTGGCGATCGAGACACCGTCGTTGGTGATCGTGGGGGCGCCCCACTTCTTCTCCAGGACGACGTTGCGGCCCTTGGGGCCGAGGGTGACCTTGACGGTGTCGGCGAGCGTGTTGAGCCCGCGCTCCATGCTCCGCCGGGCCTCCTCGTCGAAGGCGATGATCTTGGCCATGGGGCTGTGATCCTTCTTCCGGTTCGTGGGTCGGCCGGCTCGGTGCCCGCGACGGACGGACCGTCACGGCGCGGTCATGTCCCGCGCGCGACGCCCCTCACCTGTCGGCCGTTGCTGCTGTCACTCTCCACCGGAGAGTGCTAAGTCCAATGGTTAGCACTCGACACC
>JAEZEJ010000143.1 GCA_023417775.1 Actinomycetes bacterium | reverse complement strand
CCACCGTCACGATCGCCGCCTCGGCGATCGCGCTCGCCGCCTCCTTCGTCACGGCCGCGCCCGCGAGCGCGGCCGACGGGCCACCGGCAGCCGAGACCCTCGATGATCCCCGCCTGGGCGACCGAGTGAGCGTCGAGCAGACCGAGTTGGACTCGGACGTGACCGCCTATGCCGGAGGCCCCGCCGAGATCGAGCAGGACGATCTGTCCGGCTTCCACATGGTGGCCGTGACATGGGAGGGCGATGCGGACCCCACGCCGGGGCTCGAGTTGCGCGTGCGGACCGCCGCCGGATGGGGTGAGTGGCAGCCGCTGGAACGCACCGAGGGCGCGGACGCTCCCCGCTCGACCGAGCCCATCTGGTCCAGCGAGGAGGCCGACGCCGTCGCAGTCCGCGTCGATTCCGCGGGTACCGCCCCCGAGGGACTGCGGGTCGTGACGGTCGACCCGGGCGAGTCACCTGAGGACTCCAACCCCTCCGCCTACGCCGCCGGTCAGCCCGACATCATCCCGCGCAGCGGATGGGGTGCCGCTCCGGCCGAGAGCTGTGATGCGACGACCGGTTCGATGCAGGGCGTCGTCCTGCATCACACGGCGGGAGCCAACTCCTACGCGAAGGAGGAGTCCGCCGGCATCGTCCGCTCGTACCAGACCATGCACATGGTCACCAACGGCTGGTGCGACCTCGGGTACAACTTCCTCGTCGACAAGTACGGCCAGGTCTTCGAGGGCCGGGCGGGCAGCCTCGACGACCATGTCCGCGGCGCCCACGCCGGTGTGCGCGAGGTCAACGACAACACCACCGGTGTCGCGATGATGGGGAATTTCGAGACATCGAATATCCGCGATGCCGAGTGGAATGCGCTGCGCGATGCCACCACCCGCCTGATCGCCTGGCGCCTCGACGACTACGGACTGCGGCCGCTGCAGAGCCTCACCCTGAACGGGCAGACCGAGTTCCGCGTCTCCGGACACCGGAACTGGCTCGCCACCGCCTGCCCAGGCCAGTACGGCCAGGAATGGCTCGACGCCGGCGATGGACTGCGCGCCGATCTCGACCAGGCGCTCTCCTGAGACCTACCGGTAGATCAGGCAGGTCGTGGTCGCGTGTGCCACGAGTCGGCCGCGCGCGTCCACGACCTGCCCTTCTGCCGTCGCCACCTGACGGCCCACGTGGATGGTGGTCCCCGTGCCCGTCAGCTGCTGTCCGTCGACCGGCACGGTGCGGATGTAGTTGACCTTGAGCTCCAGGGTCCCGTAGCCGACTCCCGCCTCCAAGGTGGTGTGCACCGCGCAGCCCATCACCGAGTCGAGCAGGGTGGCGCAGGCGCCGCCATGCAGGGATCCCAGCGGATTCGCGAAGGTCGGATCCGAGGGGATCGAGAAGACCACGCGCCCTTCGTCGATCTCCTCGATCGAGAACTTGAACAGATCGCCGATGATCGGCGCCCGCTCCTGCGTCGGCAGCGCCGTGGCATAGCGCAGCAGCTCCAGTCCGGACATCTCGCGCGGATCGGTGGTGGTCATGGATGGTCCTTCCAGCTAGGCTGAGATCAATATAGACCGATCGGTCTAGAGGAGGATCCATGGCCCCACCGGCCCGCCAACGCCTGCTGTCCAGCACCATCGATCTGCTGCGACGCCACGGGGTCCACGGCACCGGCATCGCCGACGTCCTGCGCGAGTCCGGGGTCGCCCGCCAGTCGATCTACCAGCACTTCCCCGAGGGCAAGGACGAGCTGGTCGCCGCCGCTACCCGCTCGGCCGGGGAGCACGTGCGCCGGATCGCCCAGCATGGCCACGTCGAAGCGTTGCTCGCCTGGTGGGAACGCACCCTCGTCGAGCACGACTACGACCTCGGATGCCCGATCGCGGCCGCCGCCCTCGCCGGTCCGCGATCCCCCGCCAGCACCGCGGCCGCCCGCGAGGTGTTCGCCAGTTGGCGCGAGGATCTGGCATCCGCCCTGCGCCTCGACAGGGTCGCGGAGGCCGAACTCCTCGCCGGAGTGTTCGTGAGCGCCATCGAGGGGGCGGTCATGCAGGCACGGCTGGAACGCGACACCGCTCCCCTGCGCGATGTCGCCACGGTGATGCGTCGCCTGATGACGACGGAATAGCGCAGCCCCGCGACATCGTTGACCCGGATATGCGTGTTCTGCTCACTGGAGGAACGGGATTCATCGGCTCGGCGGTACTGCGGACGCTGCGTCGCGCCGGCCACGAGGTGCTGGCGGTCGTCCGATCCCAGGACTCGGAGACCGCGGTCAACGAGCTCGGCGCCACCGGCGTGATCGGCGACCTGCGTGACACCGCCTGGTTGGCCACCGCCCTGCGCGGTGTCGATGCCGGCATCCATGCCGCCGCGGCCGGCGACGGCACCGATCCAGAGATCAACACCTCGGTGGTCGACGCCGCCGTCGAGGCCTTCGCCGGGACCGACAAGCCCTTCGTCCTCACCGGTGGCATCTGGACCTATGGGGATGACACTGCCATCGTGGAGGACTCCCCCGACGACCCGCCGGCGCTCACCCGCTGGCGTGTCCCGCTCGAACACCGCCTGCTCGAGGACGCCGCCCGCGGGATCGTGATCCGTCCCGGCATCGTGTACGGCCACGGCCAGGGCATCCCGACCCTGCTGGCGAACGGTCCCCGTGACGAGTCCGGTGCCCTGCTCGTGCCCGGTGGCGATCAGCACTGGACGACCATCCACGTCGACGACCTCGCCGAGCTGTATCGGCTCGCGGTCGACCGCGGCACCGGCGGAGCGATCTACCTCGGCACCAATGACGACTCTCCCACGGTGGAGGAGCTCGGCACCGCGCTCGGCGAGGCGGTCGCCCACGAGACCGCGGACGCCGCCCGCGACCGGCTCGGCGCCGACTTCGCCGATGCCCTGCTGCTCGATCAGATCGCCGACTCCACGCGCACTCGCGAGGCCGTCGGCTGGGTCCCGTCGCGTCCGTCCCTCATCGACGATCCGACCTTCACCCGCGCCGGCTGACCCCGCTCACTCGACCACGTACGCATCCCGCAACATCATGATGTTGTCGGGACGGTCGGGGATCCCGTGCACATTGGTGAGCATGATGCGGTTCCAGTCAGCGCCCCAGATGTAGCAATAGGGGGTCAGCTCGGCGAGCCGCTCCGCCACCGCACGGTAGCGGTCCTTGCGCTCGTCCTGGTCGGTCGTCTCCGCGGCCGAGGTCATCAACCCGTCGAGCTCCTCATCGCTCACCAGGTTGTAGTTGGAGCTCGGAGTGTCCGGGGTGGCCTGCGAGCTGTGGAACCACCGCGTGACATTGCCGTCGGGATCCATGGCCCCGCGCCAGCGGTAGAACATCGCGTCGAAGTTGTGCCCGAAGGCATTCTCGACCAGGGTCGGCTGGTCCATCGGCCGGACCTTGGCGTCGATCCCGACGACCTCCCACTGCGCCGCCAGCGCCTGTCCGATGCGGACATTGTCCGGCGAGTTGGTGAAGTTGAGCTCGAAGGAGATGCCGCCGAGCTCGTCGACGATCTCCTTGGCCTGCTCCGGGTCGTATCCCGGGTAGCCCTCCACCTCGCCGAGATCCCAACGACTATCGGTCGGGAACGGGGACTCCTGGCCGGTCAACCGGATGCCGCCGTACAGGGCCTCGTCGATGAGCTGGGGGTCGAGCGCCATGCAGGCCGCCTGACGTGCCCGCGGATCGTGGAAGGGACTGCCCTCGTCCATCTGGAACATCACGAAGTTCGACCCGGAGGCGCCCTGCGGACGGATCTCCAGGGACGGGTTCAGCTCGGCATCGTTCAGCCAGGTGACCGAGACATTGTCGGCGACATCGATCGCGGTCGACGTCAGGCTCGAGTACCGGGAGTCGCTATCGGAGATCACCCGGAACTCCACCGAGTCCAGATAGGGCCGCTCGGGATCGCGGTAGTCCTCCCAGGCCTTGACGCGCACCGAGTTGTCGGGCACCTCCTGGTCCAGCACGAAGGGACCGGTCCCCACCGGGTCCTTGGCCAGATCGCCGCCCGTCTCCTCGATCGCGCGGGGCGAGCCCATGAGTCCCGCCGCACCGCCGAGCACCATGACCGGGAAGCCGGCATTCGGACGGCTGAGCGTGAACCGCACGGTCGTCTCGTCGACCGCCTCCACCGCGTCGAGGACGCCGAGCTCTCCGAGACAGGAGCAGCCATTGGCCGGGTCGCGCACGCGGTCGAAGTTGGTCACGACCGCATCGGCATCGAAGGGGGTCCCGTCCTGGAAGGAGATGTCCTGTTCGAGATCGACGGTGTAGACCAGCCCGTCCTCGCTCACCTCGTACCCGGTGGCGAGATTGGGCACCACGTCGCCGTTCTCGTCCAGATCGAACAGCGGATCGTAGATCGTCTGCAGCACGCTGAAGCTGACATAGGTGGTCGCGCGCAGCGGATCGAGGGAGACCCAGCTGCCCTCCAGGCCGACCACGAGCGAGCCTCCGTGCTGCGGGTCCGCGTTCTCGCTGTCGGGCACGACCGAGGCACTGCACGCGCTCACCACGAGCGCTCCCAGGGCCGCCAGAGCGCCCACCCTGACCCTCTTAGACACCGGCATACTGCACCTCCTGCTGCGAGTCGAAGAATCCGAAGAACTCGACCACCCCGTCTCCGTCGCCGTCGACGACCACCCGGCCGTCGGCGATCGCGGAGGCCCAATCGGTCTCGCCGACGATGAGCTCGGCGAAGATCCGGCGGGACATCGCGACGGTGGCATCGGGGCGGTCCGGGTGGCGGTCGACATCGGCCACGAACTCGCAGACCGAACGACGCACGTACAAGCCGGCGCGGGTGTCCGCATCGGTGAGCTCGATGACGACGAAGCGCACCGTGTCGCCGCTCTTGTCGGGATCGAGCCGGACCCGCAGATGGTCGATGTGCATGCTCGCCGGGGCGCGCAGCACGGAGCTGACCGTCGCGGGCACCGCAGGCGGGATCTCCACCTGACCTTCCAGTTCGAGGGCATAGCTCAGATAGAAGTGCCGGGCGATCGAGCCGCCCGCTCGCTGTCCGAGCGCACGCAGGGTTCGCGCCTTCAGGGCGCGGGCCTCGGCATCCTCGGGATCGTGATCGAGGAGGAACCCGGCCAGGGTCGCCGCCCACGACATCTCCTGCGCCTCCATCGCGGCGAGCACAGCCGCGCGGACGGCGGCCGGACCTCCGAATCCCTCGACGATCCGCTGGCCCTGGAGCAGGCGCGGAGGCGGGTTGATGTGCTCGGGCCGTCCGTCGAACCAGCCGAAGACCCGCTCGTAGACATAGGGCGGCTGATACTGCGTCTCGCCGTAGCCGTCCTTATTGTGCCGCTGCGAGGCCAGGTAGCCGGGCAGCTGCACGAACTCGCGGAGCTCATCGGGACCCATGCCCCGCAGGATGCCGCGCAGAGACTGATCGTAGGTGTAGGCGATGGCGTCGGCGTATCCCTCCAAGGTGGACCGGATCTCCTCGAGACCGCTGATCGGACGGGTGTGGGTGCCGAGCAGATGCTCGGGCTGCAGATCGCGCATCAGCAGGATCCCGTCCCGCCACGATCGCGGATCGCGGAAGCCGGTGCCGCGCAGAGCGTAGAAATTCGGGATCGTGGGCCAGAGGAAGTTGTTGAGGACGACCTTCCGGTCCGGCAGCCAGAGCGTCACCGTGTCATCGGAGTCCGACCACTGCTCGGTGAAGAACTGCATCCGTACCCCGGCGATCGTCAGCTCCTCGCCGTGCTCCACCGGCCGGGTGACCGGCAGCGTGCCCCGCGGCGTGAACGCCGGATAGGTCGCACCGACCGGTGCATCCGGCCCCTCCTCGGGCAGATAGGCCGCGAACTGCCGCCGGAACCGCTGGCCGAGGACCGGCGCCGCCTCGGGGAAGTCGATCGCATCCGCGCCGCGTGCCAGGTTGCGGTTGACGTGGTGGTGACCGAGGACGGGAACACCGTCGTCACCGGTCGAGAAGGCCCGCGATCCGTGGGCGTAGTGGTTGTGGCTGTAGACGATCGCGGCGATCGGCTTGTCGGTGATCCTCCGGAGCGCGGCATAGGCCTGTTCGCCGTCGGCGAGGTCGTCGCCGGTGTCGTAGACGATCACCCCGTCCTCGCCCTCGATGAAGGTGCGGTTGACGATGGAGCCGGCGACATAGGTGTGGATGCCCTCGGCCACGGTGATGACCCGCGGCTCGGGACGTCGTCCCCCGCCGGTGACCAGTTCGGCCGCGGCGATGGCGCCGTTGGCGGCCGTCGCGGTCTCGACGGCGGCTCCGCAGTAGCGTTCGATCGGGTTCATCGAGCGATCTCCTCCGTGCCGGCCGCCGCGGGGGCGGTGAGGGGGTAGTGACAGGCGACCTGGCGGCCGTCGCCGATGTCGCGGAGCTCGGGCGTCTCGGCGGCGCAGTGCTCGGTGGCCAATGGGCAGCGGGTGCGGAAGCTGCACCCCGAGGGCGGATCGAGCGGGGACGGGATCTCACCCTTGAGCGCCCCCGTGGACCGGTTCTCGATGTCCACCCGCGGCACCGCATCGAGCAGCGCCGCGGTGTAGGGATGAGCGGGCGCGGCGTAGAGGCTCTCCGAGGGGCCCAGCTCGACGATGCGTCCGAGGTACATGACCCCGACACGGTCGCTCACATGCTTGACCACGGCGAGGTCGTGGGCGATGAACAGATAGGTCAGGCCCAGTTCGCGTCCGAGCCGCTCGAAGAGGTTGAGGATCTGCGCCTGGATCGAGACATCCAGGCTGGAGACGGACTCGTCGCAGATCACCAGTGCCGGGTCGAGGGCCAGCGCGCGGGCGATGCCCACCCGCTGCGCCTGACCGCCCGACATCTGTCGCGGGGTCCGGTCGGCGAAGCGCTGCGGGTCCAGGCCGACCAGGTCCAGCAGCTCGTCCACGCGCGCGGCCCGCTCCTTCGCGGTGCCGATCCGGTGCACCGCCAGCGGCTCGGCGACGATGTCGCGGACCTTCCAGCCCGGATTGAGCGAGGAGAAGGGGTCCTGGAAGACCATCTGCATCTGCGAGCGGGCCTCGCGCAGGGACCGACCCGATCGCTCGGTGAGGTCATTGCCCTGGAAGACGACACTGCCCGAGGTGGGTGCCGGGGCCTGCAGGATCGCGCGGGCCGTCGTCGACTTGCCGCAGCCGCTCTCGCCGACCAGGCCGAGGGTCTCACCGGCATGGATCCGGAAGGAGACCCCGTCGACGGCGTGCACCGTGCCACCGTCCTTGCCCGGCACCGTGAACTGCTGCGTGAGATCGCGGACGTCGAGGATGACCTCGCGGTTGGTCGTGCGCTCTCGTGGGGCGGTCGTCATGATG
Source organism: Actinomycetes bacterium (assembly GCA_023417775.1). GTDB lineage: Bacteria > Actinomycetota > Actinomycetes > Propionibacteriales > Nocardioidaceae > Aeromicrobium. The sequence goes on along the minus strand of JAEZEJ010000143.1, from coordinate 32,702 downwards.
CCTCCTTGGACTCGACCGGATGCCAGCACGCCCAGGCACGCCCGGATTCGTGTTCGATCAGCGCCGGTCGCTGGGTCAGGCAGGTCTGCGTCGCGCGGGGGCATCGCGCGCTGAAGCTGCATCCGGCCGACAGCTCGGACAGATCGGGCGGCGAACCCTCGATCGCGGGCAGCGGTTCGTGGGCCGGCGAGTCCAGGGACGGGATCGAGTCGAGCAGTGCCCGGGTGTACGGCATCCGCGGGTCGGTGAAGAGTCGACGGGTCGGCGCGGACTCCACCACCTGCCCGGCGTACATCACGAAGACCGTGTCGGTGTAGCTCGCGGCGATCCCGATGTCGTGGGTGATGAGCATGACGGCCATGCCCATGTCGGCCTGCAGATCCCCCATGAGATCGAGGATCTGCTGCTGGGTGGTCACGTCGAGCGCGGTCGTCGGCTCGTCGGCGATCAGCAGCTCGGGGCCGCAGCTCAGCGCCAGGGCGATCATGACCCGCTGACGCATCCCCCCGGACAGCTGATGGGGATACTCGTCGACCCGACGGCGGGGAGCGGCGATCCGGACGGCGTCCAGCAGCTCGATCGCGCGGGCGCGAGCCTGCTTCTTGGACAGGTCGGTGTGCAGCCGGATCGCCTCTTCGATCTGCGTGCCGACCTTCATCGTCGGGTTCAGCGATCGCATCGGGTCCTGGAAGACCATCGCGATCTGCGATCCGCGCACGCCGCGCCACTGCCGGTCGGTGAGTCCGACGAGCTCGCGGCCGGCGAGGCGGATCGATCCCCCGGCGATCCGGCCCGGTGGCGTCGACAGCCCCATGATCGTGCGCGCGGTGACGGACTTGCCCGAACCGGACTCGCCGACGACCGCGATGGTCTGGCTGCGATCGACCGAGAGCGACACGTCGTTGACGGCCGTGACGCTGCCCAGCGCGCCGTCGAAGACGACGCGGAGGTTCTCGACCTCGAGCAGAGGAGGAGTGGTGGTCATCGGGAGCTCCCTTCGCTGTCGAGGCGATGACGGATGCCGTCGGCGAGGAGATTGAGCGAGACGACGGTGAGGAACAGCAGCAGCCCCGGGACCAGGACGATCTGCGGCGCGGTGCTGAGATCGGTCTTGCCGTCGGCCATCATGCTGCCCCAGCTCGGGGTCGGCGGGGAGATGCCCAGGCCGAGGAAGCTCAGCGAGGCCTCGGTGATGATGGCGATACCGCAGATGAGCAGGCCGTAGGTGAGCAGCGAGCCGATGACCCGCGGCGTGACGTGGCGGATCAGGATGTGCCCGGCGCGTGCTCCCGTCAGCCGGGCGCTCAGCACGAAGTCCCGCTCGCGCACGCTCAACGCCCCTGCTCGCGCGATGCGCGCATAGGACGGGATGGCGAAGAAGGCGATCGCGATGATGAGATTCGGGATGCTGGGGCCGAGGTAGGTGGCGACCACGAGGGCCAGCACCAGCGATGGGAATGCCAGGAAGACGTCCAGCACCCGCATGACGACCGTGTCCACGGCGCCCCCGGCGTAGCCCGCGACGATGCCCAGGGTGCCGCCGATCAGCAGTCCGACGGCCACCGACCCCAGTCCGACGATGATCGACAGCTGCCCGCCGTGCAGGGAGCGCGAGAGCAGGTCGCGGCCGAGGGCATCGGTGCCGAGCAGATGCCCTGGTGCGAACAGTCCCATGCGCGACTCCCCTTCGCCCCCGTTGAGGACTCCCAGATTCGGGTCGGGCAGGCCGGGCAGGATCGGCGCCAGCAGACAGGCGGCCGCGAGGAGGGCCAACAGCGTGCCGGGGATGACGATCTCGAAGGAGGGACGGCGCCGCCGACGCGACGGGACGGTCGGCTCGACCGTCCCGGGGCCGACGGATTCAGTGAGAGGCTCGGTCATGACGGATCCTCGGGTCGAGTGCGGCGTAGAGCAGATCCACCGCGAAGTTGATGAGAACGAAGGCCACGGCGATCACGACGACGGCACCCTGGACGACCACGACATCGCGCTGGTAGATCGCGTCGATCATCAGCTTGCCGAGGCCCGGCACCGCGAAGAGGGTCTCGACGATCACCGCGCCGCCGAGCAGTGCGCCCATGTTGATGCCGATGACCGTGATGAGCGGGAAGACCGAGTTCCGCAGGACGTGCCGCCGGATGATCGTGCCCTGGGCGACGCCCTTGGCCCGCGCGGTGGTCACGTACTCCTCCTGGGTCAGCTGCGTGACCAGGTCGGCCCGCAGCACCCGCATGTAGACCGCATAGAGCGCTGCGGCGAGCGTCAGCGCCGGCAGGAAGGCCGAGCGGAGGTTCATCACCGGGTTCTCGGTGAAGGGGATCCAGCCGGTCGCCGGCAGCCCGAACGGGATGGCGACCACGAGCACCAGGAGCATGCCCACCAGGAAGGGCGGCGTGGCGACACCCGCGAAGGCGGTCAGCCCCGCGAATCGGTCGAACAGGGAGCCGGGACGCCGCGCCGACACGATCGCCACCGGCAGGGCCACCACGAGCGCGATGAGCTGCGCGAGGAGCATGATCTCCAGCGAGGTGGGCACCCGCTGCATCAGCAGCGTGGTGACCGACTCGCCGGAGTTCAGCGAGGTGCCGAGGTCACCGCCAAGGGCACCGACGAACCAGTGCCAGTAGCGCACGAGCACCGGGTCGTTGAGACCCATCTGCTCGGTGATCGCCTCCACGGCCTCGGGGGTCGCACCCTCGCCGAGGACCGTCAGCGCGGGGTCGCCCGGCAGCAGGTTCAACAGCATGAAGGTCAGGAAGCTGACCCCGATGGTGACCGGGATGAGATGAAGTAGGCGTCTGCCCAACAGTCGAAGCATTCGTGTACGTCCCAATTCGACGAACGTGCGGAGTGAGGTGGCCACCGCCCGAAGCAGTGGCGCACGTCACGTTATCCATCAATTAACAGAACGTCAACACGAATTATCGTTTCGTCAATCTGACGGTTCTGCTCTGTCTTCCCGGTCATCGGCGAGCAGCTGTTGCAGGAGCGCGGCCATCCGGCCGTCCAGGTCCCGCACACCGATCCCGAACTCGGCGGCGAGCTGTTTGCGCGCCACCACATAGCCCATGGAGAGCGACTGGATGAAGGCGTGCAGGGCGACGAGGTCGATCTCCGAGGAGATCCGCCCCGCCTCCTGGTCCACCCTCAGATCACGCTGGGTCTGCTCCCGGCGCGGCATCATGCGGATCTTGGTCTGCCCGTCGATCAGCAGGATCGCGGCCAGTCGTCCCTGTTCGGCCTGCTTGATCGACTGCGCGAACATCCGGCCGATGCGCTCGACGAATCCCACGCTCTCATCGGAGGCCCAGTAGGCATCGTGCCGCCGGTCGCTGCCACGACGCAGGGCCGAGCGCAGCAGCTCGCCACGAGAGCCGAAGTAGTGGTACACCAGCCCGCGGTTGATCCCGGCGAGGTCCGCGACCTCACGCAGATTGAGCCCCGCGAGCACACCGTCCTTCTTGAGCAGGCGCAGTGCCGCACGCTCGAGTTTGAGGGCCGTCTCGTTGCCGCCGCCGGCGGGCGCGCCGCGTTCCTCTCGTGACATGCGGTGAAAGTACCATCGCTCCCGCGGTGCTCCGCCGCCCTCATGCAGGGGCCGCCGAGCCGGTGGCCGAGCCCAACGAGTCGAGCACCTGCTCGGTGTGCTCGCCGACCGAGGGCACGGTGCCGCCGTCCCGGGAACGGGAGACGTGCCGTGAGACGAAGGGCAGCGTCGGCATCCGATAGGGCGTGCCATCGGCATCGGAGCAGTCGGAGAAGACCCCGCCGGCCACGACATCGCCCGCGCTGAGCACACGATCATAGGTGCGCACATCGCCGACGACGATCCCGGCATCGCTGAGCTCCTGGATCACCGTGTCGGTGGAACGCGCGATGAAATAGGGGGCGAGGGCATCCAGCAGCTCGGGACGGTGCGCCACCCGGGAGGGGTTGTCGGCGAACCGGGGGTCATCCGGCAGATCGGGGCGGCCCGTCAACCGGCTGATGGTCGCGAACTTGTCATCGGTGTACGCCGAGACGACCACATCGCCGTCGGCAGTGGAGAAGATATCGGCCCCGGGGGCCGCGCCGGGTTGACCGTTGCCGCACCGGATCGGCATCTGGCCGGTGATCGCGTACTCACCCCAGTTGACGCGCTGCAGATCGACGCCGACATCGAGCAGCGAGACCGAGAGGTCGTCACCCCGGCCCGTCCGCTCGCGGTGGAAGAGGGCGGTGATGATCGCCTGGGACAGGACGATGGAGGCGACATGGTCGACGATCGGCACGCCGACCCGCTGCGGCTGGCCGTCCCGCTCGCCCGTGATCGACATCAGCCCGGACTCCGCCTGGGCGGCGATGTCGAGTCCCGGGCGATCCCGCGACGGTCCCTCGGTGCCGAAGCCGGTCACCGCGGCGGTGATGACGGAGGGATTGAGCTCGCGGATCGCCTCATTCGAGAGACCGAGACGATCCATCGCCCCGGGACGCAGATTCTGCACGACCACATCGGCGCGCTCGATCAGTCTCCGGGCGACCGCGAGGTCGTCCTCGTCGCGCAGGTTCAGGACCACCGATTTCTTGCGGCGATTGTAGGCGCGCATGATCGCATGACCATAGGTGCCGACGGCACGAGCCTGATCCCCTCCGGGATTCTCGACCTTGATGACCTCGGCACCGAGATCGGCGAGGGTCTGGGTGGCGCCCGGGGCCGCGATGTACTGGCCGAAGTCCACGACCGTGATGCCGCTCAACGGCATCCCCGCCTGCTCTCCACCGTGTCCCTGCATGTGTCGCCGCCCCTTCCATCGATCGTCGGTGCCGCGGACCTCCACGGCTCTCACTCAGCGTGGTCGAGCACCGCGGGCGATACCATCGAGTGATGTCACACCGCAGCCGGTGCCGCCTTGTGACGAGTCACAGAGGAGGGCCACGCGTGCCGCACGCCGAGGATGACATCGACCGCGCCGCACGGCGGGTCGGCGATGCGATCCCCCGGCTGGCCCGCGAGGTCATCGACGACTACGCCGCGGGAGCCCTGCGCTTCGCCGAGGCGGGGATGCCCGAGCATCTCAGCCGGGAGAGCGCCCACACCGTCCGGACGCTCATGCGCGTGTGCGTGGACGCGATGACCGACCCTGACCCGCCGAGGCAGACCGCCGTCCGCGAGGTGGTCGAGCGCAGCGCGGACCGGGTCGCCGAGGGCCTTCCGCTCGGCGAGTACCTGCGTTGCTGGCACATCGCCTTCGAGCACTTCTGCGCCGTCGTCCGTGCCGAGATCGACGACGACACCCGCGCCTGGTCCGTGGTCGATCAAGTCCGGCACACCTTCGATGCGATGCTCCGCGATGTCGCCAATGCCTATGATCTCGCCGCCCGCGATCTCGCGGCGGCGACGTCGGGGCGCGATGCCGAGGTCATCGGCGCCCTGTTCTCCGGCGCCGGCTGGACCTTCGACGACCCGGGCGCGATTCCGGAGCGACCGCTCGTCATGCTCGTGCACATCGGCGCGGCGCCCGGTGAGGACTCGCCGTCCCCGCTCACCCGTTCGACCGCGCGCCTGCGCAAGGTGCGCCTCCTGCGCGCCCACCTCGTGCGCGAGCTCGCCGACCTGTGGCTCATCGATCTCGACGGGACCACCGGGCGGCTGCTCCTGCGCACCGCTGCCCCCGAGCCCGATCGGCTGCTCGCCGACATGGGCCGGATCGCCGGCGCCCCGGTCACGATCGCGACCGAGTCGGCGGCGGGAATCGAGGACCTGCCGCGCGCCTCCCACGTCGCCGCCGAGGCGCTGACCACCGCCGTGCGTCACGGCCGCGGCGGTCAGTGGATCACGATGGCCGATGTCGCGGTCGAGCACCACCTCGCACGGGAGAGCGCGAGCCGGCCGCTGCTGCTCGACCGCTGCCGCGGGATGCTCGAACGCGAGGAGCTGCTGTCCACCCTGCGCAGCTTCGTGGCCCACGATCTCGACCGCCGCGCCACCGCCCGCGATCTCTTCGTCCACCCCAATACGGTCGACAACCGGCTCGCCCGCATCAAGACGCTGACCGGTCTCGACGTGCACTCCACCCGCGACCTCATCGTCCTCGTCATCGCGGCCCTCTCCGATGACAGTGTTGAGCAGGGGGCTGTGATCTGGTCACAATCTCCAACCGGTTCTCCTGTGCTGGCCGATGATTGAGGGCCGTCGGCGCCGCTCCTAGCGTGAGACGCACCATCGCACAAGGAGAGCCATGACCGACATCCTCGAATACGCCGACCAGGCGTGGTCCGGTGACCGCAGCCTGCGCGAGTACCACAGCGGAGCACTCCGCGAGAGCGGACTGCATGCCGTCGCCGACGGCATCTACATGTGGCCGGCCTTCGGCAATGTCTATGTGCTGCCGACCGATGACGGCCTCTTCGTCTACGACACCGGGGACCGGCGCACCGCCGACGACCTGTACCAGGCCGTGCGAGCGCTCAGCTCGGCTCCGATCCACACCGCCGTGTACTCCCACGGCCATGTCGACCACATCTTCGGGATGGCCCGCTTCGACGACGAGGCCGATGCCGACGGGCGGACCCGGCCCACGGTGATCGCGCAGGAGGCCCTCGTCCCGCGCTTCGACCGCTACCGCCTCACGGTGGGCTACAACCAGGCCATCAACCGCCGACAGTTCCAGTCCCCGGGCTTCCAGTGGCCCGCCAGCTACCGCTACCCCGATGTCACCTACGGCGAGGAGCTGACCCTGACGATCGGCGGCGAGCGGATCGAGCTCTTCCATGCCCGCGGCGAGACCGATGACGCCACCATCGCCTGGGTCCCCGAGCGCAAGGCCCTCTTCTGCGGGGACTTCTTCATCTGGTCCAGCCCGAATGCCGGCAACCCGCAGAAGGTGCAGCGCTACGCCCACGAATGGTCCCAGGCCCTGAAGCGCATGGCCGCCCTCGGCGCCGAGATCCTGCTCCCGGGGCACGGGCTGCCGGTCCTCGGCGTCGACCGCGTCCGGACCACCCTGCTGGAGGCCGCCGAGCTGCTCGACGCGATCTACGGCCGCACCCTGGAGCTGATGAACTCCGGCGCGACCCTCGACCGGATCCTGCAGGAGGTCACGACCCCCGCGCACCTGCTGGAGAAGCCCTATCTACGGCCCTCCTATGACGAGCCCGAGTTCGTGGTGCGCAATATCTGGCGTCTCTACGGCGGCTGGTACGACGGCAACCCGGCCGAGCTGAAGCCGGCCCCGCGAGCCTCCCTGGCCCGGGAGCTCGCCGGGCTCGCCGGCGGCCCGGACGTGCTCGCCCGGCGCGCCGTCGTGCTGGTGGAGCAGGGCGAGCACCGACTCGCCGGACATCTCGCCCAGTTCGCGGCGGACAGCTCGGACGACCCCTCGGTCCACGAGGCACGGATCCGGGTGTTCTCCCAGCTCGAGCAGGCGGCGACTTCGACGATGGCCAAGGGCGTCTACGCCTGGGCGACGGTCGAGTCGCGCGCCGCGCTCGCGGGGACCGACACGATCACCGAGCTGGAGTCCAAGGTCGCCGACACGATGCGCTGGTCGGTCTGACGACCATGGCAGACTACCGGGCATGTGGATCGGCTGGATCGAGTTCGACATCCGCCTCGGCGATGTCCATTCGCTGAAGGAGAAGCGCAGCATCGTCCGGCCGATCATCGCCGAGCTGCAGCGCCGCTTCACGCTGGCTGCCGCCGAGACCGACAGCGTCGACCTCTATCGACGCGCCGGGATCGGCGGCAGCCTCGTCTCGATCGACCGCCACCATGTGGTCGAGGTCCTCGACTCGGTCGAGCGCTTCATGGCCGCGCGTCCGGAGATCGAGCTGCTCTCGGCCCACCGCCACCTCTCCTCCAGCGACGACGACGATCAGGACGAGCTTCCCTTCGGTTGAACGACATCGGCCGCATCTCCCCTTAGGGTGTGACGTACATCACGTCATCAAGGGGGCCTCATGTCCGAGCCGAACCGTCCGGCGACCTACCGCACCTTCGACGAGGTCAAGGAGACCTTGAGTCCGGCCGAGCAGCGTTTCGAGCGCGGCCGGCGCACGATCGGCCTCTTCGCCGGTCCGATCGTCGGGATCGTGACCTATCTGCTGTGCGCACCCCTCGACGAGCCCGCGCAGCGGCTCGCCGGGCTGCTGGCCTGGGTGGTCGTCTACTGGATCAGCGAGGCCATCCCGATCCCGGTCACCGCGATGGCCGCCATGGCGGCGACCATCATGCTGAACATCGCCGATGCGGAGGAGGTCTTCGGCGCCTTCGGCAATAGCACGATCTTCGTGTTCATCGGCGGCTTCATCATCGCCGAGGCGATGCGCAAGCACGGACTGGACCGCCGGTTCGCCTTCGGCATCCTCAGCCTGCCCGGAGTCGCCCAGTCGACGACCCGCATCATCATCGCCTTCGGCGCCATCACCGCTCTCCTGAGCGGCTTCGTGTCCAATACCGCGACCGCGGCGATGATGATGCCGATCGCCGCCGGCATCGTCGGCTTCCTCGCCTCGGTGCTCAGCCACGACGCGGAGGAGGAGGTGGACCCCCAGCGACTCCACTTCGCCACCGCACTCATGCTGATGGTCGCCTATGGGGCCAGCATCGGCGGCCTGCTCACGCCCGTCGGCAGCCCGCCGAACCTCATCGGCCGGGCCTACCTGGAAGAGGAGCTCGACATCATCGTGCCCTTCTTCCAGTGGATGGTGCTCGCCTTCCCCCTGGTCATCGTGATGTTCGCCGTCCTCTGCCTGCTGCTGGTGCGGCTGAACCGTCCCGAAGTGAAGCGGGTCGAGGGCGTCGACGGCTACATCAGGGAGGAGCGCGACAAGCTCGGCCGCATGGGGGCCGGAGGACGCAACACCCTCATCGCCTTCGGTGTCGCCGTGACCCTCTGGATCTTCCCGGGGGCCGTGGGCCTCGTCACCGGCGGCGAGTCCTCCTTCTACGACGCCACCTTGAGCCGGCTCGACGAGGGCGCCGTCGCCATCGTGGCCGCCTCGCTGCTGTTCCTGCTCCCGACGAACTGGTCGGAACGCTCCTTCACCCTGACGTGGAATGACGCGACCAAGATCGACTGGGGCACGATCATCCTCTTCGGCAGCGGCATCACCCTCGGCGGGCTGCTCTCCTCCACCGGCCTCGCCGCCACCATGGGCACCTCGCTGTCGGACCTCCTCGGCGCGAGCGAGCTGCTGGGCATCACGATCCTGGCGACGGTCATCGCCGTCATCATCAGCGAGACCACCAGCAACACCGCGAGCGTCGTGGTGGTGGCGCCGATCGCCGCCCAGCTGGCGCTCGCCGTCGACGTCAACCCGGCCGTACCGGTGCTCGCCGCCATCTTCGGCGCCTCCTTCGGCTTCATGCTCCCGGTGTCCACGCCGCCCAATGCCATCGTCTACGGCACCGGCATGGTGCCGATCACCAAGATGGTGCGCTCGGGCATCGTCTTCGACCTCGTGGGGATCGTCATCATCGTCGCGGGCGTCACCGGAATGGCGTCCCTGCTCGGCATCGGCTGACGCTCCTGAGGGGGACCGGCCACACCGTCGGAGTCGTGTGGGCATACTGAGCGGTAATCAGACGACTCCAGAAGGGTTCAACGTGCGTAGTCCCCGAGCGTTCTTCCGTCCTCTTGCCGTCGGCGCCCCGACGCCCACCACCGATGTCCCGTTCCGCCCGAGCCGGATGATCCACTTCTTCGACCCGAGCAACGAGAAGATGGCGGCCAAGGTGCCCGACATCGCCGCCAAGGTGGACATCCTCCTGGGCAATCTCGAGGACGCGGTCAAGACCGAGAAGAAGGAGGCCGCACGTCAGGGCCTCGTGGAGATCGCGAAGGCGAACGCCGATCTGTTCGAGCCCGGCGGCGACACCCAGCTCTGGACCCGCGTCAACAGCCTCGACTCCCCCTGGGTGCTCGACGACCTCATCACCCTCGTCACCGAGATCGGCCACCAGCTCGACGTCATCATGGTGCCCAAGGTCGAGGGACCCCAGGACATCCACTACGTCGACCGGCTGCTCGCCCAGCTGGAGGCCCGCGCCGGCCTGGAGCGTCCGATCCTCGTCCACGCGATCCTCGAGACCGCCGAGGGCGTCGCCAATGTGGAGGAGATCGCGGCGGCCAGCCCGCGCATGCAGGGCATCAGCCTCGGCCCGGCCGACCTCGCCGCGAGCCGCCGGATGAAGACCACCCGCGTCGGCGGCGGCCACCCCGGTTATCTGGTGCGCGAGGACCCGACGGGCGAGGACCTCACCGAGGGTCGCACCACCTACCAGCAGGACCTCTGGCACTACACCATCGCGCGCATGGTCGACGCGTGCGCGATGAACGACATCCTCCCCTTCTACGGCCCCTTCGGCGATATCAAGGATGTCGTGGCCTGCGAGGACCAGTTCCGCAATGCCTTCCTGCTCGGCTGCGTCGGCGCGTGGAGCCTGCACCCGGTGCAGATCGACATCGCCAAGAAGGTCTTCTCCCCCAGTCCCGAGGACGTCGCGCACGCCAAGCGGGTCGTCGAGGCGATGGGTGACGGCTCCGGCGCGGTCATGATCGACGGCAAGATGGAGGACGACGCGTCCTGCAAGCAGTGCATCGTGATGCTGGACCTGGCCCGCGAACTGGCCGCCGGCGATCCTGAGCTCGCCGCCGCCTACGACCTCTGAGGAGACCGACATGACCGACACCATCCTGCGTCCGCGCCGCTCCGTCCTCTACATGCCCGGAGCCAACGAACGTGCCCTGGAGAAGGCCAAGAGCATCGATGCCGATGCGCTGATCCTCGACCTCGAGGACTCCGTCTCCCCCGACGCCAAGGAGCAGGGCCGCGAGAACGTGTGCGCGGCCGCGCGCTCGGGCGAATACGGGCACCGCGAGCTCGCGATCCGGGTCAACTCGATCGGCACTCAATGGCACGATGACGACATCCGCGCGGCGGCAGCCGCCGGGCCCGACGCGATCCTGGTGCCGAAGGTCGAGTCCGCCGAGCAGGTCCGCGCGCTCGTCGCGGCGATGGACGAGGCCGGAGCCCCGGCCTCCACCCAGCTGTGGGCGATGATCGAGACCCCGGTCGCGCTGCTGCACGCCGAGGAGATCGCGGCGGCCCACGAACGCCTCACGGTCATCGTCATGGGCACCAATGACATCGTCAACGAGACCTTCGGCCTGCACGTTCCGGGGCGCAATCCGCTGGTGCTGACGGCGCTGTCATGGACGCTGCTGGCCGTGCGCGCCGCCGGCAAGGTCATCGTCGACGGCGTCTACAACGACGTCAAGGACGCCGAGGGCTTCGATGCCGAAGCACGCCAGGGGCGCGAGATGGGCTTCGACGGCAAGACGCTCATCCACCCGAGCCAGGTCGAGCCGGCCAATCTGGCCTTCTCGCCCTCGCAGGAGGACGTCGCCCGCGCGAGCGAGATGATCGAGACCTTCAACGAGGCCAAGGCCGCGGGCAAGGGTGTCGTCACCTACAACGGCAAGATGGTCGAGGAGCTGCACATCCGCGATGCGCAGCGCATCCTCGCCTTCCACGAAGCCCTCGCCGCCCGCTGAACCAACGACCCCGCCGGGCCCTGCCTCAGGACGAGCGCAGGGCCTGGCGCAGGGAGACGCGAGCGCCGGTACGCAGGATGGCACCGGAGTAGATCCGCCCCGCCAGCCAGATGAGCAGCGGGATCAGCACCACCGACAGGCCGATCGAGAGCAGCACCTCCGGGGTCGAGGCCGTGCCGAGAGCGATGCGGATCGGCATGATGAACGGCGAGCAGAAGGGGATGTACGACAGCACCTCGACCAGCGTGCTCTCCGGATCCCAGGGCGCGATCGAGACGCCGATGACATAGGGCACCATCATGATGCCGATGACCGGCGAGATGACCGAGCCGACATCCTCCTGGCGGGAGACCAGCGCCGCGAGGCTGGCGAGCACCAGCGCGTACATCACGAAGCCCACGAGGAACCAGACGAGCACCCAGATCGCGACGGTGCCCACCGCGAGCGAGCTGGTGTCGAGCAGATCGAAGCCCCAAGCCGTCCCGACCGCGGCGGCGGCGATGATGCCCACCTCGAGGACGCCGACGATGATATTGCCGAGCACCTTCCCGGCCATCAGCTGCCAGGGGCGCATCGTCGCCAGCAGCAGCTCGACGACACGGCTCGCCTTCTCCTCCACGACCCCCTGCGCGACGCGTTGGCCGCCGCCCATCAGCGCGATGAAGATGAGGATGCCGGACACGAAGCCGGCGATGATCTGTGCGGGATCGCGTTCCTCGCCGCCGTCGAGCGAGGTCACCTCCGGTTCCGCCCCGGCGACCTGCTGGGCCACCGCGGCCGGGTCCCCGCCGAGCTCGCTGATCTGCTCGCCGAGCGCCTCCTGCTGCACGACGGTGGTGATGACGGTCCGCAGGGTGCCGTCCAGCTCGTCCTCGACGACCACCTCGACCTTCGGCAGCGAGCCGTCGACGAGGGCATCGAGGTCACCATCGGCGACCTCCTTCTCTCCCTGGTCGCGACTCACCTCGCGCACGGTGACATCGGTGCCGAGACCATCGCCCACGGTCTCGATCGTCGGACCGATGGCCGCGACCTCGCTCGTCACCCCGACGGTCTGCTCGTTCTGTCCATCCGGCGCGAAGAAGTGGAAGAAGGCGCCGCCACCCACGATCGCCACGATGAACAGGCCCGAGGTGAGGACGAAGACCTTGGAGTAGATGCGGGTACGGATCTCGCGGCTCGCGACCAGCGCGACCATCGACCAGGCCGACTGCTTCATCGGGTATCCCCCTCTTCCTCGGAGCTGACGACGTGACGGTAGAGATCGGTCAGAGACGGACGCGAGGGACTGAACTCGCGGACCGGGCCGAGCCTCGACGCGGCCTGCAACACCGCCTGCTCGTCCCCGTCGGCCTCCACCTCGACCACGGTGCGGGTTCCCTCGCGCGAGACGACCCGCGAGCGCGGCACCTCGTCGAGCCAGCCCTCACCCTGCGGACCGTCGATGATCCACTGGGGCTTGTCGGTGCGGCGCAGCTCGTCGAGGGTGCCGACGGCGACCATGCGACCGTTCTTGATGATCCCGACCCGATCGCACAGGCGTTCGACGAGATCGAGCTGATGCGAGGAGAACAGCACCGGCGCTCCGCGCGCCGACTCCTCGTTCAGCACATCGCTCATGACCTCGACCGCCACCGGGTCGAGTCCCGAGAAGGGCTCGTCGAGGACGAGGAGGTCCGGCGAGTGGGTCAGGGCCGCGGCGAGCTGCACCCGCTGCTGGTTGCCGAGGGACAGCTTCTGGACTTCGTCCCCGACCCTCTCGGCGATGCCGAGACGTTCGGTCCAGCGGGCCACCGCATCCTTGGCATCCGCCGGGCTCAGCCCGTAGAGGCGGGCGAGATAGGTCAGCTGATCGGCGACCTTCATCTTGGGATACAGCCCGCGCTCCTCGGGCATGTAGCCGATCCGGCGGCGCACGGCGGCATCGATCGGGCGGCCGTCCCAGCGGACCTCGCCGTCATCGGCGGACAGCACCCCGAGGATGATGCGCATCGTGGTGGTCTTGCCCGATCCATTGGAGCCGACGAACCCGAACACCTCCCCGGGATCTACCGAGAAGCTGGTATCGGACAGCGCGTGCACCGTGCCATAGGACTTGGACAGCGAATCGACGTCGAGTCGGGGCATGGCTGACAGGCTATCGTGAAGGCCGGCGCCTCACTCGATGAGTGAGACACCGGCCCCGGCGCGCGATCAGCGCATCAGTCGCGCACGGTAGATCTGCTCGTAGACCGACCGCTGGACGGCCCTGCTCCGGCGCACTGCCTCGATCACGATCTCCCGGTCCATCTCGCGCTCCGCGAGGTCGCGCTCACGGCTTCGATTCTTCCTGGACTTCATCGCGTTCACCTCCCCTCGGGTCTCGTGGCGAGCGGCCGCGGGGGCCGGCGTCGCCGGAGTCGAGTGGGAGTCGAGTAACGGGGAATCATTCGTTGCGGGCATCTGGTCGGTGTCGTTCAGGGTGATCATGTGCGCGCCTCCTTTCTGCGTAACGGGTGGATGGAAAACGAAAAAGCCTCTCCGGCCAGGCCGGAGAGGCTGTGATGACGCTCGATCAGCGGAGGCTGATCAGGGGCGTTGACAGGCGGATCTCTCGGCACGGTGAGCCAGGACGAAGCGGCGGCTGCGAGCCGCGGTGTTCGTGAAGAACGTCGCCATGGGGTTCACCTCCATCGAGTCGATCCGGAGTCCGCGCCGTGCGGACTCCGGAACACTATCCCATGTCGCACCACGATGTCGAACAGGGTCACCGGAAGGTCGAGACCACCAGCAGACCGAGGCCGGCGAGGACCATGAGATAGAGCGCCGAGCCCACCGTGCGTGCGGTGCCGATGCCGGGTGCCACGACCGGGACCTGCAGCCAGCGGAAGGCCACCAGCAGCAGACCGCCCGCGACGCCCCCGACCGCTGCCACCCAGATCCACTGGGTGACGGCATCCCAGGGAGCGATCGCCCGCGTGACGATGAGGACCACGATCGCCTCAACGCCGACCACCGCGAGTCGCAGCCGGGAGGGGGCGTGGGCCGCGCCGAGGCCGGCGCGCACGACGGACACCAGCTCGGCGATGAGCAGGACGCACATCGCGACCATGACGACGATGTTCATCGGCCGGCCTCCTGCAGCAGGGCGATGCCGATCCGGTCGAGGTCATCGCCGGTCGCCCCGGCGATATAGGCGGCCGTGCCACGCTCGCGATCGACGCCGATCCAGCTGCGGAAGCCGCCGGTTCCCCCGTTGTGCCAGGTGATGGTGGCGCCATCGATCTCCTCGGTGATCCAGGCGGCGCCGATGCGCTGGCCCCCGCCGAAGTCGGCGACCGGGTCGAAGGCGGACACACCGGGGGCCTCTCCCGCCAGGACGGCGGTGGCCAGACGTGCCATGTCCGCGGCGTCCGCGCGCAGTCCGCCGGCAGGTGCCGACCCGGCATCGGCCCAGGCCTCCTGCGGGCGTCCGGCCGAATCACGACCCTGCACCGCATGCGGGCCGAGCTCATCGGACGAGGGCGGCACGACGAGCGAGTCCAGTCCGAGGGGCTCGGCGATGCGGTCCCGCACCAGCTCCGGGTAGGGCATGTCGGCCGCGGCGGCCAGCGCGTGGCCGAGCACCGCGAAGCCGAGATTGGAGTACAGCGGCTCCTTCGGACCGAGGTCGATGTCCTTCAACGAGGCCACGGTCTCCTCGATGCTCTCCCGATAGGGGTTGCGGGCGAGCAGGGACCAGACCGCGGCCCGCGCGAACATGCTCGCCCCGCCGGCCAGCCGAGGAAGGCCCGAGCGCTGCTGTGCCAGCTCCTCCAGGGTGATGTCGGCGGCGGGGACATCACCGAGGTCGAACAGCTCGCCGATGCGCGTCTCGGGACGCACCTCGCCGCGCTCGACCATGTCGGCGTAGATCATCCCGGTCACGCCCTTGGTGATCGATCCGAGCTCGAAGGCGCCGTCGAGCGGGGCGCCGACGGTCGCCGTGCGCTCGCCCTCCGGCGTGACGACGGCGAGCGACAGCGCGTGGACGCCGGTCGACGGCAGTCCCGCGACGACGTCGCGGGCCAACTGCTCGTCACCCTGCACCGGGGTCTCCGCATCGATCGACCCTGCTCCCGGGCGCAGCCAGGCGCCGAGCAGCAGACCCCCGACGGCCGCCGCACTCGCGGCGATGACGACCGCGCGCCTCATGCGGTGACCCCCATGGCGATCAGGATGGGGACGACTCGCTCGGGAGGGACGGCCACGTGTCCGCGGGACGCCTGGCGCAGCCAGCCGGCAGCGCTGAGGGCTTTGATGTGGTGATAGATCTGCCCGGTCGAGGCCAGCTCGAGGTGGTCGGCGAGGTCGGTGACCTTCGTCGTGCCGTTGATGACGGCCACCAGGAGGGCGAGCCGCACCGGATGCCCCAGGGCGGCCAACCGGTCCGCCGCATCGCCGAGGTCATCGGCGTGCAGCAGTTCCTCGGCCATCCGCGCCATCTGCCAGTCGACCGGGCCCGACCCGGTCTGGACCGTGCCGGCCCAGATGACGGCTCCCCCGGTGCCCTCGGCTCGGGACCGCAGCCCGTCGAGCACCCAGAGCTCGCTGCCCGCCGGGGCGGCCGGAGCCGGTCGATCCTCCAGCGCCTCGAGCCGCCGCTCCACCGCGGTCAGGCGTTCCTCGATCGTCATTCTTCGAGAATGACGGAATTACGTAATTTTTGCAACTCAGTCGACATCGAGGCGCTTGTCCAGCTCCGCGCGATGCGCCCCGCTGGCCAGCATCAGATCCGCGGACAGGGAGCGGATCTGCGCGACGATCGAGGCCGTGTTGACCGTGATGATCTCCGGCAAGGAGGCCATCGCGATCCGGGTCGCCTCGACCAGCTCTCCACGAGCGTCCTCGAAGTCGGCGTCCTGGGAGAGATCGTCCGAGAAGGTGCCCACGGCGACGACCAGCCGATCGACGGCGTCGTCGAGACCCGGCGGCGCGGTCTCCTGATGCCGCAGCATCGCCGCGACGCGCCGCGCCAGCACGCGGGCATCGCGCATCGCATTGTCCAGGTCGGTGACCGAGGAGACATAGCGGGCGACATCGCCGCGTTGACGCCAGCGCATCGGCGACATCCGGGCGATCTCGGCCACGCTCGACGCCGTCTCGGACACCGAGTCGATGAGCCCCTGGGTCGCCCGCGCCTCCTCCAGGGCGAGATCGGCCAAGGACGGGTCGTCGGTCCGCAGCGCCTGCGCGATCCGGCTGAGCACCCCGCCGAGACGTCGCAGCAGCTTCTGCACATCGCCGTCGATATCGCGCACCGGATTGCGCGGCAGGAGCAGTACCACCGCGAGACCGAAGAGGCCGCCGACGAGGGAGTCCAGGAAGCGCGTCAAGGCAGGGTCCGTGGCCCCCGGCAGCGGCACGACCGCCGCCAGCAGGACCCCCGAGTTGATCGCCTGGGTCATCGCCATGCCCTTGATGCCGATCACGGTCGAGATGACGACCATCAGTGCCGCCACCAGGCTGATCTGCCAGGGCCCGCGGCCGATACCGAGGATCAGGAGCTCGCCCACGAGCACGCCGACGGCCACGCCCATGACGATCTCGAAGGTGACCCTCGCCCGGAGGCCGGGGCCGGCCATGATCGCCAGCACCGCGGCGATCGGCGCGAAGAAGGCCTGCTGGTGGCCGAGCACATGGGTGGCGAAGCCGAAGGCCCCGCCGGTCGCCACACCGATGCGCAGGATCATGCGCCACTGGTGCCGCAACGATCGGACCCGATCGGCGAAGCTCGTCTGAGGGCGGGGAACCCGCAGCCGCCGGAACGGCACTTCTCTCACAGGTAGAGTCCAGTCTGCCCTTCGTCGAGCCGCTCGGCCGCGACCGCGTGCAGGTCGCGCTCGCGCAACAGCACGAAGCTCTCGCCGCGCACCTCGACCTCGCCGCGATCCTCCGGATCGAAGAGCACGCGATCTCCCACCTCGACCGCGCGGACCTGCGATCCCGCCGCCTCGACCCGCGCCCAGGCGAGTCGCCGTCCCATCGCGGCCGTGGCCGGGATGACGATGCCGCCCGAGGAGCGGCGGTCCCCGGAATCGGAGTCCAAGGCGACCAGCAACCGGTCGTGGAGCATCCGGATGGGGAGCTTGGCGTCGGCCATCGTCAGCTCAGCAATCGCCGCACGACGACGATGCCGCCGACGACGGCGACGGTGATCGCCACGACCGGCACCACGTTCTCGACCCGCACCGATCCCTCGGGGGTCACGAAATGGCCCTTGAGCTTCGCGAGCTGACGTCGCGCCACATTCTTGGGGTTGGACCGGTCGACGAGTTCGTCGATCGTGCCGGCGAGTCGGATCCGGATGTCCTCGATCTCGTCGACGAGCTGGTCGGGGCTGGCCTCGGACACGTCATGCCTCTCGTTCGGTCCATCAGTCATGAGTCAGGATAGTGCCCATGAGCACTCGCCTGCAGCCCGGTGACACCGCACCCGACTTCACCCTCCCGTCCGACACCGGTGAGGAGGTCACGCTGTCGTCCCTGCGCGGCCGGCGCGTGATCGTGTACTTCTACCCCGCCGCCATGACTCCCGGCTGCACCAAGCAGGCCTGCGACTTCAGCGACTCCATCGACCGCCTGCGCTCCGAGGGCTTCGAGGTGCTGGGCATCTCCCCGGACAAGCCCGAGAAGCTGGCGAAGTTCCGCGAGCGCGACGGCTTGACGATCACCCTGCTCTCCGATCCGGACAAGGCGGTGCTGACCGAGTACGGCGCCTTCGGCGAGAAGAAGCTCTACGGCAAGATCGTCGAGGGCGTCATCCGGTCGACCTTCGTCATCGACGCCGACGGAGCGATCGAGCTCGCGCAGTACAACGTCAAGGCCACCGGCCACGTCGCCAAGCTCCGCCGCGACCTCGGCCTCACCGACTGACCGGTCCGCACCTCCCTCCCCCGAGCTCGACTACGCTGGGGTCCGGGCCGGTGTGGTGGAACTGGTAGACACGCAGGATTTAGGTTCCTGTGTCTGAGGACGTGCAGGTTCGAGTCCTGTCACCGGCACCCGAGCGGCGGTAGACCGTCAACCTCATCGCGGAGCGATAACGTTGATGACGTACCGCCGTTCCGGAGCTGTCGCACTAACCGGACACCATCCGCCGATTGCCCTAGGGTCGAGGCATGCGCTGGTCGACACGCCGAAGCCTCATGGCATCCGTACTCGCCGGCGTCCTCTTCGCTGCCTTCATGGCAGGCTACTTCAGCCTCATCGAGGGTCAGGCGGCGACACGATCCGCCATCTCCGGGGTCTTCTCCGGCATCGTCTTCGGCGTGCTGTTCGGGTTCCTGTTCCTGCGGCCGATGCTCCGGGGCCAGGAGGACGACGGCGCCGATGAACTCACCTTCCGGCAACGGCGCCGCGCGACGAAGGCCGTCGCCTACGGCCCCGTTCCCACCGATCCCATCATCCGCGAGGCTGCTCTGGCGGCCGCGCGGCGCCGCCTGCGGTGGTACGGCGGCCATGGCACCTGGTTCTCCCGCATCTCCGTCGGCATCCTTCTCATCCTCACGGTGATCACCGCCATCGAGGACGATCCACTGTTCTGGATCGCTACGCCCTTCTGGATCGCATTGCTCGCCTATGCCGAATGGGAGCGACAGGTCCTGCCCCGACGGATCGAGCTGCTCGGCAGCTGAGCAGCTCGATCTCCATCGCCACCGCGCCTCGGCCCGGGAGAATCCTCAACCGGACGGAATGCGCCGATTGCCCTAGGATCGGGTCATGCGCCGACCGACACGAAGGGCCCTGGCCGGGGCGCTCACAGCGGTTGTCCTCGTCGTCTGGGTCGTCGGCATACACCGGGTACTCGGGCGAGACGACGACTTCCTCTCGCTGCTCGGATCGTCCGTCCTCGGTGGTTGGCTCTGCGGGGTGCTCCTCTTGCTCGCCCGGTGGGGACGGCGCGGCCGCAGAGCGGTCAACCGAGGTCCGATCCCTACCGATCCGGCCGTCCGTCGTAGCGCCCTCCTCGCGGCTCGGCGACGCCACCGCCGCGATGCCGACGACAACTGGGTCGACCGGTTCTTCGCTGCCGGCGTCCTCGCGCTGATCACCATCTTGGCGATCTACGACTCCGCGATCTTCTGGGTGCCCCTGACGTCCTACGCCGCATTGCTCGCCTATGCCGAATGGGAGCGACAGGTCCTGCCCCGACGGATCGAGCTGCTCGGCTCCGCCGACCAGTAGGCTGCCGGGGTGTTCCCCATCCTCTTCTTCGAGCCACGCATCGCGGGCAACACCGGCAATGCCATCCGGCTCGCCGCCGCGACGGGCTCCCACCTGCATCTCGTCGACCCGCTGTTCGACTTCGAGGACACCAAGGTCAAGCGGGCGGGCCTGGACTATCACGACCTCGCCGTCGTGACCGTGCACGAGACCCTCGATGCCGCCCTCGACGAACTGCTCCCCGCACGACTCTTCGCCTTCACCACCCAGGCCGCCACCCGTTACACGGACATCTCCTATGTGCCCGGTGACGTTCTGCTCTTCGGCCCCGAGCCCACGGGACTCCCCGAGGAGGTGCTGGCCGATCCGCGTGTCACCGACCAGCTCCGGCTCCCGATGCTGGCCTCGCGGCGCTCCATGAACCTCGCCAACTGTGCCTCGATCGCCGTCTACGAGGCGTGGCGCCAGCACGGATTCGCTGGCGCCGTCTGATATCCCGAGTTTTGCCGGGTTCTGGCCCTTTCCGACGCCTCCCAGGGGCTAGAACCCGGCAAAACGTGCACCGGACGGACCGCTAGATTGGTGGCCATGACGACTCCTGAGCACCCCGGCGCATTCGGCTACGGCCTCGCCACCGTGACCCCCGACGGCACCGTCCTCGATGTCTGGTACCCCGAGCCCCAGCTCGGCGAGGCCTCGGACACGCTCAGCGAGCCCGAGGACCTCACCCGCGCCGCCGGTGACGACGACATCCGTCAGGTCACCCGCGCGGTCGTCTTCACCCAGATCGACGACCTGCAGGCCGCGCCGCACGACGCCTACGACGTCTACCTGCGGTTGCACCTGTTGTCGCACCGCCTCGTGCAGCCCCACGGCCAGAACCTCGACGGGATCTTCGGCTTGCTCGCCAATGTCGTCTGGACGAACCTCGGCCCGTGCGCGGTCGATGGTTTCGAGCTCACCCGGGCCCGCGCCCGCGCGGCCGGGCACATCGTCACCGTCACCAGTATCGACAAGTTCCCCCGGATGACCGACTATGTGGTGCCCACCGGGGTGCGCATCGGCGATGCCGACCGGGTGCGCCTCGGTGCACACCTGGCCGAGGGCACCACCGTCATGCACGAGGGCTTCGTCAACTTCAATGCGGGCACGCTCGGCACCGCGATGGTCGAGGGCCGCATCTCCGCGGGCGTCATCGTCGGCGACGGCTCCGATGTCGGTGGCGGGGCGTCCATCATGGGCACGCTCTCCGGCGGCGGCAAGGAGACCATCAGCGTGGGCGAGGGCTGCCTGCTGGGCGCCAACTCCGGTATCGGCATCTCCCTCGGCGACGACTGCGTCGTGGCCGCCGGCACCTATGTCACGGCCGGCAGCAAGGTGACGCTGCCCGACGGCTCGGTCGTCAAGGGTGCCGACCTCTCCGGATCGAACGGGATCCTGTTCCTCGTGGACAGCCGTACCGGGGTCCTCGAGGCCCGTCCGCGCGAAGGACGCACCTCCGTCGAGCTGAACTCAGCCCTCCACGCCAACTGAGCGATCCCCCGTTCCCGTTGAGTGTGGGGGCACCTCCCACACTCAACGGGAACGTCAGCCGATGTCGCGGCGCAGGGTGATGAGCCGGGAGCCCACCGCGAAGACCGCGATGTAGATCGCCAGCACCAGGATGCCGGCCCACCGGCTCAACATGTCCCCCTCGGCCATCGTGCCGAAGAAGCTGGTGCCGAGCACCGCATCGGCCGCCGCGCCCGGCAGGTAGGCGCCGATGCCCTCCAGCCAGTCGACGCTGCTCGCCACGACGCGGGCGATCGGCTCGATGAACTGGGTGAAGCCGATGATGACGATGATCGCGGCGACCTGATTGGTCAGCAGACCGCCGATCGACACGCCCAGCACGGTCCAGATCGCCATGACGACCACCGACCAGAGCAAGAGCTTCATCACCCCGCCGGAGCCCAGATAGGCGCCATCGCCCAGGAGGGACAGGATCGGCGCCGCGCCCGCCACCGTGCCGGCCGTGGCGACGATGCCGATCGCCACACCGAAGACCGCGGCGACGATCAGCTTGGCGACCACGAGCAGCGTGCGGCGAGGCTCGACCAGCAGGGTCGGCGTGATCGTCTTGTGCCGGAACTCGTTCGTGAACAGCAGGCTGCCGATGATCAGCGGGAAGACATAGCCGAGCGGGCTGGTGACCGAATAGGCCATCTTCGCCGCATCCTGGCCGAGCGGCAGGACCGCCCCGGCCTCGGCCGCCTCAGCCAGCTCCTGCTGGGACATCGAGCTGGCCTGGGAGAAGCTGAACGCCATGACGAGGCCGATGAAGGCCAGATAGGCGAACATGCCCAGCGCCAGGATCCACCACATCCGGGTGGACAGGAACTTGCGGAACTCCGAGCGCAGCGCGGCGGTCATGCCGGCACCCCCTGCGTCGGCTCTCCGGTGAGTCTCAGGAAGACCTCTTCCAGGCCGACGCCGACATCGGCGAGACGGTGCAGCTCGATGCCGTCGGCGAACGCCGCGGCTCCGATCGTGGCCTCGTCGACGCCCTGGATGCGCAACGCCTGACCCTCCTCATGCAGGTTCCACTCGCGTCGCCGGGCGAGATCGCGCAGCCGCTCGGGGGTGGGCGTGTGCACCTCGGTCGTGGTCTCCGTGAGGTCGCGCAGCCCGGCCAGGCTCGATTCGTGCACGAGCTGGCCCTTGGCCACGATGACGACATCGTCCACCGTGCTCTGCACCTCGCTCAGCACGTGGCTGGAGACGAGCACGGTCTTGCCCTCCGCCGCGAAGGCGCGCAGCAGCTGACGGAGCCAGGCGATGCCCTGCGGATCGAGGCCATTGGCCGGCTCGTCGAGGATGACGACCGAGGGGTCGCCGAGCATCGCATAGGCGAGCGCCAACCGCTGGCGCATGCCCATCGAATAGCCGCCCACCCGGCGCTTCTTCGCCTCGGCGAGGCCGACGAGCTCGAGCAGCTCGTCACAGCGCGCGTCCGGCACCCCGATCTGGGGTGCGTACATCCGCAGATGGTCCAGGCCCGAGCGGCCTGGATGGAAGGACGATGCCTCGAGGGTCGCCCCGACGCTCTGGGCGGGGTTGCGCAGCTGGGTGTAGGTCTGATCGCCGATGAGGGCGCGGCCCGAGGTGGGCCGCATCAGACCCAGCAGCATGCGCAGAGTGGTGGTCTTGCCGGCCCCGTTCGGTCCGAGGAAGCCGGTCACCGCCCCCGGCCGGACGGTGAAGGAGAGGTCATCGACCGCCTTCACCTGCCCGAAGTGCTTGCTGAGTCGGTCTACGGTCACGGCGGCGGGCGCAGCCATGGGCGTCCTTTCGGTCGTCGTCCGGGGGCGGTATCGACCCTATCGTCCGGAACGGCGAGCGGCGCGCGCGGGCGCGGCGCGCCTCAGCCGAGCACCTCGGCCACGTCGACCACACCGCGGTCGTCGATCGCCTCGACCAGAGCGGCGAGGTCCTGATCCTCCAAGGACACACCCGCCTCGGCCATGCCGTCGCGAAGCTCCTTCGCCGTGTCGCGGTCGGGGGCGGATTCCTGGTAGGCGCCGACCCGATCGACCACGGCCTGCGCTGCCTTCAGATGCTCGTCGCTGAGATGTGCCATGGCTCCACCGTAGACACGGTCGGGACCTCGCGCAGCGCGATGTCACTCCGACTCGGCGGCGATCCGATCGACGGCCTGCTTCGCCTCCACCAGGCCGGCGCCGGTCTCCTCGCGGTAGGCCTTGACGGCCCCCACCCGGTCGTCGGCGCGCACCAGCTCGCGGACACGAGTGAGGTCATGAACCCGGTCGACGATGCCGAGCTCCTCGATGATGGCGTCCAGCTTGCGGTCCATGGCGGCCACCCGCCGGGTGTGGCGCTCGAACCCGGACCAGATGAACAGCGCCAGGCCGACGAGGAGCACAGCGACGGCGAGGGATCCCATGGCCGTCAGCCTACGACAGCAGGAGGCGTCAGCCGAGCCGTTCGGCAGCCGCGGCGACCCGTTCGTCGGTCGCGGTGAAGGCGACCCGCACGTGCTGCTCCCCCGCCGGTCCGTAGAAGTCGCCCGGGGCGACGAGGATGCCGCGATCGGCCAGCCATCGGACCGTCTCGCGACACGGTTCGCCACGCGTCGCCCACAGATAGAGCGAGCCCTCCGAGTGCGAGATCTCGAATCCCGCTCCCTCCAGTGCGGCCCGGAGAGCGGAGCGGCGAGCGGCATAGCGTTCACGCTGCTCATCGACATGCGTGTCATCGCCGAGGGCCGCCTCCATCGCCGCCGCCACCGGCCGCGGCAGGATGAAGCCGAGGTGCTTGCGCAGCACCAGCAGCTCGGCGATGATCGCGCGGTCGCCGACGACGAAGGCATCGCGATATCCCGCGAGATTTGAGCGCTTGGACAGCGAGTGGACCGCGAGCAGACCGTCCAGCGATCCGCCGTTGATCTCCGGATGCAGGATCGACGCCGGCTCGCCCTCCCACACGAACTCCAGATAGCACTCATCGCTCACCAGCAGCGTGCCGCGTTCACGGCACCACTCGACCACCTTGCGCAGATGATCGGCGCCGAGCACCTGACCGTGCGGATTCGCCGGGGAGTTCAGGTACAGCAGCTGAGGTGCGGCGGGGCCGAAGGCCACGGTGCTGTCCGCGGCCACCGGCGTGCACCCGGCGTAGCGGGCGCCCACCTCGTAGGTGGGATAGGCGAGGCTCGGAAACGCCACCGTGTCACCGGGACCGAGGCCGAGCTGCATCGGCAGATTGCCGATGAGCTCCTTCGACCCGACGGTCGGCAGCACGGTATCGGGGGTCACCCCGGTGATGGAGAAGCGGCGCTCCAGCCAGTCCGCCACGGCCTGACGCAACGACTCGGGACCGAAGACCGTCGGATAGCCGGGCGAATTGGAAGCCGAGCGCAGGGCCTCCTGGGCGATCGGCGGCGCGTCGTCGACCGGCGTGCCGACCGAGAGGTCGACGATGCCGCCAGGATGTGCGGCGGCCGTCTTCTTGGCGTCGAGGATCGTGTCCCAGGGGAAGTCCGGGAAGCGCGAGGAGACCGGTGCGCGCACCTCGACGTCAGTCCTGGTTCTGCGGGGGCAGCGCCTCGATGAACGGATGATCCGCGTCGATCACGCCCATCTTCGCGGCTCCACCCGGCGATCCGAGCTTGTCGAAGAAGTGCACGTTCGCGTCGTAGTACTCCTTCCACTCCTCCGGGGTGTCGTCCTCGTAGAAGATCGCCTCGACCGGGCATACCGGCTCGCAGGCGCCGCAGTCGACGCACTCGTCGGGGTGGATGTAGAGCATGCGGTTGCCCTCGTAGATGCAGTCGACGGGACACTCGTCCACACAGGCACGGTCCTTGAGGTCGACACACGGCTGGGCAATCACGTAAGTCACGGAAACTCCTTCGGAACAGTCCCCACCAGTATCGCGCGGACGTCGAGAGGGTCGCAGCACAGGTCCACCTAATGGATACCCGTCGGGGCCCTGGGCGGGCCTGTCATGGTGGTGGGCGTGCAGAACTCCCTCGGACGCGAGCAGATCGGCCGTCGTGTCAGTGTGCGCAGCCTCACAGGCGGGCGCGGTCCCACCGGAGGTCCGGAGGCCACCGACACCATCGGGGTGCTGATGGCGGTCGAGGACGAGGCCGTGATCGTGGAATGCCGCGACGGGAGCCGACGGCGGCTGCCGTTCGACCGGATCGTCGCGGCGCGCGTCGTCCCCCAGCGTCCTCGCCGGCGGCGCCCGGCGATGGACGTCGATGCCGAGGAGCTGACCCGGATCGCCTCACGCGGCTGGCCGGCGCTCGTGAGCGAGCCCCTCGGCGCGTGGGAGCTCCGCGCGGCGGGCGGGTTCACCGGGCGCGCCAATTCCGTCGCCGTGCACGGCGACCCCGGCGTCGATCTCCCCGCCGCGCTGACCGCCATCGGCGACTTCGCCGCCCGACAGGCGATCGCGCCTCGGGCTCAGGTCGTCCTCGGCTCGGACTGGGAGCGGCGATTCGTCGACGCGGGGTGGGAGCGCACCGACGGGCCCCGCCCGGGGGCGATCGTCCAGGTGGCCGATATCGAGGCGGTGGCCACCGACCCGGCGATCGAGTTCGCGCCCACCGCGAGCGATGCCTGGCTGAGCCGCTACGGCCGCGTCGAGGATCCCGCGCTCGCCCGCGCCGTGCTGGAGGGCCCGGACCGGGTCGCCTTCGCCACGCTGGAGGGCGTCGCCATCGCCCGCATCGTGGTCACCGGCGCCTGGGCGGGACTCACCGCCCTGGAGGTCGATCCCGCCCATCGCCGGCGGGGGCTCGCTCGCCGGCTGGTGCTGGGCTGCCTCGCCTGGGCGGCCGAGCGAGGAGCCGACAAGGCCTATCTGCAGGTCATGGAGGACAACGGCCCGGCGCTGTCCCTCTACGCGCCGCTCGGTTTCACGACGCATCACGCGTACGCGTACCTGCGCCCGCCGTCCTGACGGTGGTCAGTCGCCCCCGGGCTGCGGACCGCAGACCACCCGATCGGCGGCCTGGTAGTTCGCGGTGACCGACTCCCGGTTCACTTCCTGGCCGTTCTGACGGAAGATCCGGATGATGTCGATGTCGAAGCCCTGGGTCGGCGACTGCGGGACGCAGCGGTTCGTGTCGTCGTAGCGGGTGCCGGGCTGACGGAAATTGCGCCGCGGCGACTCGCCGGCCTCGATGTCGAACTGCTTGGTGCCCCACATCTCGACCGTCATCGTGCCCTGTCCGCCCGGACCGCTCGGCGAGATATAGGCGCGGATCAGCACGCCGTTGTCCAGGGAGTTCTTGAACCGCAGATCCAGCGAGCCGTAGTAGACGGTCGCCTCGCGACCGACCGGATAGCGGTCGATGTAGAAGGCGTGCGGGTGATGCTCGACATCCTCCAGTCCAGCGAAGAAGGCGGCGTTGTAGGTGGTGGTCACGACCTGCGAGACACCACCGCCCATCTCCTCGCGGAACACTCCGCCGTTGATGACGGTGCCGACCGCGAAGCCGTTCGCGACCGTCCGCTCGCCGACGGTGTCGTTGAAGCTGAAGGTCTCCCCCGGCTTCAGCAGCGTGCCGTTGATGAGCTCCGCCCCACGGCCCTGATTGATGTTCCGGTAGTCCGCATGCGGGTAGTTGGTGCTGAAGGTCGAGATCTTCTCGGTGATCCCGAGCGCCTCGGCGTCCTCGGTCGTGAACTGCGGCTCGACCGGTGTGGCCTCGACGGTGATGGCCCGCGCCTCGCCGGTCTCGGTGATGACGGGGAGCAGCTCGGCGGCCATCGTCGCCGGGTCGAGGCCGAGACCCGGCTGGCTGGGGGTGATGACGGGGGTGTCGTTCTCGATGGAGATCTGGGCATCGACGGCCTTCTCGCCGATGCCCGTGGTCGAGTCGGTGAGCGGCTCGGCGAGCGCCTCCTCGTCGAGCTTGGCGGCCATCGCGCCGTCCTCCACCTCGACGGTGAGCGCGGGCGTGTAGGCCGTGACCGGGAGCTCGATCGACTGCTCGCCGACATTGAGGATGACCGGTCCGCTGACGGCGGGCTCGGCGATCGTGGTCATCGCCTCGGCCAGTCCCTCGCTGTCGACCTGCGGCTCGACGGCCTCGACCGGGATCTCGACCGGATCCTCGCTCATCAGATACGAGCTGCGGATCGCCTCGGCCAGCGGCTCGTGCTCGACCAGCTCACCGGCCTCGGGCTCGCGCGGTTCGGGGGCTCCCTCGGGGAAGGAGATGAACGCCTCGACGACCGGCCGATCGACCGTCTCGGCGATCGTGTCGACCGCGCTCGCGAGCTGATCGTCGTCGACCGTGAGGACGGGGTGGTAGTCGCGATCGCCGAAGAGCAGACCCACCATGCGCCGCGGGTCCCAGGAGCGGCCGCCGCCGGCGCGCTCGATGCTGGCCTCGGTGTCCAGCTCGAGGCCGATGTCGGCCGGGACGAGCTCGAAGCTCTGCTCGCCGCGCGTGGCGATGATCGGGCTCTCGAGGCGGTCGGCCGTGCCCTCCTCCAAGGCCGTCCGGGCGTCGGCGGGCGTCTTGCCGCCGACATCGACCTGCGCGATGGTCGTGTTGGCGGGCATACGGGAGCCGGTGAGGAAGTACCCGGCGACATAGAGGGCGGCGAGGAGGGCGAGCACCCCTCCGAGCGTCCACCAGGGCCAGCGGCGGCGACGTCGCGTCGAGGCCGCGGTCGTGGTCTTCTTCGTCACTGAGATCCTCCGTAGACCGACTTCTCCGACTCCGAGGATCGCACGATCGTTCCGTAGTGGGAGCGATAATAGAGCAGCGGGTCGTCCGGTCCGTCATTGACACGGGCATCCACCACCCGGCCGAACAAGATGGTGTGGTCGCCGGTGACCGTCGTCTCGGCCGTCTCGCACTCCAGCCAGGCGAGGGAGGCGTCGAGCAGCACGACGCCCGTCGACCCCCGGTGGTGCTTCACATCGGCGAACTGGGAGTCCAGCTCGCGGCCGCGATGAGCGAACCAGGCCGAATCGGCGCGGCCCTCCTCGGCGAGGATGGAGACTCCCCAGACCCGGGCCTGGGTCACCGCCTCGTGGAAGCGGTTCCTGTGGTCGACGCAGACGAGCACGAGGGGCGGGTCGAGGGAGACCGAGGTGAAGGCGCTCGCCGTCATCGCGTGGTCCACACCGTCGACCACCGTCGAGATCACGGTCACGCCGCTGGCGAAACGCGAGAGGGCCCCGCGGAAGGCGGTGGGGTCGACGGGCGTTGACACGTGCTCCAGCCTAAGGCGTGGAACCTGACGTCCGGTACGCCGTCCACCCTGTGACGCCAGCACCGGCCGCCAACCCTCCCAGCAGGAAGGCCCACCCCCAGGCATCGCCCTGGATCCAGACATCGCCCCCGGTCTGCACCGCGAGCACGATGACGATCCACGCGCCAGCAGCCCATGCGGCACCGAGGGGAGCCTGATCCGCGGCGGCGAGGGCCGCCACCGCCACCAGCAGCCAGGCGAGCGCCAGCCCCCACGGGACAGTCGCCTCGAACCACATCTCGCGCTGCCGATGGACGATCACGCCGATCGCACCGGCCCACGCGCCGAGCCCGAGCGCGACCGCCCGCCCGATCATCCGATGCCGGCGAAGAGATCGTCCTCGAAGCCGTCCTCGCCCACCGGACCGCGCTGTCCCACGGCCAGTCGGTAGAACTCGCTGCCCCACACCTGGTTGCCGATGTTATTGGAGAGCGCGAAGAAGGGACCGTCGACCGCGATCTGCGAGGCGTGCGCGCGCATCGCATCGAGCTTGGCGTCGACCCAGCGGTTGCCGTCGACGCGGGCGTCGAGATCGGTGTCCTCGAGCGCGAACGGAGGCATCTGGTCCGGGTCCCAGTCCGCGAAGGAGGTGTCGCCGCTCTCGCGCAGGCTCAGCAGCCCCTCGCGCATGTGCGAGGCCGACATCGCGGTCCAGTAGATCTTGTCGATCGTCCAGCGAGGACCGAGATCGCGACGATAGGAGCGCGTGCCGGCGAGCTGCGCGGCGTACATCGCCACGCGATGGGCCTGGATGTGATCGGGATGCCCGTAGTTGCCGAACTCGTCGTAGGTGACGAGCACCTGCGGGCGGACCTCGCGGATGACCTCGACCAGCAGATTGGCGGCCTCGGTCAGATCCGCGGACCAGAAGGCGTCCGGACGGACCTCCTCACCGGCGGCGGCATTGCCGTCCTCACCCCAGACCATGCCGGAGTCGCGGAACCGGCCCGGGCCGCCGAGGAAGCGATGATCGGTCACGCCGAGCGACTTCATCGCCTCGGCGAGCTCGCCGATCCGGTGCTCCCCCAGCCGGTCCTCGGCATCGGCGGCGTAGTGCGCGATATCGGGCGTCAGGATCTCGCCCTCCTCGCCGAGGGTGCAGGTGACGAGGGTGACGTGCGCGCCCTCGGCGACGTACTTGGCCATCGTCGCCCCGTTGTTGATCGACTCGTCATCGGGGTGAGCGTGGACGAGGAGCAGACGGCGATCGGGCAGCGACATGGACCCCAGCGTACTCAGCGCTCCCCCACGCCTTGCGTGGGACGTTGAGACGGTCGATGACCGGTTTTCGCGGTCCGAACGTCCCCCCGAGCACTCCGCTTCGCTCCGCGCAGGGAGGTGCCCCACGCTCGACGGGTTCACGGGGGCGTGCGGGAGAATGGGGCCATGACCGTCTCGTATCCACGCCTGGCCGCTCGCACCGTCCGCTTCACCCTGGGAGTCCCCCGCAACCTGACGGTCGCACCGGACGGACAGACCGTGCGCTTCGTCCGCACGCCCGATGGCATCACCCGCACCGGGCAGATCCGGGAGTACGACATCGCCACGGGAGAGGAGAGCGTCCTCGTGGATCCCGTCGATCTGCTCGGGGACGCCGGCGAGGAGCTGTCCGCGCAGGAGAAGGCGCGTCGCGAGCGCAGTCGCGAGTCGGCGGCCGGGGTGGTCGGCTATGACGTCGATCCGACCGGTCGCTGGCTCTGCTTCACGGTGTCGGGACGGCTGTGGGCGACCCATCTCGGCGCCCGATCGACCCGCGAGCTTCCCGCACGGGGCTCGGTCATCGATCCGCGTCTGGACCCGACCGGCCGGCGGATCGCCTACGCCTCCGAGGGAGCGCTGCGCGTCATCGGCGTCGACGGCGATGACGATCGTGTCCTGGCCGAGCCCGAGTCCCCCACGCAGGTCTGGGGGCAGGCCGAGTTCATCGCCGCCGAGGAGATGGAGCGCTACCGCGGCTTCTGGTGGGCGCCCGACGGCGGCTCCCTCCTGGTCGAGCGCTCCGACGATGCCGCCGTGCCGGTCTGGCACATCAGCGATCCCGAGCATCCCGAACGTCCCGGGGTCCAGCAGCGGTATCCCGCAGCCGGCACGGTGAATGCCGAGGTCACGCTCTGGCACGTGGCCCTGGACGGCGCGCGTACGGAGATCCGGTGGGACCGGGAGGCCTTCGAGTACCTCGGCCGGGTGTCCTGGAACGAGCACGGTGCTCCCGTCGTCCAGGTCATGAGCCGCGACCAGCGGCGCAGCCGGATCCTGTCGATCGACGTCGAGACCGGGACGACCACGGTGCTCGCCGAGATCGCCGACGACGCCTGGGTCGATCTGACGATCACTCCGCAATACGGCCCGGGCGGCCGCCTGGTCTGGACCGAGGATCGGGAGGACCGACGGCGGATCATCGTCGACGACGAGCCCATCAGCGACGTCTCCTGGCAGATCCGCGGTCTGGTCGGCGTGTACGACGATGCCGTCATCGCGACCGCGTCCCAGGAGCCGACCGAGGTGCACGTCGTGCGCTTCGGCTACGACGGCTCGGCGACGCCGCTGACCGACGGGCAGGGTGTCCACGGCGCGGTCGTGGGCGGTCCGACCACCGTCATCACCCGCGCGACGATGGCCTCGGCGGTGCCCGAGGTGCTGGTGCACGCCGGGGACGACACACCCGGCCGGCTCGAGGTGGTGATGGAGCAGCCGCCCTTCCATCCCGAGGTCGAACTGGTGCGGCTCGGCGACCGCGACCTGCGCGCCGCCGTCCTCTTCCCCCGCGAGCACGACGGCTCGCCGCTGCCGATCCTGATGGACCCCTACGGCGGCCCGCACGCGCAGCGGGTCATGGCCTCGGCTCGCATGTTCCTGGAGGCGCAGTGGCTGGCCGACCAGGGCTTCTGCGTCGTCGTCGCGGACGGACGCGGGACCGGCGGGCGCGGTCATGACTGGGACCGGGCGATCCTCGGCTCCTTCGCGGGGGTGACGCTCGCCGACCAGGTCGATGCCGTCCATGCGGTGGCCGAGCGCTACGGCGATCGGGTGGACGCGTCCCGGGTCGGCATGACCGGCTGGTCGTACGGCGGCTACCTGTCGGCGCTGGCGGTGCTCGCGCGCCCCGATGTCTTCCACGCCGCGGTCGCCGGCGCCCCGGTGACCGAGTGGCGGCTGTACGACACCTGCTACACCGAGCGCTATCTCGGCGACCCATCGACGCAGCCCGAGGTCTACGATGCCAACTCGCTGCTGCCCTTGGCGGACCGGCTGGAACGCCCGCTCATGCTCATCCACGGCCTCGCCGACGACAATGTCGTCGCGGCGCACACCCTGCGGCTCAGTTCGGCCCTGCTCGCGGCCGGCAAGCCGCATACGGTGCTGCCGCTCTCGGGGGTCACCCACATGACCCCGCAGGAGACGGTCGCCGAGAATCTCAAGCTGCTGCAGGTCGACTTCCTGCGCACCCACCTCGCCCGGAAGCGGTGAGGGTCAGGGGTTCTTGAGGCGCCGGGGAGCCGCGGGAAGATCGAGGGGGGCGACGGGAGTCGCGGAGGCCTCGCCCCGCGGCACCCAGCCACCGAGCTCGTCGGCGCGTTCCATCACATCGGCATCGGGATCGGCGAGGACGACGACCCAGGCATGGTCCTCGTCGTCCTCCTCGCCCGCGAACCCGACCCGGCGGGGCTCCAGGTCCAGATCGAGGCCCGTGATGAAGGCATCGGCGTCATCGCGCTCGTCGAACCAGATCTCGGTCATGCCAGCTCGAAGTCGGCGAAGTCGAATCCGGGCGAGACCAGGCAGCTCACCAGGGCCTCGGCGTCCCGCGGCAGCGTGCGCTGCCAGACCCCGGCCGGCACGCGGGCCTGGGTGTGGTCGACCGTCGAGACCCTGACGATCTCCCCCGGCACGGGCCGAGGGCCCTCACCACCGAACTGCAGCTCCACCACACCGTCGTGGGCGAGCCAGATCTCGTCGGACGCGACGCGGTGCCAGGCCGAGGACTCGCCCGGCGGCAGCAGGAACCAGATCAGCGTGGCCGTCGGCCGCACCCGGCCATCGGGCAAGGCCACCTCGACCTCGCTCCGCCAGGTCTGCCGGAACCAGCCGCCCTCGGGGTGCGGGTCGAGGCCGAGTTCACGGGCTCGAGCGGGGCTTTCGATCATGCTCCAGATGGTAGGAGACGCACGGTGGGGGCGGAGCGTCCTCGCCGCTCCGCCCCC
>JAEZEJ010000120.1 GCA_023417775.1 Actinomycetes bacterium | reverse complement strand
GGGCGCCGCCCCCGCGCACCAGAGCCCGGATCGGAGCGAAGGTGTCATTGGAGACCGCACCGGCCCAGGTCAGCTGCCACAGCGCATCGACGAGGGATTCGTCCTCGGATGCCTCGACCAGGTCGCTCAGCTGCCCGAACAGGAACGCCCCCGAGCCGCGCATCGTATCGAGCAGCCGGCCCGCGGTGGTATCGATCGACGGTGTCTCCGTGGTGGGATCGGCGATCGGATCGACATCGGCGGGGAAGAGGCGTACCCAGCCGTCATTGCCCGCGAGGGTGCCGGCCCCGGACCACCAGATCTCACCGGAGGCGAGCAGCTCGTCGAGCATCGGCGGCTGATAGTCCGTCACTCGCTGGGGCAGGATGAGGGTCTCCCAGGCCGAGGCCGGGATCGGCACGCCGGCGAGCTGATCGACCGCGGCGAGCAGCGCATCGGGACCTCGATGGCGTGACCCGACCTGCTGCCAGGCAGGGAGGAATCGGGCGAAGGTCTGCCGGTCGACGGGTTCGACCTGATGGCGCGCGGCGGCGAGGGAACGTGCCCGCAGTCGGCGCAGCACCTCGGCGTCGACCCACTCCTCGCGACCGGTGGTGGCGGGATCGAACTCGCCGGCCACCACCCGGCGCCGCTCGGCCAGCCGGGTCAAGGTGGTCTCGGCGACCGCCCGGCCGAGTCCATAGCGCTCGGCGACCTGCTCGGCGGTGAACGGGCCGTGCGTGCGGGCGTGCCGGGCCACCAGATCGCCGAGCGGGTCGTCCACGCCTTCCAGGTGCGCTGCCGCCACTCCCATCGGCAGGGCCGTGCCGAGGGCATCGCGGAGCCGCGCCGCGTCCTCGACGGCCGCCCACTGGGGGGCTCCCGCGATCGGCACCTCGATGAGACGTCGATCATCGCGCAAGGTCCTGAGCCACTCCGGCACGTCATCGCGGAGCTCGGCGACAGTGCGCTCGGCGACCGCCTCGGTGCTCAGCGGTCCGATCGTGCGCACCAGGTCGGCGACATGCTCCAGGGAACGCGCGGCCCGCTCGGGCACGAGGCGTTGCAGCTCGCGCTCGGTCGTCGTGACCACCTCGGGATCGAGCAGCTCCCGCAGATCGGTGCGGCCCAGCAGCTCCGCGAGCAGATCCGGGTCGAGGGAGAGGGCGGCGGCACGGCGTTCGGCGAGGGGGAGGTCGCCGTCGTAGAGGAAGGCGCCCACATACCCGAACAGCTGAGTCTGGGCGAAGGGCGAGGCGCGCTCGGTGGCGACCTCGGCGACCGCCACCTCGCGGCTCTGGATCCGGCGCGCGAGATCGGTCAGGGCAGGCAGATCGTAGACATCCTGCAGGACCTCGCGGGCGGTCTCCAAGAGGATCGGGAAGGACGGATGCTTGCGGGCGACGTCGAGGAGCTGCGCCGAACGCTGCCGCTGCTGCCACAGCGGCGCCCGCGCACCGGGATTGCGACGGGGCAGGAGCAGAGCCCGGGCCGCGCACTCGCGGAATCGCGAGGCGAACAGTGCTGAACCGCCGACCTCCTCGGTGACGATGCGTTCGAGATCATCTGGTTCGATGACGAAGAGATCGGCCCCGGGAGGCTCGGCGTCCGTGTCGGGCACCCGGGCCACGATGCCGTCATCGCCGGCCACCACCGATCCGTCGACACCGTAGCGCTCGAGGATGCGCGCGCCGACCGCCAGCGCCCAGGGGGCGTGCACCGAACGGCCGTAGGGAGACAGCAGGACGATCCGCCAGTCGCCGAGCTCATCGCGGAAGCGCTCGACCACCAGTGTCGTGTCGGTGGGCACCTGGCCGGTGGCCTCCCGCTGCGCGGCGACCAGCTCCACGAGATTGGACCGGGCGTTGACGTCCATGCCGAGTTCGTCGCCGAGGGTGACGGATCCGGCCTCGAGCCGTCGCAGGAAGGCGCCGATCGCCGCGCCGAGCTCATAGGGCCGCCCGACCGCGTCCCCCCGCCAGAAGGGCAGCCGCGCGGGCAGGCCGAAGGCCGGAGTCACGATCACGCGGTCGTGGGTGATCTCCTGGATGCGCCAGCTGGTGGCGCCGAGGGCGACGACATCGTTGACCCGCGACTCGTAGACCATCTCCTCGTCGAGCTCGCCGACCTTGCGGCCGCCCTGGGTGTCGTCGCCGGCCAGGACGACACTGAACATGCCGCGATCGGGGATGGTGCCGCCGCTGGTGACCGCCAGCCGCTGAGCGCCGGGCCTCGCCGTGAGCGTTCCGGCATCGCGGTCCCAGACCAGGCGGGGGCGGAGCTCACCGAACTCATCGGACGGATAGCGACCGCTGACCAGGTCGAGCGTGGCGTCGAAGGCCGACCGGGGGAGAGTCGCGAAGGGGGCGCTGCGCCGGACCGTGTCGAACCACTCCTCGACCTCCAGGGGCTCGAGTGCCGCGGCGGCGATGGTCTGCTGGGCGAGCAGGTCCAGGGGATTGGCGAGTACCCGCAATCGCTCGATCGCCCCCTCGCGCATGCGCTCGGCCGTCACCGCGCCGGCCAGTAGATCGTGCCGGTTGGTGGGGAAGATCAGACCGCGGGAGACCTCGCCGACCTGGTGCCCGGCGCGCCCGACCCGTTGCAGGCCCGCCGCGACGGACGGAGGAGAGGAGACCTGGATGACGAGGTCCACCGCCCCCATGTCGATGCCCAGCTCCAGGCTGGACGTCGCCACCACGCAGCGCAGCCGACCGGACTTGAGATCGTCCTCGATGAGCGCCCGCTGCTCCTTGCTGACCGAGCCGTGGTGGGCCCGCGCGAAGGCGGGCGGAGCGCCATCGGATTGGCCTGAGAGACCGCCCATCTGCGCGGGATTGCGCGTGTCGGGCTCGATCCGCTCACCCTCGGTGTGTTCGACGTAGACCTCGTTGAGCCGGGCGGTGAGTCGTTCGGAGACCCCTCGCGAGTTCGCGAAGACGATCGTCGACCGGGCGTCGAGCACCCGGTCGCCCACGCTCTCCTCGCCATGCGGCCAGATCGTATTGCCGGCCTGCCGATCGGCCTCCGGATCGACCAGCGACTGCGCGGCCGAGCCCTCCGGCGGATCGGTCGGGTGCCGCGGGGCGATCTCGGTCATGTCCTCGACCGGGACCACGATGTCGAGCTCCAGTCGCGAGGGCGAGGCCGGGGCCACGATGCGCACGGGGGACTGGCCGCCGAGGAACCGGGCGACCTCGTCGTGTGGGCGGACCGTCGCGCTGAGACCGATGCGCTGCGCAGGTGCGTCGAGGAGGGTGTCCAGCCGTTCGAGGGACAACGCGAGATGTGCGCCCCTCTTGGAACCGGCGACCGCGTGGATCTCGTCGATGATGACCACATCGACGGTCCGCAGGGTCTCGCGCACCGATGACGTCAGCATGAGGAAGAGCGACTCGGGCGTGGTGATGAGGATGTCGGGCGGATGGGAGTGCAGCCGCCGGCGCTCCGATGGCGGGGTGTCGCCGGAGCGGAGCCCGACGGTGACCTCGCGGAAGGCCTCGCCGCGGCGGACCGCCGTATTGGAGATGCCCACCAGGGGAGAGCGAAGATTGCGTTCGACATCGACCGCGAGCGCCTTCAACGGCGAGACATACAGCACACGCACCCCGGCGGGCGCGTCCTCGGGGCGCGGCCGGAGGAGCCGATCGACCGCCGAGAGAAAGGCGGCGAGCGTCTTGCCGGAGCCGGTCGGGGCGACCACCAAGGTGTGCTGGCCTGCCCCGATCGCCTCCCAGGCCCCCTGCTGTGCCGGGGTCGGAGCGGCGAAGGAGTCGGTGAACCACTCCTGGGTGGCGGGCGTGAATCCCAGATCATCCAGCCCGGCCTCGGTCATGACTCCCATCGTGGCAGGAGGTACCGACACTCGCCGAAGAAGCGGCCGGCTACCGGATCCGTCACCGCCGGTACGGCATTCTGGCGCCTATGAAGTTGCGTGCTGTACTCGCTGCGTCGACCGCTGCCCTCCTGCTGGCCGCCTGCTCGTCCGGCGATGACTCCGAGCCGGATCCGGAACAGAAGGACGGGTCCGAGCTCGTCCAGTCCTCGCCGTTGACTGGAGAACGGCTCGAGGATGGCCTGCCCCAGAACGCCCCACTGGCGGTCAAGATCGACAACACCTCAGCCGGCTCCCCGCAGATCGGCCTGGAGCGCGCCGATCTCGTCGTCGAGGAGACGGTCGAGGGCGGGGCCACGCGCCTCGCCGCGCTCTACTACTCCGACATGCCCGAGGAGGTCGGTCACGTGCGGTCCCTGCGCGCGACCGACATCGGGATCGCCAAGCCCGCCAATGCCCATGTGGTGGCCTCCGGTGGCGCCGGCCAGACGATGGACCGGATGAGCCAGGCCCAGGTTCCGGTGGTCAGCGAGGACGGCGGCAGCGACGGGTTCAGCCGTCAGGCCGGCAAGGGAGCTCCCTACAATGTCCTGGCGAATCTCGCGCAGATCAGCGGCGAGATCGGGCCGATCGCGCCGAGCGTCCCCTATCTGCCGTGGGCCGAGAAGGAGGAGGACATCACCTCCTCGGAGACCGCCGCGGCCACCGCGACCGTGCGCTTCGCGCCCTTCCACACCACCGAATGGACCCACGGTGAGGCGGGCTGGACGCGCTCGAACGGCACCGCCGACCCGGAGTTCGCCGCGCGGAACCTGCTGGTGCTCTTCGCGGACGAGCGCGATGCCGGCTACACCGATCCGGCGGGCAATCCGGTTCCCGAGACCGACTTCGTCGGCGAGGGCCGGGCCGTGGTGTTCGCCGGTGGTTCGGTGATCGAGGGCACCTGGTCCAAGGAGGACCACGGGTCCCAGATCAAGCTGGCCGATGCGGAGGGCAATGCGGTCCAGCTGGCCCCGGGCAAGGCGTGGATCGAGCTGGTCAACAACAGCACGGCCGATGTCAGCTGGGGCTGACCCAAGAGGGCGGTTCAGTCGCCCATCTGCTGAAGCTTGTCGCCGATCTCGGTCTCGATGGAGGCGCGCAGCTCGGCACGGAAGATCGCCAGCATGACCTGGCTGGCGATCGGCAGCAGCTCCTCGACCGCGCCGAAGACCCGCGGCCAGTCCTGCTCGGGCAGGCCCTCGTCGAGGAAGGGCTGCACGATCTCCTCGGAGGTATGGCTGACCAGATAGCGCGCCACCTCGCCGAGGTGCTCGCGCAGCAGGGGCACGGCGCCGATCACCGTCTGGGGCGACAGACCGAGGGCGACCGCCGCGGCACCGGGCCGCACGATGGCCGGGTCGAGGATCCGCAGCATCGAGTCATCGAGCTTCTCGACGAGATCGAGATCCGCGAGGGCGTCGATGAGCGCATCCTCCTGCGGCACGCCCGCCAGCGCCGCGAGATCGGCACGAGGCATGAGCACACTCGGATCGTCGGCATCGTCACCGGACTCGAGCAGCGTCATCAGCTCCAGGGCGTGCCCGGGCGCGGTGGTCGGGGAGCGCAGGATCGCGTCCTCGACCGCCGCGAGGGTGAAACCGCGGTCGAGGAGCTGGCGGATCAGCTGCAGCCGTTGCAGGTGCGCCAGCGTGTAATAACCGGTGCGGCCCTCCAGGCGCGGAGGATCGATCAGTCCGCGGCTGGCATAGGCCCGCACATTGCGCACCGTCATATTGGCGCGCTGGGCGAGCTCGTCGACGGTGAACTCCTCGACATGGAGCGTGGGTTCACTCATAGTCGCGATCATAGGCGACGGCCACTGCTCGCCGGGCGAGGCATCATAGGGGCATGGAACCGGTGAGCTTGCGAGGGTCCCTCCTCGTCGCCACACCCGCGATCGAGGACGGCCCGTTCCGCCGGAGCGTCGTCTTCCTGCTTGACCACGACGCCGAGGGAGCATTGGGCGTCATCGTCAATCGTCCGCTGGAGTCCGGCGTCGATGAGGTGCTGCCGGACTGGGGACGGATGGTCGACGCCCCCGGATGCCTATTCGAGGGCGGACCGGTCGCGATGGACTCGGCGCTGGCGGTGGGAGTGGTCGACGGCCTCGACCTGCCCCCGCAGGGATGGCGTCACATGTCCGGGCACATCGGCCTGGTCGACCTGGACGGGCCGGTGCCGCCGCGCGGCGCTCTCCGCGGACTCCGGGTCTTCGCCGGTTACGCCGGCTGGTCGGCGGGCCAGCTCGAGGAGGAGATCGGCGAGGGCTCCTGGCTCGTGGTCGAGGCGCGCGACCACGATGTTCTCTCGCCCTGTCCGGACCTGTTGTGGGCTCAGGTGCTGCGTCGGCAGCCCGATGAGCTGCGGTGGTGGGCGACCTTCCCGGACGATCCCACGCTGAACTGAACCGGGTGGGAGCCGCCGTGTCGTGGGCGGCGCTCGGTGTCGGCCCGACCCTTTAGGATGGGTCCGT
This sequence comes from Actinomycetes bacterium, assembly GCA_023417775.1. Taxonomy (GTDB): domain Bacteria; phylum Actinomycetota; class Actinomycetes; order Propionibacteriales; family Nocardioidaceae; genus Aeromicrobium. Next base: position 40,947 of record JAEZEJ010000120.1, on the reverse strand, counting down.
GGGATTCTTCGGACGCGGAACGCAGACCGTTCACGACGAGCGCACTGAGCAGCGCACGGACAACGGCGATCATGAGCGCTTCAGTCACTACGTCCCCAAGGACAAGCTGACCGAGGCCATGGTCATGGGAACCCCGGTCGTCGCCCTGTGCGGCAAGGTGTGGGTCCCCAGTCGCGATCCTCAGCGCTATCCCGTCTGCCCGGAGTGCAAGGACATCTGGGAGTCCTTCTCCGAGAAGAACAACGACGACGACTCCTCCGACGAGTGAGCGCGCGCCCGCTGCGCACGTGGCAGCGTGAGGCCTTCGAGCAGTACCAGCGCACGCAGCCGCGGGATTTCCTCACGGTCGCGACGCCCGGTGCCGGCAAGACGACCTTCGCGCTGACCATCGCCGCCGACCTCCTGCACCGCCGTGTCATCGAACGGATCGTCGTGGTCGCCCCGACCGAGCATCTGAAGACCCAGTGGGCGCTCTCGGCGGCCGCGATGGGCATCTCGCTCGATCCCGACCTCACCGGCGCCCTGGCCCCGCAGTTCCAGGGCTACGCCGTGACCTATGCCGGCCTGGCGACCAATCCGATCGCCCATCGGGTTCGCATCGAACGGCAGCGCACGCTGGTCATCATCGACGAGATCCACCACGCTGGAGACGCGCTGAGCTGGGGCGATGCGGTGCACGAGGCCTGCGAGCCCGCCGAGCGCCGGCTCGCGCTGACCGGCACCCCGTTCCGGTCCGATGACAATCCGATCCCCTTCGTCACCTACGCCCCCCAGGGCGACGGCTCGATGGCGAGCGTGGCCGACTACTCCTATGGCTACGGTGCCGCCCTGCGCGACTCGGTGGTGCGACCGGTGCTGTTCATGGCGTACTCGGGTCAGATGCAGTGGCGGACGAGCGCCGGGGACGAGGTCAGCGCCCGCCTGGGGGAGCCGCTGACCCGCGACCAGATGGCGCACGCGCTGCGCACGGCACTCGATCCGCAGGGGTCGTGGATCCCCGCGGTGCTCCAGGCGGCCCATCGCCGGCTGCAGGAGGTGCGCCGGGACATCCCCGACGCGGGAGGGCTGGTGATCGCCACCGACCAGACCACCGCCCGTGCCTATGCGGCGATCCTGCGTGATCTCACCGGCACCGATCCGACGGTCGTGCTGTCCGACGAGGCCGGGTCGAGCCAGCGGATCCAGGACTTCTCCGCCGGCTCGGCTCCCTGGATGGTGGCCGTGCGGATGGTGAGCGAGGGCGTGGACGTGCCGCGGCTGGCGGTCGGCGTCTATGCGACTACTACCGCCACCCCGTTGTTCTTCGCCCAGGCGGTCGGACGCTTCGTGCGTGCGCGCCGGCGCGGCGAGACCGCCTCGATCTTCGTGCCGAGCGTCCCGGGGCTGTTGGGACTCGCCGCCGATCTGGAGGCCGAGCGTGATCACGTGATCGGCCGGCCCGTCAAGGACGAGGCCGATCTCTTCGCCGCGGAGGCGGAGCTGCTGGCGCGGGCCAACCGCGAGGAGCCGGCGATGCCCGAGGAGCTCGGCACGTACCGGGCGCTGGGGAGCGACGCGTCCTTCGACCGAGTGGTCTACGACGGCGGAGAGTTCGGCTACGATGCGATCGCCGAGGACCCCGAGGAGCTGGACTTCCTCGGCATCCCCGGCCTGCTGGAGCCCGACCAGGTGGCCGAGCTGTTGCGCTCGGCTCGCTCCAAGAAGGCCCGCGAGGAGATCGCCCAGCAGACCGCGGCGCCGAGCCCGGTGGACGAGGATGTCGCCTTCGAGCGACGCTCGGAGCTGCGCCGCGAGCTGAACGCCCTCGTCGGCGCCTGGCACCATCGCACCGGCACACCGCACGGCGTCGTACACAACAAGCTGCGGTCCGAGTGCGGAGGCCCGCCGGCGGCGGCCGCCACCACCGAGCAGCTGAAGCATCGCATCGATCGCCTCCGAGATTGGGCCTTGCGCGCCTCAGGATGAGGACCGCACGTCAGCCGCGACGGACCGCTAGGCTCGCGCCATGAGCATGCCGTGGCGTCTACGGGTCCTCGGGGCGGTCGTCAATCGCACCGCCGAGCCGGTCGAGGAGGTGACCGATCATGCGGCGGCCCGTGCGCGACGCCGCGCACTGCGCGAGTCGCCCCTCGGCGCGACGGTGTTCGGCCGGGCCGATCGCCGCGTGACGGTGGAAGACCTCGACCTCGCCCTCCCGGGCCGGCCGGCACGAGCCCGGTTGTATCGGCCGAACGGCGTCGGCACCCGAACGCGTCCGGTCGTGGTCAACTACCACGGCGGCGGATGGGTGCAGGGCGAACCGGAGCAGTCCGAGTGGTTCGCGAGCCGTGTGGCGGCGCGCACCGGGGCTGTCGTCATCTCGCCGTCCTACCGGCTCGCCCCCGAGCACCCGTATCCCGCGGCGGTCGACGACGCCTGGGACGAGCTCTCCTGGATCGTCGAGCACGGCGACCGGCTCGGCATCGATCCCGATCGGGTGGCGGTCATGGGTGACAGTGCCGGCGGCAATCTGGCGGCCGTCACCGCGATGACGTCCCGTGACAAGGGCGGCCCCGAGATCCGTGCGCAGGTCCTGATCTATCCGGCGGTCGAGATGTACGAGAAGTTCGCCTCGGAGATCGCCATGCCCGAGGCGCCGGTTCTGACCTCGGCGAATATGCGCGCCTTCGTGCGCCTGTACCTGCAGGACGCCTACGGCACCGAGGACCCACAGGCCTCGCCGTTGCGGGCGGGCTCGCATGAGGGGCTCGCCCCGGCCTTCATCCTCACCGCTGCCGCCGATCCCCTCCTGGATAACGGCTCGCGTTATCGGGACGCGCTGCGCCGGGCGGGCGTCGCGGTGCGCTATCGCGAGTACGCGGGAGCCGTCCACGGCTTCGTCAGCCTGCCCGGGCTGATGCGTGGTCCGGCCCATGCCGCCCTCGACGATGTCACCGAGTTCCTCACCGAGCGCCTCATCCTCCCGTGAGCGGTGACCTGCCCACCGCCCCGGAGGGGAGGGGAGGGATTGGCGCGCGGTGACACGATGGATGAGTGAAGCTCTCGGTCCTCGATCTCGTCCCTGTTCGTAGCGACCAGACCTCCGGCGACGCGCTCGCCGCGACGGTCGACCTCGCCCAGGCCGCCGACGCCGCCGGTTTCGAGCGCTACTGGGTGGCCGAACACCACAACATGCCCGCGGTGGCCGCGACCTCGCCGCCGGTCCTGATCGCCCATCTGGCGGCGCAGACCGAGCGGATCCGGCTCGGCTCCGGTGGCGTCATGCTGCCGAACCACGCACCGCTCGCGGTGGCTGAGCAGTTCGCGCTGCTGGAGGCTGCCCACCCCGGACGCATCGACCTCGGCATCGGCCGGGCCCCGGGGTCCGATCCGGTGACCTCATGGGCCCTGCGGGGTGCGGCCGGGCGCGATGACACGGATATCGAGAAGTTCCCGCAGTACCTCGACGACGTGATGGCGCTCATGGGCACCGAGGGCGTGCGGGTCCCGGTGCCGCGCCAGCAGTACATCCTCAAGGCCACCCCGGCCGCCGCCAGCCGACCGGTCCTGTGGCTGCTCGGATCGTCGATGTACTCGGCGCATCTGGCGGCCGCCAAGGGACTGCCCTATGTCTTCGCCCACCACTTCTCGGGGAAGGGCACGGCCGAGGCACTGGCGACCTACCGCAGCGAGTTCCGGCCGAGCGACTACGCCTCCGCGCCGCGGACCTTCCTGACGGTCAACGCGGCCGTGGCCGACACCCAGGAGGAGGCCGCGCAGCTGATGCTCCCGAATCTCATCACCATGGCACGGCTGCGGACCGGCAAGCCGCTGATTCCGTTGCAGCTCGTGGAGGAAGCCCAGGCGATGGACCTCTCCGAGGTGGAGCAGTCGGTCGTCGACGAGGGGTTGGCACGGGCGGTGCTGGGCACGCCCGAGCAGGCCGCCGAGCAGGTGCGGTCGCTGGCGGCCGGGTTCGAGGTCGACGAGGTGATGATCCACCCGGTCGCCTCTGCCTATGAGGGCACCGACCCACGTACCTCGCCCGCACGGATTCAGACCCTGCGTCTGCTCGCCGAAGCCCTGGCCTGAACTTCTCGCCGTGTTCACCAGACGGTGGCCGGAGGTTCGCCCACGCGGCCCACGCTGGGGGCATGAGCGAGCGTAGCGAGCGAACCATCGGATCTTCCTCATGCCGTCGCCGACCTATCATGCTTCTTCTCCAGGCGGCGGGGGCATGAGCGTGACACGTCACCGCCACATCGCCCGGCGTTCCCGCCTGGGAGTGACCCTCGCCGCCTCGGGAGCGACCTCGCTCGTCGCCGCCGCGGTCCTGACCCTCGGGCCGAACCCCGCCTCTGCCGAGCCGAACCCGGCCCGCGGTGAGGCCGTGCCGTCCACCGCGAGCATCCAGGTGCTGACTCCGCGGGTCGAGCCCGGTGGCACCGCACGGGTCGTGGTCGGGGTCGCGAGCGAGGGCACGCGACCCGAGGGTCGTGTGCAGCTCGAGGTCGGAGACCGAGTGCTGACCCGCGACCTCGCGGTCGGCACCGCGAGCGCCAGCGTCCAGCTCGACGAGCCCGGCGAGGTCCGGGTGCGGGCCCGGCACCTCGGCGGCGATGGGCCCGCACGCTGGAGCGATCCCGTCACCATCGCCGTGGGGTAGGGGTGCTCGACGAGATCACTGCGGTTTTGTCGCCTTTCCGTCGAGCCAGAGCGTGTCCGTCTCGTCCCGGTGCGACCCGGTCGTGCCGACATGTCGCTGGTCGATCTTCGGGCCCTTCTTGATGACATGGACGAGTGCCATGCCATGGCCGCGCCCGAGCCCGTAGTCGGTCTTCAGCCAATCGAGGATGACACCTGCCTTGATGTCGGGGGCGTCATAGCCGCGGTTTGTGGCGAGGTTGAGAAATGCGCGGGGGGTGAGCCCGGTCTTGTCCTCGATCGTGTCGAGATAGGCCTGGAACGACATCTGATGATCCCTTCGTCGCGGCGGGAATCGCCCGCTGATCGGCGAGTACCGACCGGTACTAGGAGTGTACGGTACTGTTCGGTACTATGGTCAAGGTCTCGATGGATTCTTCTCGACGGGTTCAGAAACGTGAGCTGATCCTCGAATGTGCGCTCGGGGTATTCGTCGACCATGGCTACGTGGGAGCCACCACGGATCAGCTCGCTGCCGCCGCGTCGGTGTCCAAGCAGACGCTCTATAAGGAGTTCGGTGATAAGGAAGGGGTGTTCACCGCGCTGATCCAGTTCGCCTGTGACCGTGTCGACGACCCGTTCGCTTCGTTGGTCCATCAGATGAGCAGCATCGATTCCGCGGATGAGGCAGTGGAGTTGATGGCCGGGCAGTTCACACGCTCGATCATGTCGCCCGATGTACAGCGACTGCGGCGACTGGTCATCGCCGAAGCGACCAGATTCCCGCAGCTGGGCGAGTTGTACTGGGCGGAGGGGTTTCTCCGCGTGGTGGATTCGGTCGCCGGATGCCTGTCGGTCCTCGCCGAACGTGGTCTGCTGGACGTACCGGATGCGCGCCTCGCGGCCCATCACTTCGCGGGGATCTTGTTGTGGATTCCCAGTAACCAGGCGATGTTCGCGGTGTCATCAGCCCTCGATGGGACTGAGCTCGGCGACACTGTCGCCGCGGGGTGTAAGACCTTCCTCCGCGCCTACCGGCCAGGCCGATAGGCCCGGCTCATGCGAAGGCGATACCGGCCTCGGACCATTCGGTCTCGACGCGATCGAGGCGATCGGGGTGGACCGCGGCGGTGTAGTCGCGCAGCACCGTGACGGTCAGCCCGGCCTTGGCGGCATCCAATGCCGTCGCTCTGACGCAGTAGTCGGTGGCGATCCCGGCGATATCGACGGCGTCGACGCCGTGCGCGCGCAGATAGGTGGGCAGTTCGGTGCCGGTGGGGGTGACGCCCTCGAAGCCCGAGTAGCCGGCCGAGTACTCGCCCTTGTCGAAGACGGCGTCGAAGGTCCGGGCCGTGAGGGGCGCGTGCAGGTCGGCTCCCGTGGTTCCGGCGACGCAGTGGGGCGGCCAGGAGTCGACGAAGTCGGGATGCTCCGAGAAGTGCGAGCCCGGGTCGATGTGATGGTCGCGGGTGGCGATGACGGCGGCGTAGTCGCCACGGGACCCCTCGATCAGATCCGCGAGGCTCTGCGCGAGCCGGGCTCCGCCGTCGACTGCGAGGGATCCTCCCTCGCAGAAGTCGTTCTGCACATCGACGACGATCAGGGCCTTGGTCATGTCACTCCTCCTCGTAGTGGGTGGGGATCGCCGGGTCGCCCTTGCTGAGGCGCCGGCCGGTCGCGGGCAGCTCGCGCACCGCGGAGCGGCACTGGGTCCGCGCGTCATCGAGGGTCCCGATGTCCTGTGGTGATCCTCCGAGCAGGAGAGGCACGAGCAGCTCGCGATCGTCGTGATCGGCGGCGGGTGGCACGCCGACCCCGATCACCTCGGCGGTGGCGACACCGTTCTCGCGGCGTCGTACCGCGTACTTGCGGCCGCCGACCGAGACCTTGTCCTTGCTCTTCTTCGCCACGGGGACCATGGTGCCTCCGTCGTCCTCGCGCGCGACCAGCTTGTACACGAAGCCGCTGGTCGGGACCCCGGAGCCGGTCACGAGCGACGTGCCGACGCCGTAGCCGTCGATGGGCGCGACGGCGAGGGCCGCGATGGCGTGTTCATCGAGATCGCTGGTGACGGTGATCCGCGTGGAGCTGGCGCCCAGTTCGTCGAGCTGGACCCGGACCTCGGCGGCGACCTGTGCGAGGTCCCCGGAGTCGAGCCGGACCGCGCCCAGATCGGTGCCCCCGGCCGCGATCGCGTTCCGGACTCCCTCGGCGATGTCGTAGGTGTCCACCAGCAGCGTCGTGTCTGTGCCGAGGGCGGCCACCTGGGCGTCGAAGGCCTCCCGCTCGGTGTCATGCAGGAGGGTGAAGGCATGTGCGGCGGTGCCGGTGGTGGGGATGCCGTAGGTGCGACCGGCCTCCAGATTGGAGGTCGCGGCGAATCCGGCGATGTAGGCCGCGCGGGCCGCCGCGATCGCGGACTGCTCGTGGGTACGGCGCGATCCCATCTCGATACAGGGGCGTTCACCGGCGCTGGCGATCATCCGCGCCCCGGCGCCGGCGATCGCCGAGTCGTGATTGAGGATCGACAGCACCAGCGTCTCCAAGACGACGCACTCGGCGAAGGTGCCCTCGACGATCAGCACGGGGGAGCCGGGGAAGTAGAGCTCGCCCTCGCGATAGCCCCAGATATCGCCGCCGAAGCGGAAGTCGGCCAGCCACGTAGCGGTGGTGTCGTCGATGACGCCGCTGTCGTTCAGGAAGCTGAGCTCCTCCTCGCCGAATCGGAAGTCCGCGATCGCGTCGATCACACGTCCGGTGCCCGCCACCACGCCGTACCGGCGCCCGCCGCTGAGCCGTCGGGTGAACACCTCGAACACGCTGCGGCGGGAGGCTCTTCCGTCGGCGAGCGCGGCGCGCAGCATCGTCAGCTCGTAGTGGTCGGTGAGCAGGGCCGAGGACCGGCCCGGGTGCGTCCCCATGCGCCCGAGCATAGAGCGCCGGGTGCCCCCGTGGTGACCGTGTGGTCACCGCGCGTCCGCCACAATGGGGTGGTGACCGTCTCAGCCACCGGCCCCGCGCCCGCGGAGATCGCTCCCGACACCGACCTCGAGGCCGGCGTCAAGCTGGAGGATCCCTGGGTCACGATCGTGTGGAACGACCCGGTGAACCTGATGTCGTACGTCGCCTTCGTCTTCCGGACCTATTTCGGATACACCGAGGAGAAGGCCACCGAGCTCATGCTGGCCGTGCACCACGAGGGCCGGGCCATCGTCTCCAGCGGGCGGCGCGAGGAGCAGGAGCGGCACGTACAGGCGATGCACGAGTACGGGCTGTGGTCGACCTTGGAGAGGGCAGAGGTGTGACTCCCTTCATCAGACGCCATGGCAGCGTCGTCGGGATCTTCGAGCAGAACGAGGCGCAGCTGCTGGCGAATCTCGCCGCACAGGTGGTCGAGCTGCTCCGCGATCGCAACGGCGAGTCCGAATCATCGGCCGATCCGCTCGCGGCGATGGTGGGGATGAACGGCCCCGTCCTGCCGCCGGAGGATCCGGTGCTCGCGCGGCTGCTGCCCGACGCCTATGTCGACGATCCTGAGGACGCCGCGGAGTTCCGGCGCTATACCGAGCAGACGCTGACCTCGTCGAAGGTCGCCAATGCTGAGTCGCTCATCGGGACGCTGACCGAGGGCGGCATGGGTGCCGGGGACGAGGTGGACGTCGAGGTCGAGCTGGACGAGGCGCAGACCCTCGCCTGGCTGCGGGCGTTCACCGATGTCCGGATCGCGTTGGCCGTGCGGCTCGGCATCGAGGACGACGAGGACGCCGAGAGGCTTGCCGCGGACGACGATCCCGGCATCGCCGCGATGGCCGATGTCTACGACTGGCTGGGCTTCGTCCAGGAGACCCTGGTCCAAGCCGCCGAGTGACCCGCCTGGACCGAGATGTGCTCCCAGATCGTCGACCTGAGCCGGGTCTGGTCGACGAATTCGGAGCACATCTGGCTCCAGGTCCAGCACGCGGACTGCATGCGGGCAGATCACGAGCCGCCGATAGGCTGGTCGGCGTGTTGACCATCGACCGCGCCACCTACGACGCGATCATCGCGCACGCGCGCCGTGACCACCCCGATGAAGCCTGCGGCGTCGTCGCCGGTCCCGCCGGCTCGGACCGGCCGGCCCGCTTCGTCCCGATGCTGAATGCCGCGATGTCGCCCACGTTCTACGAATTCGACTCCGGTGACCTGCTGAAGCTCTACCGCGAGATGGACGACAACGACGAGGAGCCGGTGGTCATCTACCACTCGCACACGGCCACCGAGGCCTATCCCTCGCGCACCGATATCAACCTCGCGGCGGAGCCCGGCGCCCACTATGTCCTCGTCTCGACCCGCGACGGAGCCGAGGCCGAGGGCGCACCGGTCGACTTCCGCAGCTATCGGATCGTCGATGGCGAGGTCACCGAGGAAGAAGTCCGGGTCGTCGAGCGTTACACCGACAGCAGCACCCCCGAGTAGTCCAGCCCCCGACAGAGAAGGCAGAAGTCTGATGGCCATCGAGGTCCGTATCCCCACCATCCTGCGCACGTACACCGACGGCGAGCGGGCCGTCGACGCGTCGGGTGCTTCGATCCAGGCGCTGATCGAGGATCTCGAGTCGCGCCACAACGGCATCGGGGAGCGTCTGCTGGAGGACGGGGAGGTGCGCCGCTTCGTCAACATCTACGTGAACGACGAGGACATCCGCTTCACCGGCGGCTTGGCGACCGAGCTCTCCGACGGCGACACCGTCGTCATCCTGCCGGCCGTCGCCGGCGGCGCGCGCTGACGTGACGCGATACGACTCGCTGGTCGACTCGGTCGGCCGCACTCCGCTGGTCGGACTGCCGACGCTCTCGCCCTCGCCGCAGGTCCGGCTGTGGGCCAAGCTCGAGGATCGCAATCCGACCGGCTCGATCAAGGACCGGGCCGCCCTGGCGATGATCGAGGCCGCCGAGGCTGAGGGGCGGCTGACGCCCGGCTCCACGATCCTGGAGCCGACGAGCGGCAATACCGGCATCTCGCTGGCGATGGTCGCCTCACAGCGCGGCTACCGGCTGATCTGCGTCATGCCGGAGAACACCTCGGAGGAACGGCGGCTGCTGCTGCGGATGTGGGGTGCGGAGATCATCGCCTCCCCGGCAGCCGGCGGCTCCAACGAGGCCGTGCGCGTGGCGAAGGGTCTCGCCGAGGAGCATCCCGACTGGGTGATGCTCTACCAGTACGGCAATCCCGCGAACGCCGAGGCGCACTATCGCGGCACCGCGCCGGAGATCCACGCCGATCTGCCGGAGATCACGCACTTCGTCGGAGGACTCGGCACGACCGGCACCCTGATGGGGGTCGGCCGCTACTTCCGCGAGCACCAGCCCGAGGTCCGGATCGTCGCGGCCGAGCCGCGCTATGGCGAGCTGGTCTACGGGCTTCGCAATCTCGACGAGGGCTTCGTGCCCGAGCTCTACGACGAGTCGCTCATCGACTCGCGGTTCAGCGTCGGACCGCGTGACGCGGTACGTCGCGTGCGCGAGCTGGTGGAGCGCGAGGGCATCTTCGCCGGGATCTCGACCGGGGCGATCCTGCACGCCGCGCTCGCCCAGGCCGCCAAGAGCACCAAGGCGGGGGAGCGGGCCGATATCTGCTTCATCGTCTGCGATGGCGGATGGAAGTACCTGTCGACCGGCGCCTATGAGGGCACCCTCGACGAGGCCGAGGACCGTCTCGACGGCCAGCTCTGGGCCTGACCCGGCGCCGACGCCTTAGCGGGAGGCGCGGGCGGCGCAGACCGCACGCTCCAACCAGGGCTCGAGGGTCTGCGAGGGTGTCGTCGCGTCGACATCGAGCCGCAGCCAGCCTCGCAGCTCGTTTCCGCGCATGATCCAGGGGCCCGCGAGGGGATCGGCAGCGAGCTCGTCACGCTCCTCGGGGTCCACGCGCAGCAGGAGGCCGTCATCGGTCGCCGCGACGGCCATGGCGCCGTCGACGAGGAAGGCCAGCCCGCCGAACATCCGCTTCTCGCTCAGCCCGGGTTCGGCGATCAGCAGATCGCGGAGGCGGTCGGCGAGTTCGAGGTCGTAGGCCATGGTCACAGCATGCCGCGCGATGACGCCGTCCACCCGCTTCCGGTGCTCGGGTCGCTCCGTTAGCCTTCGGAGCGTGAACCAGATCGCCGTGTTCTCCGGTAGCGCTCATCCTCAGTTCGCCGACGCGATCTGCGACAACCTCGGCGTCTCCCGATCGCCTGCCGACACCCAGCGCTTCAGCAACGACTGCCTCCAGGTGCAGCTCCTGGACAACTGCCGGCAGCGCGATGTCTACATCGTCCAGCCGCTCGTGCCGCCCACCCAGGACCATCTGATGGAGCTGCTGCTCATGGTCGACGCCGCCCGTGGCGCGTCGGCGGCATCGGTCACGGCGGTCATCCCGCACTATGCCTACGCCCGGTCCGACAAGAAGGACGCGTCGCGCATCTCCATCGGCGGCAAGCTCGTCGCCGACCTGCTCATGACGGCGGGCGTGAGCCGGGTGATGACCATGACCCTGCATGCTCCCCAGGTGCACGGGTTCTTCGGCGTCCCGCTCGATCACCTCACGGCGCTCGGCGAGATCGCCGACTACTACCGCGGCACGGATCTCTCCAATGCCGTCATCGTGTCGCCGGACTTCGGCAACGCCAAGACGGCCTCCCAGCTGGCCCGCCTGCTCGGTCTCCCGGTCGCGGCGGGCAGCAAACAGCGCAAGGCCGACGACCGGGTCGTCATCGACGCGATCGTCGGCGATGTGGCCGGCAAACGCGCGATCGTGCTCGACGACGAGATCGCCACCGGGGGCTCCATCGTCGAGCTCGTGGCGATGCTGGAGCAGCAGCAGGTGAGCGATGTCAGCGTGGCGTGCACGCACGGGCTGTTCACCGGGTCGGCGGTCGAGCGGCTGCGCGATCACCCGCTCATCCGCGAGGTGGTGACCACCGACACCGTGCCGCGCCCCGAGGACTGGCCCGAGCTCCAGGTGCGATCCGTGGCGCCGCTCTTCGCCGAGGCCATCGCGCGGGTGCACGCCGGTGAGTCCGTCTCCAGCCTCTTCGACGGGGTGGACCCGACCCACGCTCCGCCTCAGCCGAAGCTTCCGCTGTAGGCCGCGGGGCCCGCTCGGAGGCTCGATTTTCTCCACCCACGTGCGGGGCCGTACTCTCAGATGTTGTGGCGGACGCACCCATCGGCATCTTCGACTCCGGCTTCGGCGGCTTGACGGTCGCGCGCGCCGTGCTCGACCAGCTGCCGCACGAGCCGATCGTCTATCTCGGCGACACCGCGCGCCAGCCCTATGGCCCCAAGCCGATCGCCGAGGTGCGCGAGTACGCGCTCGACTGCCTGGACCATCTCGTGCACGAGGGCGTGAAGGCCCTGGTCATCGCCTGCAACTCGGCGAGCGCGGCGGTACTGCACGATGCCCGTGAACGCTATGACGTCCCGGTGATCGAGGTGATCGTGCCCGCCGCCCGGCGCGCGGTGAACGCGACCCGCAATGGGCGGATCGGCGTCGTCTGCACCCAGGCGACCGCCACCTCGGGCGCCTACGACGATGCCTTCGCCGCCAACCCCTCGGTCGACGTGGTCACCCAGCCGTGCCCCCGTTTCGTGGACTTCGTCGAGGCGGGGATCACCAGCGGTCCGGAGCTCATGGCGGTCGCCGAGGAGTACCTGCGCCCGATCAAGGACGAGGGCGTCGACACGCTGGTGCTCGGGTGCACGCACTACCCGCTGCTGACCGGGGTACTGTCCTACGTCATGGGAGACGGCGTGACCCTGGTGTCCTCGGCGGAGGAGACCGCCAAGGACGTGTATCGCCTGCTGGTGCGCCGAGGGCTCGAGCGCGATCGATCGCTCGCCCCGCCGCGGCATCGCTTCCTCACCACCGGTCAGCCGGAGGAGTTCGCCCGCATCGGTCGGCGCTTCCTCGGTCCAGAGATCGATTCCGTCGACCAGTTTGCGTGGGTGACAGTGTGAAGTTGACGATCATCGGCTGTTCGGGCTCGTTCCCCGGCCCCGACTCGGCGGCGAGCTGCTATCTCGTCGAGGCGCCGCACGAAGGGGGTACCTTCCGGATGCTCCTCGACCTCGGCAGTGGCGCGCTCGGCCCGCTGCAGACCTATATCGACCTGCGGGAGATCGACGCGATCAGCCTCTCGCACCTGCACCCCGACCACTGCTTCGACATGAGCGGCCTCTATGTCGTGCGCAAGTACCATCCGACGGGTCTGCTGCCGCGGCTCCCGGTCTACGCCCCGGCGGGGAGCGACTGGCATCTGTCCGATGCCTACGGCACGACGAATCCGAACGGCATGACGCTGCCCTTCGAGTTCCGCGACCTCACCGACGGGCTCGAGACCACCATCGGGCCGTTCACCTTGCGCTCGATGCTGACGACTCACCCCGTCCCGGCGTATGCGGTGCGGCTCGAGCACGACGGTCACTCGATCGTCTACACGGGCGACACCGGGCCGATGGACGAGCTGGCCGGATTCGCGGCCGGCGCGGACCTCTTCCTGTGCGAGGCGTCCTTCGTGGACTCGGCGAACAATCCGCCGGACCTCCACCTGACCGGTTCGGAGGCCGGGCACATCGCCGGGGAGGCCGGTGTCGGACGCCTGCTCCTGACCCATATCCCGGCGTGGACCGACCGGGACGAGGTCGAGCGCGATCTGCTCACGACCTATGACGGCGACTACGAGCTGGTGAGGGCCGGCCAGGTCTTCGAGCTGTCGACCACACGATGACGGGGGGAGGACCCGCGACCGACATGACGTTCAAGGAAACACTGACTCGACGCTGGCCGTGGTTCGCCGGCGGCGGACTGCTCGCGGTCGTCGTGATCGCGGTGCTCGTCGCCGCACTCGCCGGTGTCTTCAGCTCATCGGAGCCGGAGCCGACACCGCGGGCCTCGGCGGAGATCGCCACGCCGACCCCCGCACCGGATCCGGTGGTCGACATCGAGACCACCCAGACCATGCCCTACAGCCCGGTGTGGAATCCGCCGGACGCAGGCGAGAACTTCTGGCAGGTCGTCGACCCCGAGAACGGCTACCCCGAGGACGGCGGGACGGACTATGTCCTCGCGCACGCCTGCGAGGACCAGGGATGTGCCGGCGACGAGGTGCGCACCCTCGACGCGGGCGATGAGCTCACCTATCGCGGCGAGCCCTATGTCGTCGAGGAGAAGCTCGAGATCGCCAAGACCGAGATCGCCGATCAGGACATCTGGACCCATGATCCGGCGCGGCTCGTGGTGATCACGTGCATCCTCGACCCGGAGACCGGCGAGTACCACGAGAACGACATCATCGTCGCCACCCGAGCCGCCTGACGTCTGCCGACCGGGTCCAGGATGCGGACCCGGTTGGCGTTTTCGTCCCGTGATGTGATTTGCTGAACGCGCGTGCCAGTAGATTTCGGAGCAGAGACGTGTCCGGGACGCGGTGCGTAGTTCTTCATTGACTATCAGGTCATGCGACCTCATGCGTGACCGTGCGAAAGGACCACATGCGCACCATCACACGTGCTGCCGCGATGCTGGCCGGGGCTGCGACCCTCGGCCTGAGCCTGGTGGCAGTTCCGGCGACCGCTGCTGAGCTCGGCGACGATCTCGTCGTCGATTTCGGAAACACCACCTTCAAGGCCGGCAGCTGGGGCGAAGGCGTCACCGTCACCGTCGAGGAGGTGCCCGAGGAGGTCGAGACGCTCACGGTCGCCATCGGCTCCATGGGTGAGAACGGCGGCGGCCTCGTGGACCAGGCCGAGGTCGTGCAGCAGGAGGACGGCTCGTACGCCGGCACCGTCCTGCCGAGCAACGATTACGCTCCGGTCGCGCCCAATGCCGAGGGTTGGCCCAAGTACACCGCGAGCGTGGGCTACCAGTACGAGGATGAGGCCGGCGAGACTCAGTACGTCAACGAGAGCATCGATCTGACGATCGCCGAGGGTGTCTCCGTGACCGGTCCGGAGGAGGCGACCGTCGCCGAGCTCGCCGCCGGTATCCCCCTGCAGTTCGCGGGATTCAACTCCGGTGAGGTCGTGACCGGTGATATCAGCTACTTCAATGACGAGACCGGCGAGGAAGTGTCGATCGGCGAGTTCTCGACCGAGCCGCTCGGCCAGGACGGTTCCGGCGAGGGCGTCCTGACGATCCAGAATGCCCCCGTGGGCGAGCAGTTCCGCGTCCTGGCCAGGGGCGAGGCGGGCACTGTCAACTACTACGTCACGGTGGTCGAGGGCGGCGACGACGCGGGCGAGGAGGAGCCGCCGGCTCCCGAGCAGCCCGAGCAGCCCCGCAAGCCCGAGCGCGTCGACACGGGCGCCTGAGCTGTAGCTCGAGCGAAGCCCGTCGACTGACGGACACCGCACGAAGGCCCTGGACCATCCGGTCCGGGGCCTTCGTCGATCCCGGACACCGCCGCGCGGGACCATCACCGCCACCCGATACGGTCAGAGCATGACGCGTGAAGACGGCCGTACCCCCGATCAGCTCCGCCCCATCACGATCACCCGGAACTGGCTCGACCACGCCCAGGGCTCGTGCCTCGTCGAGTTCGGGCGCACCCGGGTGCTGTGCGCCGCGAGCGCGAGCGAGGGCGTGCCGCGCTGGCGCAAGGGATCGGGCCTCGGATGGGTCACCGCGGAGTACGCGATGCTGCCGCAGGCGACGCACGAGCGGTCGCCGCGCGAGTCGGTCAAGGGCAAGGTCGGCGGCCGCACGCATGAGATCAGCCGGCTGGTGGGCCGCTCCCTGCGCGCGGTGATCGACTACGGCGCCCTCGGCGAGAACACCATCGCGCTGGACTGCGATGTCCTGCAGGCGGACGGCGGCACGCGCACCGCAGCGATCACCGGAGCCTATGTGGCGCTGGCCGATGCGGTCGCCCACCTCGGGCGCGCGGGGGCGCTCACCGGAGAGGCGCTCACGGGATCGGTGGCGGCGGTGAGCGTCGGCATCATCGATGGCACCCCGATGCTCGATCTGCCGTATGTCGAGGACGTGCGCGCGGAGACGGACATGAATGTCGTGATGACGGGCGACGGCCGCTTCGTCGAGGTGCAGGGCACCGCCGAGGGCGCGCCCTTCGACAAGGCCGAGCTGGATGCGCTGCTCGAGCTCGCGGCCAAGGGCTGTGCCGACCTGACCGAGCTGCAGCGCGAGGCCCTCGCCCGATGAAGGTCGTGCTGGCATCGAATAACGCCAAGAAGCTCGCCGAGCTCCAGCGGATCCTCGCGCCCCTCGTGCCTGAGGTCGAGGTGCTCGGACTCAAGGACGTCGCCGACTACGATGAGCCGGCCGAGACCGAGCCCACCTTCGAGGGCAACGCCCTCATCAAGGCGCGCGCGGCGCTCGCTGCCACGGGACTGCCGTCCCTCGCCGATGACTCGGGCATCTGCGTCGATGCCCTGAACGGGATGCCCGGCGTGCTGTCGGCGCGTTGGTCCGGTGTGCCGAAGGACGAGGGCGGAGACGCGGCCAACAACCGGCTGCTGCTGTCCCAGCTGGCCGATGTCGCCGATGAGCGCCGCAGCGCCTCCTTCCGCTGCGCGATGGCCTTCTGCGCCCCGGGAGTCGAGATCGTCGAGCTGGGGGAGATGCCCGGCCGTGTCCTGCGCGAAGAGCGCGGCGAGGGCGGTTTCGGCTACGACCCGCTCTTCGCGGCCGACGGCTACGAGGTCTCGACGGCCGAGCTGAGCCGTGAGGACAAGGACGCGATCAGTCACCGCGGCCGCGCCCTGCGCGCCATCGCTCCCCGCATCGCCGAGCAGCTGCGCTCCTGACGGTCGCCCGGCGGTCGTCCGTGGTCGCGCCTACGGTGAGGCCATGGCACCTCTCGTCGAGTTCAAGGACCTCGTGATCGACGCGGTCGATGCTGTCGCGCTGGGGCGCTGGTGGTCCCCGCGCCTGTTGCTCGATCTCGAGGCGCTCGCCGACGGCGATGCGGTGCTGCGCGGCGCGCGGCCCGAGCAGACGATCTGGGTCAACGCGGTGCCGGAGCCGAAGACCGCCAAGCATCGTGTTCACCTCGACCTCGTCTCCCACGATCTCTCGGCCTTCGAGGACACGCCCCGGCTCAGTGAGGAGGGCGAGTTCGCGTGGACCGTCTATGCCGACCCCGAGGGCGGTGAGTTCTGCGTCTTCGTCGTCCCGGAGCGCACGGAGGGACTGAAGGACATCGTGGTCGACGCCGTCGATCACGCCGCGATCGCGACCTGGTGGCAGGAGCTCTGGGGCGGCACCCTCGGTCATGACGACGGGTACACCTATCTCGACGACATCCCCGGCGCCCCGGTCGAGTCCTTCGACTTCGTGCCGGTCCCCGAACCCAAGACGGTCGAGAACCGCCTCCACTGGGACGTGTGGCTGCGTCCGGGGGCTCGCGTCGAGGATCTCGTGGATCGCGGGGCGCGAGTCCTGCGCCCCCGGGGCGAGGATCTGGCGTGGACCGTGATGGCCGACCCCGAGGGCAACGAGTTCTGCGTCTTCGAGCGTTGACGACCAGGTGGCGCTAGAACGTCAACCTGATCGCCCCGTGGGCGGTAGAGCCTCAACCTGATGACCGGTCGACGAGGTTGACGGTCTGCCTCTACCCGCGAGGTGAGGTTGATGGCCTACCGCCGCTGACGGTGGGAGCCCCTAGGGTGGTCATGTGGCTGAACTGGACCTGTCCCTGGACGTCGTCGATCTGACGGCGGCGCTCGTCGACATCGCCTCGGAGAGCCTGCACGAGGCGGAGATCGCCGATGCGGTGGAACGCGCCCTGCGAGAGCTGCCCCACCTGCACGTGCAACGCGATGGTCACTCGATCGTCGCCTCCACGTCATTGGGCCGCAGCGAGCGCGTCGTCATCGCCGGGCATCTTGACACCGTGCCGGAGAACGGGAACCTTCCGTCGCGCCTGGAGGGCGAGACGCTGTGGGGCCTCGGCACCTGCGATATGAAGGGCGGCGTCGCGATCGCGCTGAAGCTCGCCGCGCAGCTCACCGAGCCGGTCCGCGATATCACCTTCGTCTTCTATGAGGCCGAGGAGATCGCCGCGGTCCACAATGGCCTGGGCCGGCTCGCGCGCGATCATCCGCAATGGCTGGCGGGTGATTTCGCCATCCTCATGGAGCCGTCCAATGCCGGGGTCGAGGCGGGCTGCCAGGGCACGATGCGGGTCGAGATCCGCACCGTGGGTGAGCGCTCGCATTCCGCCCGCTGGTGGATGGGCAGCAACGCGATCCATGCGCTCTCTCCGGTGCTGGACACCCTCGCCTCCTATGCCCCGCGAGAGGTGGAGATCGACGGACTGCTGTATCGCGAGGGCCTCAACGCCGTCGGCATCGCCGGCGGGGTGAGCGGCAATGTCATCCCTGACGAGGCCGTCGTCACCGTGAACTTCCGTTTCGCCCCCGACCGCAGCGAGGACGACGCGTTCACCCATCTGCAGGAGGTGTTCGAGGGTTTCGGGCTGACGGTCACCGACAGTGCGCCCGGCGCTCTGCCGGGCCTCGACCGGCCCGCCGCGGCAGCCTTCATCGAGGCCGTCGGGGGAGATGTCGGCCCCAAGTACGGCTGGACCGATGTCGCCAAGTTCACCGTGCTCGGTGTCCCCGCGGTCAACTACGGCCCGGGCGACCCGTCCTTCGCGCACAAGGCCGATGAGCACGTCCCCGTAGCGCAGCTGCGCTCCGTTCAGAAGAGATTGACGAGGTGGTTGACCCCATGAGCAAGCAACGACCGGCCGAGTGGCGCCGTGGCCCGATGCGCCTGCGTCGTGATGCGGTGCCCGAGTCCACGACCGATCAGCGCTTGCTGGATCACCGTGGCCCGAACGACTGGGTCCACACCGACCCGTGGCGGGTCATGCGGATCCAGTCCGAGTTCGTCGAGGGCTTCGGCGGACTGGCCGAGCTGGGCGCGTCCGTCGCGATCTTCGGCTCCGCGCGGACCAAGCCGGAGGACCCGATGTACGACGCCGCGCGCCGCATCGCCGAGCAGCTCTGCGCGGCCGGGTACGGGGTCATCACGGGTGGCGGCCCGGGGATCATGGAGGCGGCCAATCGCGGCGCGAGCGAGTGCGGCGGGGTCTCGGTCGGCCTGGGCATCGAGCTGCCCCATGAGCAGACCCTCAACGACTGGGTCGACATCGGCATCAACTTCCGTTACTTCTTCGTGCGCAAGACGATGTTCGTCAAGTACTCCCAGGGCTACATCGTGATGCCCGGTGGCTTCGGCACGATGGACGAGCTCTTCGAGGCGCTGACCCTCTCGCAGACCGGCAAGATCACGACCTTCCCGATCGTGCTGTTCGGATCGGAGTACTGGGGCGGGCTGGTGAACTGGCTGCGCGAGACGATGCTGCCGGCCGGCATGATCGCCGAGGAGGACCTCGACCGCCTCCACGTCTGCGATGATCCCGACGAGGCCGTGCGCTGGTTCGTGGCGAACGACTGATGGAGGTTCGCTGCGGATGGGCGCAAGGCGACGACGCGCTCATGCGGGCCTATCACGACGACGAGTGGGGCCGTGAGCTGCACGGCGAGCAGGCGCTGTTCGAACGGATCAGCCTGGAGGCCTTCCAGTCCGGTCTGAGCTGGGCGATCATCCTGCGCAAGCGGGAGGCCTTCAGGGAGGCCTTCGCGGGCTTCGACCCGGCCGCTGTCGCGGCCTTCGGCGAGGACGACGTCGCCCGGTTGCTGGCGGACGCCGGTATCGTGCGCAATCGGCTCAAGATCGAGGCGACGATCGCCAATGCCCGGGTGGTGACCGAGCTCGACGGCGGCCTCGATCCGCTCCTGTGGTCGTTCCGCCCGGAGTCGACCCCGGCCCCTCGCGATATGGCGGAGATCCCGGCCGTCACCCCGGAGTCGACCGCGATGGCACGTGAGCTGAAGCGTCGCGGATTCCGCTTCGTCGGCCCCACCACCGCCTATGCGCTGATGCAGGCCACCGGCATGGTCAACGACCACCTGGTCGGCTGCCTCGCCCGCGACCCCGGCGCTTCTGGCTGAGTTTCCCCAACCCTGTCGCCGGGCGGTGGCGAGATGAGCGATAATAGACGCACACGTCCGGCGCATTCGCCGGACGTTGATGACGAGAGGGGAACACATGGCGGCCATGAAGCCTCGGACCGGCGACGGACCGATGGAGGTCACCAAGGAGGGGCGCTGCATCGTCATGCGTGTCCCGCTCGAGGGCGGCGGCCGGCTGGTCGTCGAGCTCACCAATGACGAGGCCGAGACCCTCGGCGACCAGCTCAAGGCCATCTGAGCCGGGATGTTCGGACTCTCGGTCCGCTGGTCGCTGGCCGATGCCGGCGAGGGGGCCCTCGAAGGTCTGCGCAGCTACGTGGAGGACGAGTCCTTCGCGCGGTTCGCGGGTCTCGAGGGCCTGCGTTTCAAGACCTGGCGTGCGCGTGAGGGCGAGTGGTTCGAGGGCACCTATGTCTTCGTGTCCGATGCCGCCCGTGCGGCCTTCCACACCGATTTCGAGGCGAAGGCCGGGGCGGCCCCGGCCACGACTCGGCTGGGCGTGATGCCCAGCATCGAGGCCTTCGAGGTCGTCGCGGTCGTGCGGGGCCCGGCGGGCTTCAGGTCGTCGGCGCGCTTCGAGGCCTGAGGGCCTCGTTCAGGACCCGACCTGCACCGCGAGGAGCCCGTCTCCCAGCGGGATCACCACGCTGCGCAGGTTCTCATCGGCCTGGACGCGGGCGATCAGCTCGCGGATGGCGGTGGTCTGCGGGTCGCGTTGCGAGGGATCGGCCACGCGGTCGTGCCACAGCGCATTGTCGAAGACGACCATGCCGCCGGGGCGGATGAGCCGCAGCGCCTCGTCGAAGTACTCGCCGTACTCGACCTTGTCGCCGTCGATCAGCACGAGATCGTAGCCGTGGTCGATGAGCCGGGGGAGGACCTCCAGGGCCGACCCGGTGATGAGCCGGTAACGCTGGGCGGGATATCCGGCGGCGAGGAAGGCCTCGCGGGCCAACCGCTGGTGCTCGGCCTCGAAGTCCACCGAGGTGAGCACGCCGTCGGCCGCCATGCCGCGCAGCAGGTAGAGCCCCGACACGCCCCCGCCTGTGCCGATCTCGGCCACGGCCTTGGCGTTGACCGCCGCTGCGAGGAAGGTGAGCGCCGAACCCGCACCGGGGCTCACCGGGGTGGCGCCGAGCCGCTCGCCATTGGCGCGGGCCGACGTCAGGTGATCGTCTTCGGGGTGCAGGTCTTCGGCGAAGGCCAGGCTCGCTGCGGTGGTGATGATGCTCTCCTCGTCCGAACCATTGGTCGTGGCTCAGCCTAGCGTGTGCGGCGCGGCATGCCGCGGACTCGCGCGGGAGTGGCGGCTGTGTCAGACTCGTCGTGAAGAACGTCACAAGTGCTGAGGGTGAACCGTCAGCAGTTTCTGGGGGTGCTCTCAGCATCGGGGTCGAGGATCGAACCATGGAGACGAACACCGTGCAGTGGGACGCCATCGTCCAGGACCACTCCGCACAGGTCTATCGGCTGGCCTACCGCCTGACGGGCAATCGACAGGATGCCGAAGACCTCATGCAGGACGTCTTCGTGCGGGTGTTCAACTCCCTGGAGACCTATGAGCCGGGCAATTTCGCCGGGTGGGTTCACCGCATCACCACCAATCTCTTTCTCGACAAGGCCCGCAAGGCGCAGCGCCAGAAGACCCATCCGTTCTTCGAGGGAGCCGAGGAGCGTCTGCCCAGCGCCGAGATCCTGCCCGAGTCGATCGTCCACGATGCCGGCTTCGATCCGGATGTCGAGGCGGCGCTGACGTCCCTCCCCGCGGACTTCCGCGTGGCCGTCATCCTCTGCGATGTCGAGGGCCTCAGCTATGAGGAGATCTCCGATGTGCTCGGGGTCAAGCTCGGCACGGTGCGCTCGCGCATCCACCGTGGTCGCGGCCAGCTGCGAGCCGCTCTGGCCCATCGCGAGCCGCGCAGGGGACGCACCCGCTTCCTGGGACCGGTCAGCGTGTGACCATGGGGTATGACCGAGCGTAGCGAGGGAACGGGGGGCGTTGTCATGTCGGCGCCCGCATATCGTGCGGTTCTTCTCATGTGGGTGCGACATGACCGATGACCCCATCGTCGATGCCCTGACCACCGTTCTCGACGATGTCCGCGAGGACGGATCGGGCGAGGTGGCCGACTACATCCCCGAACTGGCCTCGGCCGACTCCGATGCGCTCTCCCTGGTGTTGGTCGCCCCTCACGGCGGCGTGCACGCGGCCGGGGACGCCGACTACCGCTTCACCCTCCAGTCGATCTCCAAGCCCTTCGCCTTCGCTCTCGCTCTGCAGACGCTCGGCCGCGATGACGTGCTCGAACGCGTCGGTGTCGAGCCCAGCGGCGAGCCCTTCAATGCCATCAGCCTCGAGCCGGGGAGCGGCAAGCCCGACAACCCGATGATCAACGCGGGGGCGATCGCCACCACCGCGATGGCACCCGGCGAGACCATCGAGGAGAAGACCTCGAGTCTGCTGACGCTGATGTCGGCATGTGCGGGCCGGGAGCTGAGCGTGGACGAGGAGGTCTACGCCTCCGAGTCCGAGACGGGGGAGCGCAATCGCGGCATCGCGCATCTGCTGGCCTCCTACCGTGCCTTCGACTGCGGGGTCGACACGGCCGTCGAGAGTTACTTCCGCCAGTGCTCGATCCAGGTGGATGCGAGGGACGTGGCGACGATGGCGGCCACCTTGGCCTTCGGGGGCCGCAACCCGGTGACGGGTGAGCAGGTCCTGGCCCCGGAGGTGACGCGAGATGTGGTGGCGGTGATGTCCTCCTGCGGCATGTACGACGCATCGGGGCGGTGGACGGTCCGTGTCGGGCTGCCCGCCAAGAGCGGTGTCTCGGGCGGCATCATCGCCGTCGACCCGTCCGAGTTCGGCGTCGCCGCGTTCAGCCCGCGGCTCGATCGCTTCGGGAACAGCGTGCGCGGGGTGCGGGCCCTGGAAGAGATCTCGCGGCGCTTCGGTCTGCACATGCTGGCGGATCGGCCGGAGACGTCCTCGCCGGTCGTCGATGTCGATCATCGCGATGACGGCACCGTGGTGCGGCTGCACGGTCACATCAACTTCGGCACCGCGGCCCAGGTGGCGCACCGGATGCGCGAGGAGGCCGAACAGGGTCGGCTGATGCTCGATCTGCGGGACACCGAGAGACTCGACGAGTCGTGCGGTGCCGTGCTGCGTCGGGTCGCCGATGATCTCGGCGCCTCCATCGAGGAGTGAGGCGCCGGCCGGCGGCACCCCATCAACCTCACCACGCCATCACCCCGCTCCGGAGGTAGCTGGTCAACGTGATCGACGGCCGATGGCGTTGATGGCCTACCGCCCGCGGGTGAGGAGCCGGCTCAGGTGGCTTCGTCGTCGAAGGGCGGGATCTCGCCGGGGCGCAGGATCCGGGCCGGAGGCACCGGAGGGGGCGTCACATCGCGATCCTGTTCGGCGAGGACCTCCCGCACCGCCTGGCGCGGATCGAGGTCCTTCCAGTCGTCACCGACCTCGCGTTGCAGATCGGCCTTCGCCTGATCGGCCATCTTCCGGACGGTGCGGACGAAACGCGCCGCCTGCCGAGCCAGCTCCGGGAGCCGGTCGGGGCCGAAGACGATCATCGCCACGATGAGGATGACCGCGATCTCCGGCCACCCCATGCCGAACAACGGACGGGCCCTGCGTCAGAGCCGGCCGGCGGGCGACAGCCCGAGCTGCATGCCCGCGAGGCCGCGCTGACGGCCGCTCAGGGTATCCGCGATGCCCTGCAGGACGACCGCGGACGGGGCTGCCGGGTCGGCGCCGACGATCGGCTCGCCCGAATCCCCGCCCTCGCGGAACTTCTCCTCCAGCGGCACACGGCCGAGGACCTCGACCTCGTAGCCCAGCCGGGAGCTGAGCTTGGTGGCGACCTCGTCGGCCCCACCGGAGCCGAAGACCTCCATGCGCTCGCCGCTGGGCAGCTGCAGATAGGACATGTTCTCGATGACGCCGACCACCCGCTGGTGCATCATCGAGGCCATCGTCCCCGCGCGCTCGGCGACCTGTGCGGCGGCCTGCTGCGGTGTCGTGACGACGATGACCTCGGCACCGGGCAGATGCTGCCCCAGGCTGATGGCCATGTCGCCGGTGCCGGGCGGCAGGTCGAGGAAGAGCGCGTCCAGGTCGCCCCAGTACACATCGGCGAGCATCTGCACGAGCGCACGGTCGAGCATGGGGCCGCGCCATGCGACGACCTGATCCTTGCGCGGCTTGAGCATGCCGATGCTGATGACCTTCATGCCCTCGGCTGCGGGGACGGGCATGATCATCTCCTCGACCTGCGTCGGGCGCTGATCGCCCAGGCCGAGCATGTCGGGGATGGAGTGGCCGTAGATGTCAGCATCGACGATGCCGACCTTGAGACCGCTGCGCGCCATCGCGAGGGCGAGGTTGACGGTGACGGAGGACTTGCCGACACCGCCCTTGCCGGAGGCGATCGCATAGACCTTGGTGAGCGAGCCGGGCTGGGCGAAGGGGATCTCGCGCTCGGCGCGGCCGCCTCGGAGGTGCTCCTGCATGGCCTTGCGCTGCTCATCGGTCATGACGCCCATGTCGACCGTGACCAGGTGCGAGGGGGCGACCTTGGCGACGGCCGCGGTGACGTCGCGGTTCAGCGTGTCCTTCAGCGGGCAGCCGGCCACGGTCAGCAGCAGGCGGACGGTGATCGTGTCGTCGGCGATGGTGATCGTGTCGACCATCCCGAGTTCGGTGATGGGACGCTTGATCTCCGGGTCGTTGACGGCGGAGAGGGCCTCGCGGACCTGGTCCTCAGTGACGGCAGCCATGATTCCTATCGTACGTGCCGCCGAAACCGTCCCGACACTCAACGGGGTACCGGGTCAGCGGGGGGCGTCGGGGGCCTCGTCCTCGGGTTCCCTCATCTCCGCGACGAGCGAGCGCAGCTCACCGCGCAGGAAGTCGCGGGTGGCGACCTCGCCGAGGCTGAGCCGCAGGCTGGCGACCTCACGGGTGAGGAACTCCATGTCCGCGTGGGACCGGCTCGCCGCCTCGCGGTCCTGTTCGGCGGTGATGCGGTCGCGCGCCTCCTGGCGATTCTGTGCCAGCAGGATCAGCGGTGCGGCGTAGGAGGCCTGCAAGGACAACATGAGCGTCAGGAAGATGAACGGATACGAGTCGAAGCGCCAGGACGGCGGGGTCAGGATGTTCCACGCCAGCCAGGCCGCGATGAAGATCGTCATCCAGGCGATGAAGGTTGCTGTGCCGAGGAATCTCGCGGCCCCCTCGGCGAAGCGTCCGAAACGCTCCGGATCGGGGTCGCGGCGGGGTCGCAGGGACCGCCGCAGCTCGCGCGGTTGGTCCAGTCGTGCGCGCTCTCGTTCGGTCATCGGGCCAGGCCCCCTTCCAATGCGGTGTCGTCCTGCTCGCGCCACCCCTCGGGCAGCAGATGGTCGAGCACATCGTCGATGGTGACGGCACCGAGCAGATGCTGGTTCTCGTCGATCACGGGCAGCGCCACCATGTCGTAGGCGGCCAGCAGGCTGGAGACCTGCGCGAGCGAGGTCTCGGGCCGGGGCCAGTCGATGTCGTTGTCGACGATCGCGCCGACGAGGGTCGACGGCGGCTCGCGCAGCAGCGCCTGGAAGTGGACCACGCCCAGGAATCGCCCGGTGGGCGTCTCCACCGGCGGCCGGCACACGTAGATCATCGCCGCCAGCGCGGGTGGCAGCTCGGGCTCCCGGATCAGCGCGAGGGCCTCGGCGATCGTCGCATCCGGCAGCAGCACGATCGGCTCGGTCGTCATCATGCCGCCGGCGGTGCGGTCCTCGTACTCCATCAGCCGGCGGACGTCGTCGGCATCATCGGGCTCCATCAGCAGCAGCAGCTGCTCGGCAGTCTGGGCGGGCAGGCCGCCCAGGAGGTCGGCCGCATCGTCAGGGCTCATCTCGCCGAGGACATCGGCGCCGCGCTCGGGATCGAGCACGCCCAGGATCTCGGCCTGGAAGGTGTCGGGCATCTCCTCCAGGACATCGGCCAGACGCTCGTCACCCAGCTCGGCGACGATCTCGAGGCGGCGCTTGGGGGTGAGATCGCGCAGCGCGCTCGCGAGGTCGGCGGGGCGCATCTCGTCCATCGTCGCGAGCAGGTGCGTGGCCCCCTGGCCGGTCTCGTCCTGTGCGAGCCCGCTCACCTCATCCCACTCCAGGACGTGGCTCGCGCCGCGCCGGCTGAATCGCTTGCCCTTCTCCTGGACCGCGACATCGGAGACGTACCAGTCGCGGCGCGGGTCCGACTCGATCGCGAGGTCGTAGACCGTGCCCTCGATGCCCTCGCCGAAGGTGACGGTCCGGTCGAAGAGCTCGTGCACCGCGAGGGTCTCGGTGCGGCGCTGCTCGAAGCGGCGCAGGTTGAGGACGCCGGTCGTGATGATCTGACCGGAGTCCATCGAGGTGACCCGCATGATCGGCAGGAAGACACGCCGTCGACCGAGGATCTCGACGACGAGGCCGAGCACGCGCGGGCGTTGTCGGGCGGTGCGGACCGCCAGGACGACATCGCGGAGTTTGCCGACCTGATCGCCCACGGGGTCGAAGACCGCCTGCCCGACGATGCGGGACAGGAAGATGCGTCCGGTGGTCGTACTCACGGTAGAACTCTAGAGGCTGCCCCGAGGTCGGGCCGGACACGGCGTGGAGAGGCCGGAGCCGGAGCTCGGGACGGCACCCGTGGGAGGGAGACTGTCCTGGTGAGCGTCTTCCTGCTGGTCGTGGCGATCCTCGGCGTCTCGGCCTCGGGGCCGTTGATGGCGGCGATCTCCGCCCCCGCGCTGGCGATCGCCTTCTGGCGCAATGCGCTCGCGACCATCGTCCTCGCGCCGGTCGCGCTGTCGGCGGGACGAAGGGAGCTGACCGGCCAGAGCCGGCGCCGTTGGCTGCTCATCGTCTTCGCCGGGGTCATGCTCGCCGCACACTTCGCGACCTGGATCTCCGCGCTCAAACTGACCTCGGTGGCCGCGGCGATCGCCTTGGTGTCGATGCAGGTGCTGTGGGTCGTGCTCATCGAGACCCTGCGGGGGCAGCGCAGCTCGGCCGCGGTCCTGGTGGGCTGTGTGGTGGCCGTCGGCGGAGTGCTGGCGATCACCGGGGTCGACGTCACGGTGTCGCGCGAGGCGCTGTTGGGCGATGTTCTCGCCCTGGCGGGCGGCCTGTTCGCGGCGCTCTATGTCATCGCCGGCAGCCGGGTGCGGGCCACGATGGGCACCACGTCGTACACCTTCGGGGTCTACGGGGTCTGTTCGCTGGCGACCCTCGCGCTCTGCCTGTTGTTCGGAGTCGAGCTGGTGGGCTTCTCCTCGCGAGACTGGATGCTGATCGCGGCCGTCGCGGTGTGCGCGCAGTTCCTCGGGCACTCGATCATCAACCACCTGCTCGCGGTGATGCCCCCGGTCGTCATCTCCCTCGCCCTGCTCCTGGAGGTGCCGACGGCGGCGATGCTCGCCGCGGTCTTCCTGGGCGAGGCGCTTCCCTGGGCGACCTATCTCGGGCTGGCCCTCATCCTGGTGGGGCTCGCGGTCGTGATGCTCGGCCGCGGACGAGCGCGGCCGGAGGAATCGCTCGTCGCCGACTGACGGCGACCACTGCGGCGGTGGGCCACGCACCTTTCGGCCGCCTCGAGACGTGCGCAGCCCACCGCCCGCGACCTCCACAGGAGCATCGGCGCCGCGTGTCAGCGATCGAGGATCGCACCCGGGTCGAGCGCATGGTCGCCATTGGCGACGGCCGTGGTGGTCACGGTGCCGAGTCGGTGGTCGGCGTCCCAGAGATGAGCGGTCCCGGTCGCGATCCCGTCGTGCTCGAGACGGTCCGCCGCCGCGAGCCGGATGAGCTCACCGGACGGGAGATCGACGAGGTGGACGTTCAGGTCGGCGTTGATGTACTCCTGGCCGGCGCTGCCCCAGTGCTGGACGAGGCTCGCGACATCGGCCGCCTCGGCCGTGAACTGCCACGGGGTCGGCCGCTCCCCGTCGACGATCGCGATCGGCGAGAGCAGGATCTCCTTGCGGCTGTCGTCGGCGTGTCCTGCCGTGCTCTGCGACCATTCCCGGCCCTCGCTGAAGTACGAGCGCGGCTCACGGGTGTCGGGCAGGCCGATGCCTCGTGCCGCATCGGTCCACGGATGGGGGTCCGGGGGAGCCCACGACCGTCCCGCCACCCGGCCGCCGCGACGCAGGAAGAGGGCGGAGGCGCGAGCCACCGGCGCATCGCCCTGGAGGAACTCGGCCTCGACGAGGCTCAGTCGCCCGCCCGTGCGCACGATGCGAGCCCGAACGGTGCTCTGCTCCATCCGGGCGGCTCGGAACAGGTCGACGCTCCACCGTGACGGAGCGAAGCCGGGGTCGGCCGGGCGGACGGCTTCGACCGCTCGCGCCAGGGCCCCGCTGACAGCCATGCCGCGCAGATGGCTGGCGGTCCAGCCGCTGGCGGCGAGCTCGCGCGGAGCGAGCGTCGCGCCGCTCTCGTCCTGTGCCATCAGGTCGAAGAATGCGGGCTGCATGTCACCACCTCCTCGACGATGAATATCATGCACGAGAGAACCGCCGCTTGCGGAAGGGTCCGCGTCGACGTGCAGGAGTCGGCCCCACGGGCCCGCGCGAGGCAGTACGGTGGGAGCCGGCCCGGCGCCGCGGATCAAGCCTGGGGACATCGTTCCCGGCCGCGGACGCCGGTAGACGTCGAAAGGATGAAGCATGGGTCGTCTGGTGCGGACCGAGGGTCTCAGCGATGAGCAGGAGGAGATCCTCAAGCTCGTGCGGCAGTTCGTGGAGAAGGAGATCCTGCCGGTCGCGACGGATCTGGAGCACGCCGATGAGTACCCGACCGAGATCGTCGAGGGACTCAAAGAGCTCGGCATCTTCGGCCTGATGATCCCCGAGGAGTACGGGGGTCTGGGTGAGTCGCTGCTGACCTATGCCCTGGTCGTCGAGGAGATCGCCCGCGGCTGGATGAGCGTCTCGGGCGTCATCAACACGCACTTCATCGTGGCCTACATGCTGATGCAGCACGGTACCGAGGAGCAGAAGCAGAAGTACCTGCCGAAGATGGCGACGGGCGAGGTGCGGGGCGCCTTCAGCATGTCCGAGCCGTCGCTGGGCTCGGATGTCTCGGCGGTGTCGACCAAGGCGACGAAGGTCGACGACGGATATGAGATCACCGGCCAGAAGATGTGGCTGACCAATGGCGGCTCGTCGACATTGGTCGCGGTGCTGTGCAAGACCGACGAGGGTGCCGACAGCGTCTACCGGAACATGACGACCTTCCTGATCGAGAAGGAGCCCGGCTTCGGCGAGACCGCCCAGGGGATCACGATCCCGGGCAAGATCGACAAGATGGGCTACAAGGGCATCGACACCACCGAGATGATCCTGGAGAAGCACAAGATCAGTGCCGATCAGGTCCTCGGCGGCGAGCCCGGCAAGGGCTTCTATCAGATGATGGACGGGGTCGAGGTCGGCCGCGTCAACGTCGGTGCCCGCGCGGTGGGCATCGCCAATCGCGCCTTCGAGCTGGGCGTGGCCTATGCGCAGCAGCGTGAGACCTTCGGCAAGCCGATCGCCCAGCATCAGGCGGTGCTGTTCCGAATCGCGGAGATGGCGACCAAGGTCGAGACCGCCCACTCGATGGTGGTGCGGGCGGCGCGGCTCAAGGACGCCGGTGAGCGGATGGATGTCGAGGCCGGCATGGCCAAGATGGTCGCGAGCGAGTACTGCAATGAGGTCGTCGAGGCCTCATTCCGGATCCACGGTGGCTACGGCTACTCCAAGGAGTACGAGATCGAGCGGCTGTATCGCGAGGCCGCCTTCATGCTGATCGGCGAGGGCACCTCGGATATCCAGAAGATGATCATCGGCCGCAGCCTGCTCAAGGACTACAAGCTCTGAGCACACGGCCCTACCGGCTGCGGCGCTTCCAGCGCGAGGCCCTCGCGATGCTGACCGATCAGCGTCGCGAGGGCCGCCGCCGTTTCTGGGTATCGCTGCCGCCGGGCGCCGGCAAGACGGTACTCGGGCTCGAGTTCCTGGTCGGGCTCGGCCAGCCGGCGGTGGTGTTCTGCCCCAATACCGCGATCCAGTCCCAGTGGATCGAGACCTGGTCGCGCTACGACGCGGGTCCCGGTTCGATCTCGCGCGATCTCGACGCTCCCTTCACGGCCCTCACCTACCAGTCGCTGGCGAGCTTCGACCGCGATGACGAGACCGGCGACGAGGCGACGCTCGTGGACCGGTTGCACGAGAACGGCCGGGCATTGGTCGCCGCACTCCACGACGCCGGACCGCTGACGATCGTGCTCGACGAGTGCCATCACCTGCTGGAGACCTGGGGCGAGCTGCTGGCGGAGGTCCTGGGGGAGATGCCGCAGGCCGATGTCCTCGGATTGACGGCCACGCCGCCCGGCACGATGTCGCGGCGCCAGGCCGATCAGGTCGATGAGCTGTTCGGCGATATCGCCTACACGGCCTCGATCCCGGCCGCGGTGCGGGAGGGCGATCTCGCGCCCTTCGCCGAGCTTGCCTGGCTGACGACCCCCGATGCGCCGGAGGAGCAGTGGCTCGCCGACTCGTCGGAACGCTTCGCCGAGCTGACGACCGAGCTGCTGGACCCCCGATACGGTTCGACGCCGTTGCTGACCTGGTGCGATCTGCGCTTCGGGGATCCTCCGGCCGGGTGGAACTCCTTCGCGCGGGAGGAGCCGGAGCTGGCGCGGGCGGCGCTGCGGTTGTCACATGCCGGGCTGCTCGCCCTGCCGGAGGGCGCCCGCCTCACCGAGGAGCACCGGGTGCCGCTGGCGACCGAGGACTGGGCGGTACTGCTGGACGACTGGGTCCGGTCGTGCCTGCGGCACAGCGACGATCCCCGCGACAGCGAGGTGATCGAGGATCTCCGGGCGGCGCTCCCGGGGATCGGGCTGCAGGCCACACGCCGGGGTGTCTCGCGGCCGGCGCAGTCGCGGGTGGACCGGGTGTTGAGCAGGAGTGCGAGCAAGATGCGCGCGGCCGCCGAGATCGTCGAGATCGAGCGGGTGGCGCTGGGGGATCGGTTGCGCGCGGTCGTGGTCTGCGACTTCGAGCGGGAGAGCGCCACGTCGTCCATCGCCCTGCGCGGTGCGCCGGCCGAGCACGGGTCGGCCTTCGAGGTGATGGCCGGACTCGAGGGCTCGGCGGTCGATGCCGTGCTGATGACCGGGCGGACCGTCGCGGCGCGGGCCGGGGTCGCCCGCCGCCTGCTGGATTTCGTCCTCGAGCGGCTGCCGGCGCTCGGCGACCGGCTCGAGCTCCGGGCGATCGACGGTGCCGACGGACTGGTCGAGATCGCCGGCCCGTGGATGAGCCGGCGATGGGTGCCTGTGGTGACCGACTTCTTCGGAGAAGGGCACTGCCGGGTGCTGGTGGGGACCCGCGCGCTGCTCGGTGAGGGGTGGGACGCTCAGCAGGTCACCACGCTGATCGATCTGTCGACGGCCAGCACCAGCTCCGCGGTCATCCAGACGCGTGGCCGGGCGCTGCGGATCGACCCGTCGTGGCAGCGGAAGGTCGCGCTCACCTGGAGCGTCGTCTGCGTGGCCCACGATCATCCCGGGGGCGACAGCGACTGGCGTCGATTCGTCCGCAAACACGATGGCTACTACGGTGTCGACGATGACGGCCAGGTCGTCTCGGGTGTGCCGCACGTGGACGCGCGCTTCTCGCCCTATGCGCCGCCGGAGTCCACGGCGCTGGCCGCCATCAACGACTCGATGACGGTGCGTGCCCAGGAGCGGGAGCTGATCGCGCGGCGCTGGCGGGTCGGGGAGTCCTATGAGGATCGGGCGCGCACCGTGCTCCGGGTCGTCCCGGACCGCGGTGCCCGCATCGTCCATTCCGACCCGACTGCCGAGCCCGAGGCTCCCTGGGCGCGGATGGGGGAGCGCGGTGTCGTGGGCGACGGGACCCGGCGGCGCCCCTGGCGCGCTGCGCGGGAGGCGGCCCGCGAGGACGGCCTGGCGGCGCACGCCTATGTCGTGGCCGACGCCCTGGCGCAGGCCGGCGTGTACGGCGAGGGGGCCGCCGGAGTGGAGATGCTGATCGACGCGACCGGGGCCTATCGCTTCTCACTGCGGTCGGAGACCGTCGACGGCGTCTTCGCGCAGGCGGTGGAGGAGCTGTTCGCCCCGATCACGGCTCCGCGCTATCTGGTCGCCCGCCACCTCGCCCCGTCGCCCGGCGCCGCGGCCGGGTGGGCGGTGCTGTTCGGTCGTGCCCGGCCGGTGGGTCGCACGTGGTACGCGGTGCCGACGGAGTTCGCCCGTCGCAAGGATCTGCGTGAGGCCTTCGCGTGGAGCTGGGCGCGCTGGTTCGGCCCGTCCACCCTGCTCGCCGCGGACTCGCCGGAGGGTGAGGCGGCGCTGGCGGCCAGCGCGGGTCTCGCGCCGGCCGCCGTGCACACGCTCCGCCGCTCCGCCTGGTCCTGACCTCCCTCTCGCTGAGTGTGGGGTGCCCCCGCACTCAGCGAGAGGTCCCCGAGCTCAGGCGTCTCCAGGTGAGCAGCCCGCCACCGGAGAGCAGAACAGCGCCGAGGGCGAACCACCACGGCGAGACCGTGGAGCCGGTGCCCGGCAGATCCCCGATGGGCTCCTTCACGGGGGAGTCTCCCGGCGGCTCGGCCACCGGCACGTCGGTCGGTGCGGGCTCGGTCGGTGCGGGCTCGGTCGGTGCGGGCTCGGTGGGCGCGGGCTCCGTCGGCTCGGGGCCGGGGCCGGCCCCACCGTCGTCCTCGGCGGTCACGGCGAAGAAGGTGGTGGTGCCCGATACCTCGTTGCCCGTGATGACGAGCGGCTGCTCGGTGGGGGAGTCCGCGGCGTCTACGAAGGCGATGCCCTCGGGCCCGAGGTCGCCGGCGCGGCGCAGCACCGCGGCCGGGTCGCCGCCGTCGTCGATCTCGTCCTCGGCGGAGACCGAGAAGTCCCGCTCATTGGTGTAGCTGACGAACTCCGGTGCGCGCGGATCGGTGATGTCGTAGACGATCACTCCGCCGACGCGCTCGAATCCGATGTAGGCATAGGTCCGATCGCCGATCTGCCCGATCGCGAGGTTCTCCGGCTCGGGACCCTTGTCGTCGCTGCGGCCGTCGAAGTTCGACTCCGAGTGGTTGGAGTTGAAGTGCTCCGGCAGCGCCTCGGCCACGATCCGCTCGAACTCGTCGCCGGAGTCGAAGACCAACTCGCCCTCGGGACTCCAGATGGAGAAGGATCGGCTGCCGAAGGAGAAGAGCTGCTCGTAGCAGGAGCCGTCCGTGCGCAGGCCGTTCTCCAGTGTGACGTTCAGTCGGCCGAGGTCGGCATCGCCCGTCAACCCGGCGGCGGGGGAGTCCTCGCAGATCGGCGCCAGGCCGTCCTTGCCGAGATTCTTGACCCGAGCCCCTTCGGCATAGTCGCCCCATTCGCGGGCGTCGCCCTCGTTCGCGGTCACCAGGTAGGTCCGGCCGTCCGCGGAGTAGGTGCCGATGCCATCGGGCTGGTACATCCCGAGCACCGGCTGGGGCTTGATGTCGATGGCGCCGTCACGGTCCGAGGCGTCCATCCCCATGCCGGGCCGGCTGTGGTCCTTGAACCCCATCGGCCAGAGGTCCGTCACCCGCGCATCGGCGAGGTCGACCACCGCGATGGCGTTGTTCTCCTGCAGAGTCACATAGGCGGTGGAGCCGTCGATGGCGACATATTCGGGTTCGAGATTGGCCGATACGGGTCGCTCGGCGTTCACCTCGGGGCCGAAGACGCGGACGTCCTGGGGCAGCTGATTCGGCCCATCGTCCTCCCAGTCGTGGAAGGTCGCGGTGCGAACGGCCTCCTGGCCGGGAGCCGCGAGTCCACCGGGGAGGGAGGCGATGCTGACCGTTCCCTCCGGGTCGACGCCGTAGTCGTCGGCGGGCTCGCCCTCGTCGGCCGAGACGGCGAAGGCACCGTCCGGCGAGATGCTGACCATGTCCGGCTGGGCGCCCACCTGGACGGTGCCGAGGTTCTGCAATGTGGTGGCATCGGCGAACAACAGGTGGCCGGGGTCGGTCTTCGTCGGCGCCTCGATCGCCGCGACGACCAGGCCGTCCTCGCGTACGGAGAGGGAGTTCACGACTCCCTCCGAGGCCGCGATCGTGCCGACCTGGGTGGGAGCGGCCGGGTCGGAGGCGTCGAGCACGTCGATCTGACCCGATAGCGCATTGACGACGAAGGTGCGCTGGGATCCGGCATGGAAGGCCACGATCTCCGCGGCGCTCTCGTCGAATTGGCCGGTGTGATGGGTGCCGAGCGGTGTCAGGGATCCGGGGGTGTCGGGATCGGCGGGGAACTGGGTGGTGGCAGCGGCCGCGGCGGAGGTCCCGAGGACCAGGGCCGCCGCAGCCGTCAGCGAGAACAGGCGTCGATTCACGTGCCGAGACGTTAGAGCGGCGAGACGACCTGGGAACGGCGGTCAGGTGAACGGCCGGTGGCCGCGCAGAGGCTTCCTCGTTCGCCACGGCTCTGGGAGGATGAGGTCCACCCTTCGGTCAGCGAGAGAGGTGGCGCCATGGCCGTCGTCGAGTTGGAGGCCGGCCCGGTCGAGTACCAGGACACCGGTGGCGACGGTCCGGTGGTGGTGCTGTGCCACGGAGTCCCCATGGATCATCGGGTCTGGCGCAAGGTGGTGCCGCTGCTGCCCGGACTCCGCGTGATCGCCCCGATCCTGCCGATCGGCGGTCATCGTCTGCCGATGAGTCCCGGCGCCGATCTCTCGCAGCGGGGAGTGGCGCGCATCCTGGGCGATCTCCTCGATGCACTCGATCTCCGCGACGTCACGCTGGTGCTCAACGATTGGGGCGGTGGCCAGTTCCTCATCAACGACGGACGCACCGAGCGGATCGGGCGGCTGGTGCTGGTGGCCTGCGAGGCCTTCGACAACTTCCCGCCCGGCCCGGCGAAGATCATGTCCGTCGCCGGCAGAGTCCCGGGCGGATTCGGGCTCCTGCTGCGGTTGATGCGGCTACGGGCATTCCGGCAGATGAAGCGCGGCTACGGTGGGATGTCGGTCGTCGGTCTGCCCGATGAGCTGATCGCGGACTGGTTCCGTCCGGCGACCGAGGACCCGCGGATCCGTCGCGATTTCGTGGCCTTCGCCACGGGCAGTCCGCCTCGTGCCGAACTGCTCCGGCTGTCACAGCAGTGGCGCGCCTTCACCCGGCCGGTGCTGATCGTCTGGGCCACCGAGGACTCGCTCATGCCGGCGGCTCATGGTCCTCAACTCGCGGCGCTCTACCCGGATGCGCGACTGGAGATCGTCGAAGGCGCCTCGACGCTCGTGCCCGAGGACCGCCCCGAGCTGCTCGCGGAGCTCATCGCCGGGTTCGTTCAAGGGGATGGGTAGAGGTCATCGCGTTCGTGCCAGGTCGGCGAGGTGGCGGGCTAGTGCCGCGGTGCGTCCGGTGAGGCCACTCCAGTCGTCTTCGCTAATGCCACGATAGCCGTCCCGTGCCTGCTCCAGCAGCTCGCGCTCGGCCTCCATGAGATCGAACGCGACGTGGTCGGCGGCGACGTCCTTGGCGACGATCCGGCCGGTGCGAGCCGTCACCACGATCCGCGCGAGGGTCAGTAGGACATGGCGTTCGTCGCCCTCCAAGTCCTCGATCAGCGCTGGAATGCTGGCGATGACGGTGCGATGGAGAAGATCGGGGGAGACGGTGTCGAGAAGATCTCCCAGCGGTGGCCCGAGCAGCGCCCGGTGCTCATGCTGTGCTGTCGCCAGCAGAGTGACGATATCGGGGTCCCTCTCAGGGGGTGGGAGCGTCCCGTCGAGGAGTTCGGCACGCCTCCACTCGCCGAACTGGAAGTCGCGCAGTGGGTGCTCGGGCAGCGGGCGGACATCATCGAGTACCAGGCTGGTGAGCTCGAGAGGGCGTCTCTCCGCGGCATCGGGAAAACGATCGGCGTGGCCACGCCACCCGGAGTGCACCAGCAGGAGGGCGATCAGCTCGGCGCGCTCCTCTGCGGTGAGCGAACGCCGGGTCAGGAGGAGGAGATCGACATCGCTGTCCGGTCGGAGTAATGAGACCGCCGAACCGTAGAGGTAGAGGCCGATGATGCCGCCGGGGTCACGGCCCCGGACGTGCGCGATGACCGGAGCGAGCAGCTGCCGGAGGGGTGATGTCGACGGACACGGCATGCGGGCTAGTCGTCGCGTGCGGACGCGCTCGCGTCGGCGGTGGAGGCGAGCTGGTCGCAGAGCCGTCCGATCATCACGCCGAAGCCGGCGCTGAGGACATGGGCATGACGCAGCGGCAGCCACCAGCAGGTCCAGCGTTGTGGTGGTCCGTCGTCCGAGGGGTCGTCCTCGCCTGCCTCCCAGCGCGCGGAGAGATCGGCATCGTCGACCTCCATCCAGAAGAAGTGCCGCGTCGCGATCTCGGGCCGGGTGGGCGACAGGTCGTATTCAGAGCTGCCGAGCGCGTGGACCACTCGGGGGTAGAGGCCGGTCTCCTCATGGCCTTCGCGGGCTGCCGCCTCGGCGGGGGTCTCCCCGGCCTCGATGGTGCCGGCCGGCACCTGGATGCCGACGATCTCGGCGGAGACATCGCGGTGCCTGAAGACCAGCAGATGATCGTCGTGGACGATGTAGCAGACGACCTTCTGGGTGTGGTGCTTCATGTCGTGAGCCTACGGTGGCGTGAGGGGTGGATATCCATCGCGATATGCGGCGTGTCACTTCTTGGTGGTCGAACATGTGTTCGATAGCATGGGGGTATGGGTTCGGGGGATCTGGTGCAGCGGCTGCGGGAGACCGCGGCGCTGTTGGAGGCGTTTCCTCCCTCGACGGACGCGCTGCGCGCGCTGGAGCAGGCGAGTAATGCGATTGATGCTGCGAAGGCGCAGTTGACGGCGGAGATGGCCGAGACCTTGGAGCACGAGTCCGAGGGCTATAGCTCGGTGAAGTCCTGGTTGCGGGACCAGCTGCGAGTGAGTTCTCGCCGGGCGAATGAACTGGTCAGGTCCGGGTTGACGTTGCGTCAGATCCCCGAAGCCGCGGCGTTGGCCTCGGCTGGCGAGGTGTCGTTGGAGCATGTGAAGCATCTGTCCTATGCGGTGACTCATGTGGGAGGGTCGCCTACCCGTGAGATGGTGCCCGAGCTTCTCGATGTGGCGTCATGTCATGAGCCTGGTGCTCTGCGTGAGATGGTCCGGACGTTGCGCGATGCGGTGTATCCGGACGAACTCGACCAGGCGTGGATTGATGGGATGGCGCGAGAGGACTTTCAGGTCAACCCGGTCCCCGACGGATTCCACGTGAATGGCTTCCTCAACTCCACGACCGGGTCCAAGCTGAAGACGTTGTTGCAGTCGTTGTCGGCACCAGCGGGTGCGGAGGATCCGCGCACGTGTGCGCAGCGGCGGGTCGACGGCCTCGAACGGCTCCTCGACTCGGTCCTGAACAACGGACTCCCGGGCGACAGGGGCGTCCGCCCTCACCTCACGCTCACTGTTGATGCGACCACCCTGGCAGATGAGTCCGGGACGGGTGAGCTCATCGGGTTCGGGAGCATCGGGACACGGCAGCTGCAGGAGATGCTCTGCGAAGCCGAC
The DNA here is from genome assembly GCA_023417775.1 of Actinomycetes bacterium. GTDB lineage: Bacteria > Actinomycetota > Actinomycetes > Propionibacteriales > Nocardioidaceae > Aeromicrobium. The sequence goes on along the minus strand of JAEZEJ010000120.1, from coordinate 3,690 downwards.
CTCACCCCCGTCGCGACCGGCGGCAAGGACGGGGTTCTGGACGTTGGACGCAGTCACCGCCTGGCCACACCGCGACAACGCACCGCCATCCTGGTCCGGCAGGGGCATGAATGTGCTTCACCGGGATGTCGGGCACCCGTGGTCCATATCCATCATGTGATCTGGTGGTCCGCAGGTGGTCCCACCGACCTAGAGAACCTCGTCGGCTTATGTCCCCGATGCCACCGGGCCGTTCATGCGGGCGATATCGTCATCGACCCCACCACCCACCAGTTCACCGACAGACACCACCGCATCCTGCCCGGCAGCCACCCACGCCACCGACGACGACGCGCACTCGAGCACCAACGCGCCGTCCACCACCAGACCTACGGCCACCGCCACGCCAGCTGACCGGGCCGGCTGATCTACTGAGATCCATGCACACTCCGCCTCCGAACGCGCTCGCCCGCGATCCGCTGCCCCTGCGTGGCCGGACGGTGGTGGTGACCGGGGTCAGCCGCCGTGCGGGCATCGGCTATGCCCTCGCCTGCCGGCTCGCGGCCTATGGTGCGAGTGTCTTCTGCCATCACTTCACCGATCACGACCATGAGCAGCCATGGGGTTCCGATGACATCGGTCTCGTGCTGGACGGCGTACGGGGCCACCTCATCGGCGAGGCCCGCCTGGCCGACCTGCCTGCGGACCTCGCGGCGGAAGGAGCACCCGAGCGGGTCATCGCCGCCGCGGTCGCGGAATTCGGGAGAGTGGATGCTCTGGTCTGCAATCAGGCACTCAGCGGTTCCGATGGAGCGATCGGCGAGCTCAGCGCGAGAGAGCTCGATCGGCACTGGGCCGTCGATGCGCGAGCGTCGATCCTGCTGGCGCAAGCCTTCGCGGCGCAACACGCCGAGGGCGACACCGGCTCGATCATCTTCCTCACATCGGGCCAGGGGCTGGGGCCGATGCCCGGCGAGGTCGCCTATGCGGCAGCCAAGGCGGCCCTCGCCGGCGTCACCACCACCATCGCCGACCAGCTGGCCGACCGCGGCATCCGCGTCAACACCGTCAATCCCGGTCCCGTCGATACCGGTTACCTGACCGAGGAGATGATGCGAGCGGTCCGGCCGATGTTCCCCGCCGGCCGCTACGGAGAACCCGACGACCCGGCGCGGCTCATCGCCTGGCTCCTCACCGATGAAGCGCGGTGGATCGTCGGGCAGACGATCAGCAGCGAAGGCGGCTTCGGGAGATGGCGCCGGTCCGGCGACTGAGACCGCTCGTCGGCGCGCTCAGAGGTGCCGGCCGGGGCGCTCACCATGATGCGGGCCGTCCAAGTCGCCCTCCAGTGGGGTGGCGAGACCCCAGCCGTCGGTCGGCTCGTCGAGTTCGGCGGCCGACCGCTGGTGCACGATGAAGCCGTCCGAGGTGGCGGCGAGACCGTAGCCCGCGAGGATCGCGTCGCGGTCCTGCTCGTGCTGACGGCCGTTGGCGCGCTGAGCGTCCTGCATCATCGTGGTCTTGCCGCGGAGCATCCGCCGCACGCGCCGCCACTCCCAGAACGGCTTGCCGACCGCGGTGAGCAGCAGCCCGATGACGGCATAGCAGAGCAGCATCGCCCACCCCCGGCCGTACCCGGGGCCGACATCGTAGACGAGGCGCTTGAGCATCTCGGTGATACCCGATCCGACCACCACGTGGTTGAGCCATCGGAACGGTTCGGGCATGAACCACTCGGGGAAGGCGGCCCCGGAGGCGGGAATGGAGAGGAAGATGAAGATCGTCATCGCGGGCGCGGCGATGAACCGGCCGCAGAAATAGCTCAACCCGTTCACGGCCAGGCCGATGGCCGCAGCCCACGCCCAGCCGAGACCCCACAGCTGCCAGAAGTGACCCTCGATGGCGCCGAGGACCGGTGACACGAGGAAGGCGGTGATGAAGGACAGCAGCAGCGATCCGCCGCCGATCACCATGAACCGGGTCAGACGCCGCAGGGGAGCGCCCATCAGTCCGATGAACATCGCCGCGAGATAACCCGAGATGCACCACGCCAGCATCAGGTACATGGGCGTCATCCCCACGTCGCCGATCGGCAGGGGAGCGATGTCATCGCGCTCCGGCGGATCCTGTGCGTTCAGCAACGGTCCGACATAGGTCGGTATCAGCGTGGCCGTCTGCGCCTGGTGAGCCGCGGCGACGATGAGCGTATCGGCCTCGACATCGTAGGCGGCGGCGAGCTCACCGGACCGTACTGCCTCGCGTCCGGCCTCCGCATCGGTGACCGGCTCGAAGGCCCACGCCCCGGGCATCTTCTCGTCCGCGGCCGACTGGTACTCCTGCACCGCGGACGACTCGCCGACGATGCCGACCGGCACCTCGCGCGGCGCCGTGTGCTGGAAGGCCGCGACATAGCAGAGCACGAACATGATCGCCATGAAGACCGGCATCCACAGCTGCAGCAGCACGAGCTGCAGTGACGGGTGTAACCCGGCGAACCAGCGGCGATAGGCCGATCGCTCGGGCGGCGCGGCATGGATGTCCTCGGGGACGAGCTCGGCGCCGGAGCGCGGGGTGGAAGAGGCCATCGGCGACAGCGTACGCCGATCGAGCACAGCCGCTCGGCGACGGAGCTCGACGCTCACAGGGACCGCACAGCGAGGACACAGCGCCCGTCCGGTCTCGCCGACCACGCTGGTCCTCATCAGGCCACCACCGAGAGGAGCCGCCACCATGAGGCGCATCCCGCACACCACCCCCACCCCGGACGGACCCGCCTACGAGGGGCGTCTGCTCGACCGACCCGATGAGGAGGTCGTCGACCAGGGCGCCGCCTTCGACATCCGCACCGCGATCACCCGGCGAGGAGTCCTCGGCCTCCTCGGCGCCGGGATCGGCGCCGCGGCTCTCGCGGCCTGTTCACGCGGGGCCTCCGGGACGAGCACCACCTCCGGGGCCTCGCCGACGGCGGGGGCATCCGGACTGCCCGCCGGGGAGATCCCCGACGAGACCGCCGGACCGTATCCCGCCGACGGCTCCAACGGCCCCGATGTGCTCGAACAGTCCGGCATCGTCCGCTCCGACATCCGGTCGAGTATCGACGGCGGCGCGACCGCCGACGGCGTCCCGCTGGCCTTCACGCTCACCGTGCTCGATATGGACGGAGGCGATGTGCCCTTCGAGGGAGCCGCGGTCTACGCCTGGCACTGTGACGCCGAGGGCCGTTATTCGATGTACTCCGAAGGACTGGAGGACGAGACCTACCTGCGCGGGGTGCAGGTGGTCGATGCCGACGGCCAGGTGACCTTCACCTCGGTCGTCCCGGGCTGTTACTCCGGCCGATGGCCGCATATCCACTTCGAGGTCTATCCCGATGTCGAGAGCATCACCGATGCCGCGAACGCCATCGCGACGTCGCAGCTGGCGCTGCCCCAGGACACCTGTGACGCGGTCTATGCGACCGATGCCTACGAAGGATCGGCCGACAACCTCTCGCGGATCACCCTCGACACCGACAACGTCTTCGGTGACGACGGCGGTGAGCTGCAGCTGGCTGCCGTCAGCGGCGATGTCGAGTCGGGCTACACCGCCACGCTGACCGTCCGGGTCGACACCACCACCGAGCCGACCGGCGGCGCCGCCCCCGGCGGCCATCCCGGCGGAGGCGGTCCAGGCGAGGGTGGCGCGCCTCCCGAGGGCGGCACGCCACCCGAC
>JAEZEJ010000111.1 GCA_023417775.1 Actinomycetes bacterium | reverse complement strand
CGGCGATGTTGGTGGCGTGGTCGCCGATGCGCTCGAGGTTCTTGGCCATGAACAGCAGGTGGGTGCACGGGGTGATCGCCCGGGCGTCCTCCATCATGTAGGTCAGCAGTTCGCGGAACAGGCCGGTATGCAGGGTGTCGACTTCGGCGTCCTGCGCGCGCACACGCTGCGCGGCCGCGGCGTCGTCGGCCGCGAACGCCTCCAGCACGTCGCGCAGCTGGCGCAGCACCCGCTGGCCGAGGATGGCAAGGCCGCGCGTGTGCGGCAGCGGTGGCGCGGCGTTGAGCGCGGTCGAGCGCTTGGCGACGTTGGCGGCGTAATCGCCGATGCGTTCGATGTCCGAGGCGATCCGCAGGGCGGAAAGGATCTCGCGCAGGTCGCGCGCCATCGGCCCGCGCAGCGCCAGGCGCATGACGTCGTGGCTGATTTCCTGCTCGAGCTGGTCGATCGCCTCGTCGTTGGCGGCCACGCGCGCGGCCGCGCTGTCGTCGCGGCGCTCGACCACGTCCAGCGCCGCCTCCAGCTGCGCCACCGCCATCGCGCCCATGCGCAGGATCTCGCCGACCAGGCGCTGACGCTCCTCGTCGTGACTGCGGACGATGTGGTCGTGGGGCTGGCTGTTCATGGGTCGGATTCCGGTGGAATGGGGACAGGGCTGCGGCACGGCCGGCTGCAGTTCAGCCGAAGCGGCCGGTGATGTAGTCCTCGGTCTGCTGCTTCGAGGGGTTGGAAAAGATGGTCTCGGTGGTGCCGTGCTCGACCAGGTCGCCCAGGTACATGAAGGCGGTGAAATCCGACACGCGCGCGGCCTGCTGCATGTTGTGGGTGACGATGACGATGGTGTAGTCGAGCTTCAGTTCCTCGATCAGCTGCTCGATGCGGCTGGTCGAGATCGGGTCCAGCGCCGAGGTCGGCTCGTCAAGCAGCAGCACGTCCGGGCGCAGCGCCACCGCGCGGGCGATGCACAGGCGCTGCTGCTGGCCGCCGGACAGGCCCAGCGCCGACTGGCCCAGCTTGTCCTTGACCTCGTCCCACAGCGCGCCCTGGCGCAGCGCCTGCTCGACGCGTTCGTCGAGCTGCGCCTTCGACAGCTTCTCGTGGTGGCGGATGGCGTAGGCGATGTTCTCGTAGATCGTCATCGGAAACGGCACCGGTTTCTGGAACACCATGCCGACCTTGCTGCGCAGCCGGTTCATCGGATACTTCGGCGAGAGGATGTCCTCGCCGTCGAGCAGGATCTCGCCGCTCGCGCGCAGCTTCGGGTACAGCGCGTAGATGCGGTTGAAGATGCGCAGCAGGGTGGACTTGCCGCAGCCCGAGGGCCCGATCAGCGCCGTGACGCGCTTCTCCGGGATCTCCAGGTCGATATTCTTCAGCGCGTGGAACCTGTCGTAGTGGAAGTCCAGGCCCTTGACCGCGATCTTGGTCGGCATCGGCGCCAGCGCGCCGCGCTGCTGCGTGGCCACGTTGATGCGCTGCATCGGCACGGTGGATTGGAGATCGTTCATGGACGGGTCCAGGGAAAGGTCAGTCATGGGAGATCCTGTTGCGCAGCAGCAGGGCGCGCGCGGACAGGCTGACGAGCAGCACGAACACGGTCAGCACGAAGGCGCCCGCCCAGGCGAGCTGCTGCCAGGATTCGTAGGGGCTGCCGGCGTACTGGTACATGACCACCGGCACGCTCGCCATCGGCTGCAGCACGTTGGAGTTCCAGTACTGGTTGCCGAAGGCGGTGAACAGCAGCGGTGCGGTCTCGCCGGAGATGCGGGCCAGCGAAAGCAGGATGCCGGTGACGATGCCCGCCGAAGCGCTGCGGTAGAGCACCTGCACGATCACCTTCCACTGCGGCACGCCCAGCGACAGCGCGGCCTCGCGCATCTGTACCGGCACCAGCTGCAGCATCTCGTCGGTGGTGCGCACCACCACCGGCAGCACGATGAAGGCCAGGGCGATGGCGCCGGCCAGGGCCGAGAAGCGGCCGCCGGTCTGCATCACCACCAGGGTGTAGACGAACAGGCCGAGCACGATCGACGGCGCCGAGAGCAGGATGTCGTTGACGAAGCGCACCACGGTGCCGGCCTTGCGCGCCTTGCCGTATTCCGACAGCCAGGTGCCGGCGGCCACGCCCAGCGGCGTGCCGATGGCGATGGCCATCGCGCACATCACCGCGCTGCCGAAGAAGGCGTTGAGCAGGCCGCCGTCCTGCATCGGGGGCGGGGTCATCTGCGTGAACAGGGCCCAGTCGATCCCGCCGATGGCCTTGCTGGCCAGGGTCCAGAGGATCCAGCCGAGGAAGAACAGGCCGAAGCAGGCAGTGAGGATGCCCATCGCGATCGCCAGGCCGTTGCCGAAGCGGCGCCGCGCGTACAGGCGGGCGGCCACCAGGCGCTCATGGGGAGTGACGGCGGACATCAGTTGCCCTCCTTGCGCGCCAGCTGCATCAGCATGAAGCGTGCGATCGCCAGCACCACGAAGGTCACCAGGAACAGTACGAAGCCGAGCAGCAGGAGGGCCGAGCGGTAGGTTTCGGTGGCCTCGCCGAAGTCGTTGGCGATCAGCGCGGCGATGGTGGTGCCGGGCTCGAGCAGGGAAGGCGACAGGCGCACCGAGTTGCCGATCACGAAGGCCACCGCCATGGTCTCGCCGAGCGCGCGGCCGAGCCCGAGGAAGATGCCCCCGATCACCGCCGAGCGGGTGTAGGGCAGGACGATGTCCCAGCTCACCTCCCACCTGGTCGAGCCGAGCGCGTAGGCCGATTCCTTCAGTCGGGTCGGCACGGTGAGGAAAACCTCGCGCATCACCGAGGAAATGAACGGGATCACCATGATCGCCAGCACGAAGCCGGCGGTGAGCATGCCGATGCCCAACGGAGGACCCTGGAACAGCACGCCGATGACGGGCAGGGTGCCCAGGTGGTCGTTGAGCCAGGGCGTGACGTGTTCGGTCATCACCGGCACCAGCACGATCAGGCCCCACATGCCGTAGATGATCGAAGGCACGCCGGCGAGCAGTTCGATCGCCGTGCCCACTGGACCGCGCATCCAGCGTGGCGCGACCTCGGTCAGGAAAAAGGCGATGCCGAAGCTCACGGGCACCGCGATCAGCATCGCGATGACGGCGGTGACGATGGTGCCGTAGATCGGCACCAGCGCGCCGTAGCGGTTCTCGACAGGATTCCACTCGGACGAGAAGAAGAAGCCCAGGCCCTGCGAGGCCAGGGCCTCGCGGCCGCCCCACAGCATGGACAGGGCCGCGCCGGCCAGGGCGACCAGCACCAGGCCGACCGTCGCGGTCAGCAGCCAGCGGAAGATGCGGTCGTTGCGCGCGTCGCGCAGGTCGCGCGCGCTGCCGCTGGTGTCTGGTAAGGAGATGGCGCTCATGGGCTTCCGGGTGGAGGGGTATCGCTGGGGTCGCGAGAGTGGAGATCCAGGCCTCGGGCGCTATGGGACGGCTGCGGGCCACCGGGCAGCGCGGCGGCCGACATCGCAAGGGCGACGCAGTGCCGTCCGCGCAGGCCACGCGCACGCCGGATCACTGGAATTCCGCCGCCCAGTAGGCCTCGATCTGCTGCACCAGCTCCGGCGGCAGCGGCACGTAGTGCAGCTCGGCCGCCTGGGCCCGGCCGTGCTCGAACGCCCACTGGAAGAAGGCGCGCGTGGCCTGGCTGCGCGCGGGATCCTTCGGCTGCTTGTGCATCAGCATGAAGTTGGTCGCCGTGATCGGCCAGGCGTTCGCGCCGGGCGCATCGGTGATGACCAGGTCGAAGTCGCTGGCGCTGGCCCAGTCGGCGGTCGCAGCCGCTGCCGCGAAGCTTTCTTCGCTGGGCTGCACGAAGCGGCCGGCTGCGTTCTGCAACGACGCATAGGACATGCCGTTCTGCAGGGCGTAGGCCAGTTCGACGTAGCCGATGGCGCCTTTGATCTGCTGCACGTAGGAGGCGACGCCTTCGTTGCCCTTGCCGCCGACGCCGACGGGCCACTGCAGGGAGGTGCCTTCGCCGACCCGGGCCTTCCAGTCGTCGCTGACCTTGGACAGGTAGTTCGAGAAGTTGAAGGTGGTGCCCGATCCGTCGGAGCGGTGCACGACGCTGATCTTGCCCGCGGGCAGCGGCACGCCGGGATTGAGCGCGGCGATGGCCGGATCGTTCCAGAGCGCGATCTTGCCCAGGAAGATGTCGGCCAGCAGCGCGCCGGTGAGCTTCAGCTGGCCGGGCTGCAGGCCCTCGACGTTGAGCACTGGAACCACGCCGCCGATCGCCGACGGGAACTGGCCGAGGCCGGCCTGGGCCAGTTCCGCGCTCGACAGCGGCTTGTCGCTGGAGCCGAAATCCACGGTCCCGGCCTTGATCTGCGCGATGCCGCCGCCCGAGCCGATCGACTGGTAGTTGACCTTCGCGCCGGTGGCCGCGTTGTAGTCGGCGGACCACTTCGACACCAGGGGGAAGATGAAGGAGGCGCCGGCGCCGGAGATGTCGACGCCGATGCGGTCGGCCGCGGCTGCGGTGGCATCGCCGACGGGCGACTGGCTGGCCGGCGCGCCGCCCTCGGGCGAGCAGGCGGTCACGAACAGGGCGGCCGACAGGGCCAGGAGGGTGAGGCGGACATGCGAAGCGGTCATGGGCGATTCCGGAAGGCCCGGCAGGGCCTGGAGGGGATGCCGCTATGAAATGATGTTTTTGTTACAGCCGTATGACGCCCGTACAGGCGCCTGGACGCGGTCCGGCCGCTGCCGCCAGTCCGCGAACGGAATCCGAGGCTCCGGTCGCAGGACGGCATCGCTGCAGATCGCCGGTCCAGCGCATCCGCGCGCGGTGGCCGGAAATCCCTGCTCGCCTCGACTCCGCGCAATCATTCGACGAAGGCCGGCGGCAGGAATCCGCCGCGGCAGGGCGGTACAGCCTGCGCATGGAAACAAAAAAAAGCGGGCCCGAAGGCCCGCGAGAAAAATCGCCGGGAGAGAAGGCGGATCAGTAGGGCAACGCGGTGGTCCAGTAGGCCTCGACCTGGCGCACCAGCGAGTCGGGCAGCGGCACGTAGCCCAGCGTGCGCGCCTGGTCGTCGCCATTGGCGTACACCCAGCGGAAGAACTCGCGGGCGTTCTTCGCGCCCTCGGCGTTCTTCGGCTGCTTGCGCATCAGGATGAAGTTGGTGGCGGTGATCGGCCAGGCGTTCTCGCCGGGCGCGTTGGTCATCACCAGGTGGAAGTCGCTGGTCGAGGCCCAGTCCGCGCTGGCCGCCGCCGCGGAAAAGGTCTCCTCGCTCGGGTTGACGAAGTTGCCCGCCGCGTTCTTCAGGCGCGAGTAGGCCAGCCGGTTCTGCAGCGCGTAGGACAGTTCGACGTAGCCGATGCCGCCCTTGATCTGCTTGACATAGGCGGCCACGCCCTCGTTGCCCTTGCCGCCGATGCCGACCGGCCATTTCACCGCGGTGCCTTCGCCCACCGCGTCTTTCCAGCCGGCGCTGACCTTGGACAGGTAGTTGGTGAAGTTGAAGCTGGTGCCCGAGCCGTCCGAGCGGTGGACCACGGTGATCTTGGCGTCGGGGAGGGTGATGCCGCCGTTGAGCGCGGCAATGGCCGGATCGTTCCACTTCGTGATCCTGCCGAGGAAGATGTCGGCCAGCGTGGCGCCGTCGAGCTTCATCGCGCCCGCCGGCACGCCCTGCAGGTTGACGATCGGCACCACGCCGCCGATCACCGAAGGAAATTGCGCCAGGCCGGACTTGGCAAGGTCGTCGGGCTTGAGCGGTGCATCGGACGATCCGAAGTCGACCGTGGCCGCCTTGATCTGCGCAATGCCTCCGCCCGAACCGATCGACTGGTAGTTGATCTGCTTGCCGGTGGCCTGCCGGTAATCGGCCGACCAGCGCGAGATCGCCGGGTATACGAAGGAAGCGCCGGCGCCGGTGGCGTCGTTGGCGAGGACGGTGCCGGCGGCGAGCGCGGCCGAGAGGCCGAGCGCGGCGATCGAGGTCTTGAAGATGGCGTGCATGGAGTCCCTGGAGTCAATGCGGGAGGAGTCCCGCTGCTGCGCCATTGCACGACTGCGAGATGACAGCCCGATGCCGCGGCGATGACGGTTGCATGACGCCGCGCGGATGCAGGCCCGTGCGGGGCGCGGCGGGGCGCGGCGCGCTGTCATTTGTCGGTCACGAAACCGCCCCATCCTGTGCACGCCCGGGCCGCCCCGTCGGCAACCCACGCGCTTGCGGTGCGACGGCACACCAGCCCCTGCGCACCTACTTCCTTCCATCATCGGGACTTCAACACATGCGTCACACGATCCTCGCTGCCGCCCTTGCCACCGCACTCGGCTCGACCAGCTTCACCGCCGCCGCACAGTCGGCGCAGGACCGCGAAATCACCGAACTCAAGGCACAGATCTCGGCGCTGGCGGCCAAGGTCGAGGAGCTCGAAACGCGCACCGATGCGCAGTCGGACATCAATGTCGCCACCCAGGAGAACCTGGACAAGATCGCCACCAGTACGCCGGCGGTCGACACCAAGGGCGGCCTGAAGGTGACCTCGGCCGACAGGAAGTTCGAAGCCTCGCTCGGCGGCCGTATCCATTTCGACGCGTACGCCTTCGACCGCGACCTGGCCAGCACCACCGGCACCACCGAGTTCCGCCGCGCGCGCCTGACCCTGCAGGGCAAGGCCTATGGCTGGGATTACAAGCTCGAGCAGGATTTCGCCGCGGGCAGCAACCTCGACGGCCTGCGCGACGCGTATATCGCCAGATCGGCGCTGGGCGGCAAGGTGACCATCGGCCACTTCAAGCCCTACCGCGCGATGGAGGAGCTGACCAGCTCCAACGAGATCCTGATGATGGAGCGTCCGTTCGCCACCGCGACGGGCCTGTTCAGCGGCCGCCAGTTCCAGCAGGGCGTGGGCTACCTGCGGGGCGGTGGCAACTACACGGCCGGCTTCAGCGCCTTCAACCTGCGTGGCGCCAGCGGCGCGCGCAACGAAGGCGTGGGTTACGCCGGCCGCGTGACCTTCGCCCCGGTCAATACCTCCGACACGACCCTGCATTTCGGTGCCTGGGCGAGCCACGAGAACGCCAACCAGGGTTCGGCCGACCTGTCCGCGGTCGCCAACTATGCCGGCCGCCGTGGCCCGTCGCAGACCATCGCTACCGTGACCGGCGCCAGCCGCAGCGACATCTCGGCCTACGCGCTGGAAGCGGCGGGATCGTTCGGGCCACTGTTCTTCCAGGGCGAATACGCCAACGCTTCGTTCGGCCAGCCGGGCGGTCCCGACCAGGACGTTGCCACTTGGTACCTGCAGGGCAGCTGGCATCTGAACGGCGGGCACAAGCCCTACAAGGCAGGCACCGGCGTGTTCGGCTCGGCGCCGGTCGCCGACCGCGGTCTGTGGGAGCTGACCGCGCGCTACGATTCGATCGAGAACAGGGACGTGCCGGAATTCGACGTGAGCAGCTGGATCCTCGGCGTCAATTACTACGTCAATCCCGGCCTGCGCTTCATGTTCAACTACACCCGGGGCGACAACGGCCTGACCGGCGACGAGACCGGGCAGTACGCGCTGCGCACGCAGTTCAACTGGTAAGCGCGCGAGGCATGTC
>JAEZEJ010000094.1 GCA_023417775.1 Actinomycetes bacterium | reverse complement strand
TGGGGGGAGTGGTCTCGGGGGGAGTCGTCACGGTGACCGTGGGGGTCGGCTCGACCGGGGTCTCGTCGCCCTCCTGCCCGAGCGCCCACCACACGGCGCCGACGGCGAGGAGGATCACCAGCACCACGAGGACCCAGGGGAGCCACCGCCGCCAGGCAGCCGGAGCGGTGGCCGCCTCGGGGCCCTTCGGGTCGTCGGCCACCACGGGAGCGCCCACGGCCGTGGCACCCACCGCGGTGGCTCCGACGGCAGTGGCATCGACGGCGGTGCCGGAGACGGCCGTCGCGTCGTCGATCGCGGCGTGTGCGGCGGTGGCATCGCCGAGGCCGGCCGCGGCGACCACCGCGGCCACATCGCCACCCGCCGCGAGGGTGCTGAGCGCGGTGCTCGCCTGGGCGGCGTCCAGGCGCTGCTCGGGGTCGCGACGTGTCATCGCGTCGATGACGAGCCCCCAGTCCCTGCCCAGCTCGGCGGGTACCTCGGGCTGGCGGTGCAAGCGTGCCGAGAGGGTCTCGACCTGCGAGCCGGGGAATGGATTCTCTCCGGTGAGCGCCTCCAGCAGCACCAGCGCGAGTGCGTACACATCGGCGCGCGGCCCGACCGGTTCCAGGACCGCCTGCTCGGGGCTGAGGTACTTCGCCGTCCCTACCAGGATGTCCGGAGAGGTCAGCCGGGTGCCTTCCAGATAGCGGGAGACGCCGAAGTCGGTGAGCTTCACCCGCGGCTCGTCGCCGGCGAGGAGCATCACATTGGAGGGCTTGATATCGCGGTGGATGACATGGGCCTCGTGCAGGACGGCGAGGGCGGCGGCGATCTGCGAGCCGATCTCGGCGACGACGCGGGAGGGCAGCGGCCCGTCGGCGAGCGCGGCGGTGAGGGTCTTGCCGTCGACGAACTCCATGACGAGATAGGGCTGATCGCCATCGGGCCGGACATCGTAGATGCTGACGAGCCCCGGGGCGGACACGCCCGCGCCGATCCGCGCCTCGAGCTCATGCCGGCGCAGCGCCTCGGCATCGTCCAGGCCGGTGCCCCATCGCATGATCTTGACCGCGACGAGACGACCCAGGAGCTGGTCCTCGGCCTGATACACATCGGCCATGCCTCCACGGCCGACCAGGGACAGGAGCCGGTAGCGCCCGTCGAGGACGTCGCCGCTGCGGTCGTCGAGCGGTTCGCTCATGGTCCTCCTTCACCGGGTCGCTGGCGCACCACATCCATTGTGCTGAGCGGAGGAAAGCCCTGCAGGGGTCTGGGGGACACTGGAGCCATGTCGACCCCACGTTGGTTCAGCGAAACATCGGAAACCCACTCGCAGTGGTACGTCGAGCGCTTCCGCTCGCTGGCGGGCGAGGGAGCGGACCTGGCGGGCGAGGCGCGGCTGGTGGACGCGGTGGTGCGGCCCGGAGCGCGGATCCTCGACGCGGGGTGCGGTCCTGGCCGTACCTCCGGGGAGCTGCATCGTCGCGGCCATGTGGTCACGGGTGTCGATGTCGATCCGATCCTGATCGAGGCGGCGGAGGCCGATCATCCCGGACCCAGCTACCGGGTGGCGGACCTCGCCGAGCTCGATCTCGGCGACGAGCGCTTCGATGCGGCGGTCTGCGCCGGCAATGTGCTGGTCTTCGTCGCTCCGGGCACCGAGGGGCGGGTGCTGGCCCGGATCGCCGCGCACCTGGTCGAGGGCGGCAAGCTGCTCATCGGATTCCGGCTCGACCGGGAGTACACGCTGTCCGAGCTCGACCAGGATGCGCTCGTCGCCGGTCTGGAGCTCACCCAGCGGTTCGCGACCTGGGATCTGGACCCGTTCGGCGCCGATGGCGAGTTCGCCGTCAGCCTCTTCCGCCGGATCTGATCCCCGCCCCGCGCGGTGGGCGGTGAGCTGTCAACCATCGCTCGCGAAGACGATGGTCGATGACTCACCGCCATCTGGCGACGTGCGGGATCGGTGCGTGATCAACCACTCGGGCCGCGGGCCGTGGTTGACCACTCACCGCCCCCGAACCCTCGCCTGCGGCGCTGCGCCGTCAACTGCCGCCTGTCGCGCGCTGTGGTTGATGACTCACCGCCATCTGGTCGTCCGTGACATCGGTGCGTGGATGAACCAGTGGTGCCGCCATCGACATCGACCGGCCACCGGAGGCGCGCCATTCCGGAGGAGGGTGCGCTGCCGACATCCGGTGGGCCCGTACCCTGCCGACGAGGCGACTCCGGGCGCGAACGCGGGTCAGCGGTAGTTGGTGAACTGCACCGCGAAGTCGAGATCGGCACCCTTGATGAGCGCGATGACGGCCTGCAGGTCGTCGCGCTTCTTGCTGGTGACCCGCAGCTCGTCGCCCTGGATCTGCGCCTTGATCCCCTTGGGGCCCTCATCGCGGATCAGCTTGCTGAGCTTCTTGGCCTGCTCGGTGCTGATGCCCTGGCCGAAGGAGCCGTTGATCTTGACCTCTTTGCCGGACTGGCGCGGCTCATCGGTGTCGAGGGCCTTGAGCGAGATACCGCGCTTGACGAGCTTCTCCTTGAAGACGTCGAGGATGGCCAGTGCGCGCTCATCGGCGTTCGCGGTGATCTCGATGCCGAGCTCGCCCTTCCACTCGATCGCGGCGCCCGTCCCCTTGAAGTCGTAGCGCGTCGCGATCTCCTTCGCGGCCTGGTTGAGGGCGTTGTCGGCCTCCTGGCGGTCGACCTTGCTCACGATGTCGAAGGACGAATCGGCCATGGGTGATCTCGCTTCCTGTCCGGTCGGGGCTGGTGCTCACCACCCTAGAGGTCTGCGGTAGTGTTGCTGACTGTCGCCCTCGGGTGACATCCCCGGCAGGTTGCCCGAGCGGCCAAAGGGAGCTGACTGTAAATCAGCCGGCATTGCCTTCAGAGGTTCGAATCCTCTACCTGCCACCCGCGCAAGGCCCCGAGCGGATCCGTCCGCCCGGGGCCTTCGTCGTATCCGTCGCTTCGATGCACCGCTCAGTCCTGCGGCAGGACGGCGGCGAAGTAGGTCGACGTGCGGGTGTCGTCCCAGCCATGGGACTCTCCGAGGCCGCTGGCCAGCATGGCCAGATAGGCCGGGGACGGGGCGGTATGCTCGACGGCGTCGCGGCCATGGGGCGCGGTGAAGGTCAGCATCGGCAGCCCCTCGCGACGGCCCACCTCGATGAGCGTCTCGTAGTGGCCGGGACCGACCTCATGTCGAGCCCCGATTCCGCCGAGCCCGTCGACGACGACCCGTTCCAGCGGATCGCCCGGCTCAGGGACTCGATGCATCTCCTGTGCGGCGATGTCGACGAACTGCCCGGCCGTCACCAGATAGGCGCGCGCGGCGGTGGGTCCGGCGGCGAGGTGGTCGTAGAAGGCCACCCCGCCGCCCCACTGCGGCGACTCCCCGGCGAAGTAGAGCGCACCGGGCAGCTCGACGCCCACCGAGTCCAGCGGCGGTCGCGGATCGCGGGCTCCCGGATTGCGCCGCGCTCCACCCGGGGGAGTGCCGCCCTCGAGGTAGTGGCGGAGCCGTCCCGCCGCGAGATTCGAGCCGTAACTGACGTACCAGACCAGGTGGTCGTGATCAGGCAGGGTGGTCTCGGTCGTGGGCGCGGACAGCTCGCTCATGAGCATCCACGCTAGCGACCGATGACCAGCGATCCCGTCAGGACGCCTCGAGGGGCCGCGTCGGATCCTCGGTCCACGCGGTCATCGATCCGTCGTAGATGGCGACATCGGCGCGGCCGGCGGCGAGGAGTGCGAACGCCGCCGCGGTGGCGGCGATGCCCCCACCGCAGTAGGTCACCGGCCGCACGGCGGGATCGAGGACGCCCGCATCGGCGAAGATCTCGCGCAGGGCGGACGGCTGCTTGAGCGTGCCGTCCTCGCGCACGAGGCTGGCGAACGGCACATTGACGCTGCCCGGGATGTGACCGCGGTCGAAGTCCTCGGGACTGAGCGCGTTGACCAGCAGGACTCCGTCGTCGTCGAGGGCTGCCTCGACCTGCGCGGTGGAGACCGCGCGCTCGGGCCGACGGCGCGCGGTGAACGAGGCGGGGGCCAGGCTGACCTCGCCGGACTCCGTCGGCTGTCCGGCCGCCTTCCAGGCCGCGAGCCCGCCATCGAGCACCTTCACCCGGTCGAAGCCCTCGTAACCCAGGTGCCACCAGAGCCGCGTCGCCCAGATCCCATTGGCGTGGTCGTAGACCACCACGGTGTCCTCGTCGCCGACTCCGGCCGCTCCGAGCACCTCGGCGAAGCGCTCGGAATCGACCGGAGTGAAGCGGATGGGGGTGTCATCGCGGCTGAGCTCGACATCCTGGTCGATGAAGATCGCGCCGGGGATGTGCTCGGCGCGATAGGTCTCGTCCGCGGAGGCGATGTGGGCACCGTTCTCGTCGAAGGACAGATGCACGGTGGCGT
>JAEZEJ010000091.1 GCA_023417775.1 Actinomycetes bacterium | reverse complement strand
CCCGCGCCGCGCGCGGGCGGGGCGGCCGACGAAGTACCCGATGTTGTGCCGGGTGGCGGCATACGTGGGCCCCGGGTTCCCGAGGCCCACGATCAGCCAGGTCATTCCTCTTCGGCGGCGGGAGCCTGGGCCTCCTCGTCGGTGATCGCACCGACCTCGGGCTCCGGCTCGTCGTGCTCGATACCGGCCTCGGCCTCGGCCTCTTCGAGCTCGGCCTCGACCTCGGCGGCCGTCGGCGCATGCGTCACATTGACGATCAGCAGCTCCGCCTCGCTCGCGAGCTCGACACCCGAGGGCAACGTCAGGTCGGCCGCGGTGATCTGCGTGCCGGCCGCCAGGCCCTCGACCGATGCCTCGAGCTCCGAGGGCAGGTGGGTGGCCTCGGCCTCGACCGACACCGAGGCGTTCTCGGTGACGACCATGGCATCGGGGCCGGGCTCGCCGACGACATTGACCGGCACCTCGACGACGACCTTCTCGCCACGCTTGACGATCAGCAGATCGGCGTGCTCGAGGAAGCCCTTGAGCGGATCGCGCTGCACCTGCTTGGGGATCACCAGGTGGTTCTCCGAGCCGAGCTCGATCGACAGCAGCGGGTTCGGCTTCTTCAGCGCGAGCATGAGGTCGTGCCCCGGGAGGGCCACGTGCACCGGATCGGTGCCGTGACCGTAGAGCACGGCGGGCACCTTGTCGTCACGGCGGATACGGCGTGCGGCGCCCTTGCCGAACTCGGTGCGGGGTTCGGCGGCGATCTTGATCTCGGCCACGGGGGTGATGCTCCTCAGCAGACGTCGTTCTTTTTCCGGTCTCGGCGGCCACCCGGCGCATGGTCGGCACAGCGCTCCAGGAGCGCCACGTCGATCACGGCTACGAGGTAGCCCTCGCCGAGGCAACCCCGCGAGTCTACCGCACCGCCCGAAGACCGTGAAATCGGTACGCCGCGACGCCGAATGAGACCCCCGCCGCCGCACGCTCTGACACAATCAGAGCCGAAGAGCCGCGATTCCGGAGCGCGGTGGGGAGACGACGAAGGTTCAAGTGAGCGGCACCCGGTCACGACACACCTCGCACGCGGGCTTCGTCCGCGTGCTCGTCGGCGTGTTCACCATGGCCGCGGTCATCGTCATCGCCATGAGCGCCACCTATCCGGACACCGAGCGGCACACCACGGTGCTGATCGTCGCGGGCGGAGCCCTCCTCGTGATGAACCTCGCCGCCTTCGCCGCCCCCTGGGGACGGCTGCCGCGGCGGGAGACCTTCTGGCTGGCCCTCGCCCAACTGCTCGTGACGATCCTGCTCGCCGGCGTGTTCTACCAGACCAACAACGCCATCCCGCTGCTCGCGCTCATCCCGGTCCTGTGGATCTCCTTCCAGCTCGACTGGCTGCACACCATCGCGATCATCGTGGCGCTCGGATTCGGCTGCCTGGTCTTCCTGCTCATCGTCGACCCGATGCCGAACCCCACCCGCGTCATCGTCGCGATCAGCGTCTTCTACTTCGTGGTCACCTCGCTCGCCGTCCTCACCCAGGCCAATGCCCATGCCCTGCGCGCCTCGCGAGCGATCGCCGAGGACGCCCTGCGCTCCCAGCAGGACGCATTGGCGGCCGCCGAGCGTAACTCCGCCGTCATGCGGGCGATCGCCCACGGTGTCGATGCCGCCGTGTTCTACGCCGCCCACGACCGGTCGTCGACCTTCGCCAATCCCCGAGCTCAGGAGCTCGGGCGCCAGATGGGCGTCTCGCCGCACGATCCCACCTGGGCCGGCCATCAGGTCTACGGCCCTGACCGGGTCACCCCGATCGCCGCGGAGGACCAGCTGCTCCCCCGCGCTCTACGCGGCGAATACGCCACCGAGTCGCTGCAGTGGATCGGCGAGCCGGGCGCCCAGCACGCCATCTCGGTCTCCTCGCTGCCGGCGGTCACCGAGGCGGGCGAGCGGATCGGCGCCGTCATCGTCGCCCACGACATCACGGACCTCGTCGAGTCCCTGCGCGCCGCCGAGTCCTTCAGCGCCACCGTCGCCCACGAACTGCGCACCCCGCTGACCTCCATCGTCGGCTACCTCGATCTCCTCGAAGCGGACGTGCTCGACGAGGCGGGCCGGGAGTTCCTCCGGCGTGCGCAGCACGGCGTCACCAGCTTGTCGGCCAAGCTGCGCGAGCTGCTGGAACCCTT
The DNA here is from genome assembly GCA_023417775.1 of Actinomycetes bacterium. GTDB lineage: Bacteria > Actinomycetota > Actinomycetes > Propionibacteriales > Nocardioidaceae > Aeromicrobium. Next base: position 46,575 of record JAEZEJ010000091.1, on the reverse strand, counting down.
CGAGGTCGCGGGCGCCACCCCGGCATTCGCCTTCGTCGACCTCGTCGATCTGGTCGATCGCCGCCTCGAACGCTGGCGCCCCGAGGCGCGGGAGCGCGGCATCGTCGTCAGTGGACCGGGCACCGGCCACCTCCAGGTGCCGCTGGACCGCGACCTCACCGGACGCTTGCTCGACGCCGTGCTCTCCAATGCCGTCAAGTTCAGTGACGACGGCGGCCATATCGCCGTGACGGTCGGCACCCATGGCTCCTGTGCGCGGATCGCCGTCACCGACCACGGTTTCGGCATGACCCGCGAGGAGACCCGCCACGCCTTCGAGAGGTTCTACCGCGCGCCGACCGCGATCCACCGGGCGCTGCCCGGCTTCGGGCTCGGACTCGCCACCGCCCTCTCGATCGCCCAGGCCCATGGGGGCACCATCCGGCTCGACAGCCGTCCCGGCATTGGGACGACCATCACGATCGATCTGTCGCTGACCCAGACCGACGCCTCGCCCTGGGGCGCCCCATGATCGCCGGCCAACTGCGCACCCGCCTCGACCGGGACTTCGGCCGCGTCGTCATCTCCTCGCGCGCGATCGTGCACTGGCAGTTCCTCTTCGTCCTCACGGTGGCGCTGCCCTTCTTCGCCACCATCTCGGTACGACCCGATTTCATCGAATCGAGGATGCTGCTCGTCGGCACGCTGCTCATCATCGGAGTGACGACGGTGGCGGGTCTGTTCCCTTGGCAGCCGGCCAACAGCCGCTGGGGTCTACTCCTCGCCATCGCTGACGTGTGCGGAGTGCTGCTGCTGTACATCCCCACCCCCGGCGCCGGATTCACCATGCTGTTGGTCCTTCCGGTGGTATGGGTCGCGATCGCCTTCGGCGGGCTCGTGGCGACCTGCATGGTCGCCGGAACCATCGTCGCGCTGTGGAGCGCCTGGTGGGCGCAAGCCCAGCTGGTCGGCGGGCAACTGATCGGCGGCATCCCGTCGACGGCCGCGGTCACCTCGCTGATCGTGCTGAGCGCGATCGCCACCTACCAGACCGACCGGGTCGCGACCGCGCGCCGGCGGCTGCTGCATCGCCAGTCCGATGCCTTCTCCCGCGCCCTGGAGCGCGCGAGCCTGCAGGAGCGCTTCATCTCCTCGGTCCTCGACTCATTGGACCTGTCGGTCTTCTCCTTCGACGCCGATGGCGGACTGCGCACCGCCAATCGCAGCGCCTGGCTGCTGCTCCGGCATCTCGGAGGGGCACGCTTCGAACCGACCCTCTCGGACTACGAGATCGACTACTCCGCCCCCCTCTTCGCCCCCGACGGACCCATCGGCCGTGCGCTGCAGGGATCCCCGGTCGACGGAGAGACCGTGTGGGTCGGCGGCACCCAACCGCTCGCGATCGAATGGACGAGCCAGTTCCTGCACGCCGACGACGGCGAGATCGAGAACATCATCATGCTCGCCCGCGATGTCACCAGCCAGCTGCGCGCCCAGGCCGACCGCGACGAGCTGGTCACCTCGGTCAGCCACGAGTTCCGCACGCCCCTGACCTCCATCCTGGGCTATCTGGAGCTCGCCCTCGATGAGCCCGACGTGCCGCCGGTGCCACGCGAGATGGTCGAGGTCGCGCTGAAGAACACCGAGCGCCTGCTCACCCTGTCGAACGACTTCCTCGCGGCCCGCTCCCCCGCCGGCGACACCGGCATCGCGCTGACCGTCGAACCCTGCCGCCCCTCGGCCATCGTCGACGACGCGGTCACCGCGGTCCGGCCCCAGGCGATCGCGCGATCCATCGCGATCGTCATGGGCCCGCTCCCGGAGGTCACCGTGAACGCCGACCCGCTGCGGATCCGGCAGGTCGTCGACAATGTCCTGACCAATGCCGTGAAGTACAACACCGAAGGCGGACGGATCTTCATCGACGCGGCGGTGACCGACACCGGTCAGTACGCGCTGTCGGTCCGCGACACCGGACGCGGCATGAGCACCCACGACGCCGAACGGGTCTTCGACCGCGGCTACCGTTCGGCGGCGGCCCGGGGCTCCGCGGTCGGCGGCTCGGGCCTCGGCCTGGACATCAGCCGGCAGATCATCGAGTCGCACGCCGGGACCTTGTCACTGAGCAGCGTCCCCGGGCAAGGGACGACCGTGTCGCTCGCGCTGCCGATGAACACCCCCGAGGGGAGACCAGCATGACCGAGTACCACTCCGTAGCGATCGGAGCGCTGATCGTCGGCGCCACCGTGACCCTCGTCTTCATCCTCTCGACGATCCTCAATCACTCCACCCGGGCGGCGCGGACCCTCGCCGTGGCGCAGTTCATGTTCAGCGCCAGCCTCATGGTGTACGTGTCCTGGACGACCGGGGGATCCCCCAGCCGGTTCGCGACCGCCGCGGCCCTCGGTGGCGCGGTCACGGCGGTGACCCTGCTCTGGTCCGGCATCCGCCTGTTCCACGACCGCGCGCCGCACTTGGAGGTCAGCGCCGGAGCCGCACTGCTGGTGACCGGCGCCGCCTTCCTCGAGGGGCCTCTGGACGGACCGCTCGTCATCACGGTCAGCGCCTTGCTCACCTCCGGTGCCGCGCTGGCCATGATCTACGAACTCCAGACCGGCTCCTGGGCTCAGCACCCCGTGACCCGGATACTCCAGGGATATCTCGCGACCTGTGTTCCCTCGGCCGCCTGGTGGACCATCACCGCCTGGCAGGGCACCGCCCGCACGGATTCCGCACTGGTCGGCTTCACGGTGGTGCAGACCGTCTCGGCGATCGTCCTCGTCCAGCTCCTGCGCGAACACGGCCGGGTCGCCGGGTTCACGACCTCCGAATCGGAGAATCCCCTCGCCGATCTGGACGTCCTGTCGCCGCAGTCCTTCCGTTTCGCCGCTCAGGGCCGACTGAACCGGGTGACCCTCATCGGCGGCCACGCCTGCTTCCTGCTGATCAGCGTCGAGGATCTGCGGGCCCTCAACTCCGCCTTCGGCCGCTCGCTGGGCGACGATGCCGTGCGCAAGCTCGCCGAGACGGTGCGCGCCCATGTGCCGCCCTGGGCTCCCATCGGCCATCTCGGCGCCGGCAACTTCGCCGTGCTGGCCCCGGCCACCTCGCCGCAGAGCGCGCACTCCATCGTCAGCGATATCGAGGACTCGCTGCTGACCTCGCGCACCGCCACCGTGATGGGCGTGCGCATCGGGGCGGTCTACGGGGTCGCCGACACCTTCTCCGTGGTGCCGGAGTACGGGGCACTGCTCGAACGGGCCATCACCTCGATGGCCTCGACCGCCGCCGAGCTGAAGACGACACTCCTTGAGCAGAGATTAGGCAAATCCTGAGGCAAATCGGCAGCTAGCCATGAGCTGGGCGGGCCATGATCGGCTCATGGAGTTCAACGCCCCCTTCACCGGAGTCGATCCTGCCGCGCTCACCGGCGAGGTGACCGTCCCGGACGACCCGCGCGACCTGGTCTCCGGACGCGCGATGGTGGGCTGTGTGGTCCCGGCCTATAACGAGGGCAGCACGATCTCCGCGGTCCTCGACTCCCTGCTCACCCAGACTCGCCCCCCGGATGTCATCCACGTCGTCGTCAACAACACCACCGACGACACCGTCGAGGTCGCCAGCCACTATGCCGGCGTCCACGCGCGGATGACCGCCGAGGGCGAGCAGGTCGTGGAGGTCTTCGTCCACGACATCGGCGAGAATCCCGACAAGAAGGTGGGCGCCCTCAACTACGGCTTCTTCCTCGTCGAGGGCTACGACTTCCTGCTCGGCGTCGACGGCGACACCACCCCCGAGCCGACGGCCGTCGCCGATCTGCTGTCCGAGATCCAGAGCGATCACCGCATCGGCGGCATCTCGGCGATCTACTCCATCGACGACTCAGCCCTGAACGGCCCGATGGAGAAGTTCCTCATCGCCGGCCAGCGAGCGCAGTTCGCCGCCTTCAACATGCAGAACCTGCTGCGCGGACGCAATATGGCCGTCCTCGGCGGGCAGTTCTCGATCTTCTCGGTCCAAGCGCTGCGCGATGTCATGCGCCACACCCACCAGCAGGCCCCCTGGGTCAAGGACAGCGAGGTCGAGGACTCGCTGCTCTCCCTGCAGATCAAGAGCGCCGGCTACCTCACGAAGATCAGCGCGACGGCCCGTGCCCACGTCGGCGGCATGGCCAACCTGCGCGCCCTCGACGGTCAGCAGGTCAAGTGGAACTTCGGCGCCATCGAGCTGATGTGGCCCGGCCAGCGCGGCGACACCAAGGGCCAGCCCTTCCACCCGAATCTGCGACTGCGCTGGTTCGAGCACTTCTCGATGGTGCTCAACATCATCACGCGCTTCATGTTCGTCACGCTGCTGCTCTGCTCGCTGTGGATCGGCGCCTTCGTCTTCCAGTGGTGGTGGATCATCCCGCCGGCCGCGGCCATCGTGCTGAACCTGCGCGTCGCCCGCTCCATGCACTACCGCAACCGCCGGGACACGCTCTTCGCACTGCTGCTCTTCCCGGCCGAGTTCTACATGTGGGTGCGCATCGGTCACTTCGTTCGTGCCTGGACCAAGTTCTTCAGCCGTCAGCAGACCGACAACTGGGCCGCCCAGGCACGAGCCGAGCGCGGAGCCGGCCACTCCTATCTGATCCCCTATATCGTGGCGGCCGTCGCCGTCGGCGGGATCTTCGCCGCGTGGACCCAGGTCTCCCTCGGCTGGCAGAGTGACATCCTGGCGTACTGCTGGCCGGTGCTCGGCATCATCACCATCGCCCAGACGGCCTGGATGGGCATCAAGATCCTTCGCAACTATCGTGGCTTCACGGTCTGAGCACCGCAGCCCATCGAACAGGAGCCCTGTGAACGCCTTCTTCCGCCGCGCGGCCCTCGCCGGCTGCGCCGCCGCCCTCCTCACCGCTCTGTCCGGCTGTGGCCTGTTCCCGGGTGGGGATGACGACGGTGACAGCCCGACGCCGGCCCCGAGCGCGGCCGCCTCCGAGCGCGTCTTCGACTCCGAGTTCACCCACGACGGCACCTTCCAGTCGCACAACACCACGAGCGATGTCGACTATGTGTTCACGATCTGGCCGACGAAGTCCACCCCCCGCACCAACGACTGGTACCCGCTGGGTGACAAGAACTTCTCCTTCACCTTCCAGGCCTATGACATGAGCCGCGAGTTCCGCGACCCGTTCTCCTCCAAGCGCCAGACCTTCCTACAGAACATCAAGGTCACCTCGACGGTCACGACCGAATCGGGAAGCGTCACCGACGGCCCCTACTCGCTCGACGCCACGGCCGCATCGATCACCTTCGATCCCGAGCCGGTGAGCAACCAGTGGGGCATGCTCGTCACCTCGCCGAAAGGCTCCTTCGAGCTGCGCAATCAGACCATCGGAGACCTGCCCGAGGATGCGGTCGGCGTGACCCTGCGCTTCGAGGCGACCGTGTGGACGGAGAACGCGGCCGGCAAGCCCGACGTGACCCCGCAGGTGATCACCCAGGAGGTGCCGATCGCGATCTTCGCCTCCGATACGCCGACCGAGCAACAGGAGATCGCGAAGAACGCGAACTGAGCGCGCGGGGCCGCGACCCTGGGGGGCGGACCCTCAACCCCCGGGGCGGTGGATGACGCACCTCTCGACGCGCTCGAGAGGTGCGTAGGTCACCGCCCGAGGGTCGTCAGTCGGCGGCGATGCGGTAGCCCACGCCGCGCACGGTCTCGATCCAGCGCGGGGTCGCGCTGGAGTCGCCGATCTTGCGTCGCAGATTCGCCATGTGCACCTCGATGGCGCGCTTGTCGGCCTCATTGACGAAATAGGACGTCACATAGTCCTGGCCGCGCAGGGCGAGCACCAGATCGGCCTTGCTGCGGACGCGGCGACCCGAGGACAACAGGATGTGCAGCAGGTCGAACTCGGTGCGGGTCAGATCGATGCCGCGTCCTTCGACCGAGACGATCCGCGTCTCGGGATCGAGCGCGAGACCACGGACCTGCAACGCCCCTCGGGCGCTCCCATCGGCCCGAGCGCCCGCCTGCGCGCTCGTGGCGGCCGCATTCCGCGCGGGCACCGGCGCCGAAGACGGCACCCCGGTCGGCATCGCCCGGTGCTGGGGCGGATCGGCGCGATGGTGCGGCGGCTCGGCCGGCGGCAGGAGCTCTGTCGGCGCGGGCTCGGGGAGCGTCCGCTCGACCGCCGCGGCCGGGGCCGGGATCGGAGCCGCCGGAGTGGGAGCCGCTGGCGCCGGAGCCGGCGGGGTCACCCCGGCACGACCGCGCGGACGGCGCAACACCGCCTCGATCCGTGCGCGCAGCTCGCGGGGGCGGAAGGGCTTGACCAGGTAGTCGTCGGCCCCCGCCTCGAGTCCCTGGACGACGTCGATCTCATCGCCCAGCCCGGTCAACATGATGATGTAGGTCGAGCTGAACTCCCGCAGCCGCTTGGCCGTGGCGAAGCCGTCCATGCCCGGCATCGTGACATCGAGGGTGGTGATGAGCGGATCGTACTGCCTGACCAGCTCGATGCCGTCCGCACCATTGGAGGCGCTGAACGGCTCGAAGCCGCTGCTCTCCAGCACCGTCTTCAACAGATGGCGGATGTCCGGGTCGTCCTCGATCACGACGACACGACGCTGGTCCTGGCTCGACATGGGGTCACAGTACCAACGCATCGGATGCGACCGGCCGGATTTCCCATCGGCGTCGCCTGATGGTCACCAGCCGGCCCGACGTGCGAGGTCCGCTGCCCGCTCATTCCACCAGGTGCCGGCCGGCGGTCCACCGCGGCAGGTCCCGTCGCTCTCCCCGGGCGGCTTGATCCAGAGCCGGGCATCCAGACGCCCCTCCCCCGAGCCCGGGCGATGGCCGAGCGCGCGTCCCGGCGGATTGCACCACTCGCCGGAGGCACCCGCACCATTGCGCCCGGTGTCCATCACATAGTGGGCGCCGTCATCGAGCAGACCGGCGAGCTGTTCGGCGTAGGCGATCTCGTCGGCCTCGCCGTTGTACGCGGCGACATTGACCGCGAACCCGCGCGCCTCGTCCACCCCGGCCCGGCGCAACCGCTCGGCCATCGTCTCGGGTTCCACCCAGTCCGAGTGCCCGGCATCGAGATAGGTCGTGATCCCGGCGCTGTCGAGTGCGGCACGGGCGTCATCGAGGAGGTCGAAGCGCGTCTGCGGGTCGGTGCAGTCGTCGATCATCGCGAGGGCATCGGGTTCGAGCACGGCGACGATATGCCCGGAGGCATGGCCGAGACCGCGGGCGGCACGCTCGATCCAGGTGCGATAGTCGTCGGGCTCCAGTCCGCCTTCCGAATGGCCGCCGACGCAGTCCCGGTCGGTGATCCCGTACAGGACGACCACGGCGATCGCCTCCTGCTCGGCCGCGGCCTCGGCGATCGTCGAGGCGCGATGCTCGACCGCGTCCAGCCCGCTCGCCTCGGGTGTCAGCCAGATTCCGGTGGGGACCTCGGCGACCCGTCGCATGATCTCCGCATCGGGGCCGGTGGCGGTGTCCGCCGCCTTCCGGGCGAGGGAGTCCGGTGCGCTGAACAGCTCGGCATCGGCGAAGCGGTCCTGACGCTGGGCCCCGGAGCGCCCGAACCAGCCACGAGGGTCGACGCCGAGCAGTGCCAGGCCGGCGACGAGGGCGGCGATCACGACGACGCTCGTGACCACGATCGCCCGCGGCGGGATACTCACACGTCGAACGCGCACGGGCCATCCTTCGTCAGTCGACGGCGCCGGACACGTCGTCCGTCTCATTATGCCGTGGCTCGTGCCGTTCCGGGGTCCCTCACGGCGCTCTCCCCTCCCACGGGCGGTGAGCAGTCAACCACGTCCCGGTCGTCGGCATCTGATCGCCCCGGGATGGTTGATCACCCACCGGCATCCGTTACCGACCGAGAGCGGTGAGCAGTCAACCATGCGGGGTCCGCGCCGTAGATGATGCCTCACCGAAATCGAGACGGACATGACCGCGGTGAGCAGCCAACCACACGACCCCACGCCGTGGACGATGCCTCACCGAAATCGAGACGGACATGACCGCGGTGAGCAGCCAACCACGCGCGGTCCCGGAGCTGGTTGACAGCTCACCGCCCCCGAGGGAGCAGCGTCGAGGGGATCAGCGCAGGACGGCGGGCAGCCCGCGGCGCAGTAGCAGATGAGTGACGACCACCAGGGCGGCCGTTGTCGCGACCGCGACCAGCCATCCGGTCGTACGCAGGGACAGGACTCCGAAGACCGCGACGAATACCGACCCGGCGAGCGCCCCCATCGTCACGGCGACCTCGTCGTCCGGCTCGCGGTCGCCGGTGTAGCCCAGCACCAGGACCGCGATCACCGTGGTGAGGATGCCGCCGGCGAAGGCGAACACCATCAACATCCCGGCCGCGACGACCAGTGCCTCGCGCGGGGCATCATGGCCGACCGCCACGACGGCGACGAGCGCGATCAATGCGAAGCATCCGCCCAGCGAGACGGCGAGCCGTACAGCCCCCGGGCGCACGGTCACTCCTTGAACAGGCTGGTGACCGAGCCGTCCTCGAAGACCGCGGAGATCGCCTGCGCCAACAGCGGGGCGATCGAGAGCAGCGTGAGCTTGTCGAACTGCATCTCCTCGGTGAGAGGCAGCGTGTTGGTGACGATCACCTCGCGCGCACAGCAGTTCTTCAGCCGATCGACCGCGGGGCCGGAGAAGACCGCGTGGGTCGCCGCGATGATGACGTCCTCGGCGCCGTCGGCCATCAGCGCCTCGGCGGCCTGCACGATCGTGCCGCCCGTGTCGATCAGGTCGTCGACCAGGATGCAGGTGCGGCCCGCGACCTCGCCGACCACGCGATTCGCCTTGGACTCGTTGGGACGGGTGACATCGCGGGTCTTGTGGATGAAGGCCAGCGGCGCGCCGCCGAGGGAGTTGGCCCACGACTCGGCGACCTTGATGCGTCCGGCATCCGGAGAGACGACCGCGAGCTGCTTGTCGCCGTACTTCTTCTTGACGTGGCGGGTGAGGATCGGCATGGCCAGCAGGTGGTCCACCGGGCCGTCGAAGAAGCCTTGGATCTGCGCGGTGTGCAGGTCGACCGTCATGAGCCGGTCCGCGCCCGCGGACAGGAACAGATCGGCCATCAACCGCGCCGAGATCGGCTCACGTCCAAGGTGCTTCTTGTCCTGCCGGGCGTAACCGTAGAACGGCAGCACGACGGTGATGCGCTTGGCCGAGGCCCGCTTGAGGGCGTCGATCATGATGAGCTGCTCCATGATCGCCTCATTGATGGGCGCGGAGTGGCTCTGGATCACGAAGGCATCGCAGCCGCGCACCGACTTGTCGAAGCGCACGTAGATCTCGCCATTGGCGAAGTCATAGGCCGTGGTCGGCACGAGCTCGGCCTCGAGGAGCTGGGCCACCTCCTGCGCGAGGGTCGGGTGCGCCCGACCCGAGAAGAGCATGAGATTGCGGGTCGGTGTGCGCTCGCTGAGGCTGCCATTGGTCACTGGGGGTTCTCTTCCTGCCGTGCTGCGTTCTCGGCGGCCTCATGTGCCGCCGATCCGGGCCGTCGCCGCGCGACCCACCCGTCCATGATCCTCTGCTCACCGGCGCTCACCGCGAGCGCCCCCGCCGGGACGTCGCCGCGCACGATCGTGCCGGCCCCGGTGAAGGCTCCGTCCCCGATCGTGACGGGCGCGACGAAGACATTGTCGCTCCCGGTCTTGGCGTGCCGACCGACGACGGTGCGGTGCTTGCGCTCGCCGTCGTAGTTGGCGGTGATCGTGCCGGCACCGATATTGGTGCCCTCGCCGATCTCCGCATCGCCGATATACGACAGATGCGGCACCTTGGCACCATCGGCGATCCGGGTGTTCTTGGTCTCCACGAAGGTGCCGATCTTGCCCTTGACGCCGAGCTCGGTGCCAGGACGCAGATAGGCGAAGGGGCCGACGGTCGCCTCGGCGGCGATCACCGCATCCGAGCCGTGGGTGCGCTCGATCGTGGCCCGCTCGCCCACCTCGACATTGCGCAGCGTGGTGTCCGGGCCGATCGTGGCTCCGGCGCCGATGGTGGTGGCGCCGAGCAGCTGCGTGCCGGGGCGGACGGTGACATCGGGTGCGAGCGTGACATCGGAGTCGATCCAGGTGGTGGCCGGATCCATGATGGTGACGCCGTCGAGCATCCACCGCCGGGTGATACGGTCGTTCAGCTCCCGGGCGAGACGCGCGAGCTGAGCGCGATCGTTGACTCCCTCGGTCTGCCAGACGTCCTCGAGCACATGTGCGCCCACCGGCAGTCCGTCCTCGACCGCGAAGCCGACGATATCGGTGAGGTACAGCTCGCCCTGGGCGTTCTTGGGGGTGAGCCGACCGAGGGCGCCGTCGAGGAAGGCGCCGTCGACCGCCAGGATGCCGCTGTTGATCTCGCGGACGGCCTGCTCGGCCTCGCTCGCGTCCTTGTGCTCGCGGATCGCGGTGACCGCGCCGGTGCCGTCGCGCAGGATGCGTCCGTATCCGGTGGGGTCGTCGACCTCGGCACTGAGGATGGTGACGGCACGCGAACCGGCACGGTGTTCGGCGAGGACCTCGCCGAGAGTCTCGGCGGCGAGCAGCGGCACGTCCCCGTAGGTGATCAGGACGGTGCCGGGATCGGTTCCGGTGGGCAGCGCGTCGAGTCCGGCGCGGACCGCGTCGCCCGTGCCCTTGCGCTCGTGCTGGACGGCGATGAGGGCCTCGGGATCGAGATCGGTGGCCGCGCTCTCGACCTGCTCGCGCTGGTGGCCGACGACGATGACCCGGCGACCGATGCCGAGTTCGCCGACCGCGGCGAGGGCGTGGCCGAGCATCGACCTGCCGCCCAGCTCGTGCAGGACCTTGGCGCGCTCGGATTTCATCCGGGTGCCGGCTCCGGCGGCGAGGACGATCGCCGTGACATTCGCGTCCAACGCGGGACTCCTTCGTGTTCGGCAGCAGGACCACCCGTCAAGTGTGGGGGTTCCCCCTACTCAACGGGTCCTCTCGTCGCTCCCCGGGTAGGAGTCGAACCTACGTCGCTAGTCCTGATTCAAAGTCAGGCGGGCCCTGCCGACAGACCAACCGGGGAAAGCGCGTCCAGCGTACCGAACCCGTCGTGCCAGGAACCGAAGCGGCGCTGGCAAAGAATCTCGACCTGAAGATTCTCGACCCGATAAACTCATCGGCATGGACGAGGTCGATCGGATCGTCGCCGCCTGGCGACACGAGCGTCCCGATGCCGATGTCTCCCCCATGGAGGTGCTCAGCCGGGTCAGCCGTCTCGCACAGTATCTCGACGCCTTGCGCAAGCACGCCTTCACCTCCGTCGACCTCGAGTCGTGGGAGTTCGACGTGCTAGCCGCGCTCCGCCGCGCCGGCGAACCCTATGAGCTATCTCCGGGCCAACTCGTCGCAGCCACACATGTCACCAGCGGCACCATGACCAATCGAGTGGACCGGCTACAGGGCAAGGGCCTGGTCGGACGCCGACCGGACCCCTCAGACCGTCGCGGGGTGCTGGTGCGCCTCACCGTGGGTGGCCGTGAACGCGTCGACGCCGCCCTCGACGCGCTGCTCACCCACGAGCACGACTTGCTCGCCGGCCTCGATACCGATGAGCGCACCACCATCGCCGACCTGCTGCGCGATCTCATCGAGCCCTTCGCCGGCCCTACCGCGTAGCCTTCGGGCCACCCAGCCGGTCCGTGCTGTTCAGCCGACCTTGGAGTCCTGGTTGAGCTCGGGCTCGAGGTAGACCTCCCAGCTGGCGACCTCGTCATAGGTGGCCGCGGGCACCGAGGTGCGCATGTCACCACCGGAGTAGCCTCCGCCCACAGGGATCTCGAAGGTCTTGGTTTCCCCGTCGGGGATCGGGTCGGTCTTCTGGAAAGCGATCGTGATCGGTTCACCGCTCGCATTCAGTCCCACCACGTAGAGGTTGTCCTTGGTCGCCGTGCCGGTTCTCCCGGGCATATCCTCAACGGTTCCGTTCACAGTCACGTCGAGCCGGAGGGTCGCGTCCGCGCCCTCGCCGGACACGCCCCGCACATCCGAGTCCATGTCGTAGTAGTCGACCAATAGGGGACGCTTACGCGTGTTGACCGTGGTCTGCACCTCCGCTGCCGGGGTGGCATCCTCGGCGTCCGCCGAAAAATCGACCACTTTCTCCATGTCGAAGAGCTGGCCGTGGTACGTCTGCCCGGGCAACAGCGGGATCCACATCTCGTCGTATCCGCGGTCCTCGCCATTCACCTCGGCGCGCACGTTGACGGAGAATAGGCAGGGGGCATCGGTCTCGTTGGTCACCGCGACGGGAAGGTAGTGGCGCCACTCCTGCCCCAGATACTCCGACCACTCGTCGGAGGCGGCAGAGATCTCGCCCAGCGTGACCTCCGCGTCCGCGTCGTTCGCCTCTCCGTAGCCGCACGCCTGCGGATCCGCGTTCGCGGAGGGCGATGTCGTCGACCCCGCACCGCCAGACCCCGTCTCGGCCTCAGATCCTCCTGAACATCCCGCAAGGACCGCGAGCAGCAGCCCCACCGCGGCCACAGTATGCCGACGGCTCATACCGTCACACTCCCCCTCATCGCGCACCCCGACCCCGTCCGAGACGCTCTCGGCTCGAGCGTATCAGCGCGCTACTGCCTGCCCGCGCTCTGGCGAGTGACACCCCTTCTCGTCGATAAAATACGATGAGCGCGGGAGATTCAGGGCGAGAACACCGGGAAGGCGATATCGTGATCACTTCGGAATCGGAGAGCGTCGGTCAGCAAGTCTCGACCGGGAATCTCCCGGCGTGGGGCGAGGTCGAGGCGCTGACTATCGCAGCCTATGAACGCTATCGCGACCTCGATGAGGGCGAGGTCGCGAACTACATCCCGGTCCTTGCTGGGGCGGACGCGTCATTGTTCGGCCTCTCGGTGAGCGAAGTGAACGGTGCCACGCACGATATCGGTGACAGCGATCACGCATTCTCGATCCAATCCGTTTCAAAGGCATTCGTGTACGCGCTGGTCTGCGAAGCCCATGGTCATGCAGTCGTCAAAGAGCGGGTCGGTGTCAACAACACTGGTCTTCCATTCAACTCAGTGATCGCCCTCGAACTCAACGACGGGCATCCGATGAACCCCATGGTGAATGCCGGGGCGATCGCGACGACCGCCATGATGCCGGGTACCACACCGGCGGAGCAGTGGGAGCTGATCCGCACGGGCTTGTCGGCCTTCGCCGGCCGGCAGCTCACTATGGATGGTGACGTCTATGCCTCCGAGGCGGCGACCAATTCCCGCAACAAAGGCATCGCGCGTCTTCTCGAAAGCTATGGCCGTCTTGAAGCAGACCCACTGGCGACGGTCGATATCTACACCCGACAGTGCGCGATGCTCGTCACAGCCCATGACCTCTCTGTCATGGGTGCGACGCTCGCCGACGGCGGAGTGAACCCAGTTACCGGTGAGCGGGTGGTCTCAGCCGAGGTCTGCCGGGACACGCTGTCCATGCTCGCGGCGAGTGGCATGTACGAGCGGTCAGGCGAGTGGCTATTCGAGATCGGCATCCCCGCTAAATCCGGTGTGGCCGGGGGCATCGTCGCGATCGCCCCTGGGAAGGGCGCGATCGGTGCATTCTCGCCCCGTTTGAACTCCGCGGGGAACAGCGTACGCGGCCAGCGCGCGATCGCCTATCTTTCTCGTGCACTCGGATTGAACGTCTTCGCTTCCGCTGCTGAAGCCCGTCTGCGAAAGACAGCCTGATGACCGCAAACCTCGATAGTCCACGGAATCAGGAACGGCAGTCATGGGTCCCCATGATCGGCCTCTTCCTGGCACAGATCCTCATGTCCTTCAATGTTGCCGCGCTGCCGATCTCGATCGGTGGCATGGTCGCTGATTTCGGGGTGCCGCCCACCGTGGCGAGTACGACGATCGTCGTCTACGGTCTCGTCGTCGCGGCGCTGGTGATGACGGGCGCGAAGCTGGGGCAACGCGTGGGCTGGGTGCTGATCTTCCGATGCGTGATCGTGGTGTTCGCCGGATCGTCGCTGATGATGATTCTCTCTCCATCCGTCGGCTGGGCGATCGCGGGCCAGTGTCTGGCCGGAGCAGCGGCAGCGATCATCGTTCCTGCTCTAGTCGCTCTGATCGCCGAGAACTACAGCGGCGATCAGCAAGCGACCGCAATCGGTTCTCTCGGATCGGCACGTGCCCTCTCCGGTATCAGCGCCTTCCTGATCGGTGGCACGCTCGGCACGCTGGTCGGCTGGCGACCCGTCTTCATGATCGTGCTCGCTCTCGCGATAGCGGTGTTCCTATTCAGCTTCAAACTTCGTTCGGACAAGGGCGATCCGAGCACCAAGATCGACCTCCTCGCATCGGTGCTCATCGGCCTCGCGATCATGCTGCTCACGCTCGGTTTCAACAACCTCAATGGATGGGGGGCCTTCTTCGCGGGACCCGGGGCCCCCTTCGACATCATGGGGGTCTCCCCCGCCCCCATGCTCATCCTCCTCGGCATCCTTTTCGGTCAGACCTTCTTCGCCTGGACGAGGCGAAGAATGCGCGAGGGCAAGGTGCCACTCGTCGACCTATCGGTTCTCGGCTCATCACGTGAGCGCGCGGCTGTCTACGCGATGTTCATCGTCGTCGCGCTCGAGGCCGCGCTGAACTTCACCGTTCCTATGTACATCCAGATCGTTCAGGGGCGCACCCCGTTCGAGACCTCGCTCGCCATGATGCCGTTCAACCTGACCGTGTTCATCACCGCGACCCTCGTGGTGCGCTTCTACAAGGGCTACAGCCCCCGTACGATCGGCACGGCCGGGTTCATCCTCACCACCGGCGCACTCATCTGGCTCTCCTTCGTCGTCACCAACAACTGGGAGACGCTGCCCACGATTCTCGGTCTCGTGCTGTTCGGCATCGGCCAGGGTGCCTTGGTGACGCTCGTATTCAATGTGCTCGTCACCGCCGCTCCGGCCGAACTTGCCGGCGATGTCGGATCGATTCGAGGCAGCACGCAGAATCTCGCCTCAGCCGTGGGCACAGCCGTCATCGGAGCACTGCTGGTCGCGCTCCTCAGCGTCGGCGTGGGCCGTGCGGTGATGGAGCACCCCGATCTCCCTGAGGACCTCGTGGCTCAGGTCGACCTCGACAGTGTCAATTTCGTCTCCAACGACCGTCTCGAAGAGGTGCTATCGCAGACCGACGCGAGCCGGGCGCAGATCGATGAAGCGGTACAACTCAACGAAGAGCAGCGTCTCCGTGCGCTCAAGCTCGGCCTGCTGATCCTGTCGGGCCTCAGCGCGATCGCGATTCTCCCGGCGTCGCGCCTGCCGCGGTACAGGCCGCACGAGATTCCCGCCCCGGACGAAGAACCGATCGACACGTAGCGGTGCCCTCGGCCCGGGCGTGGCCGGGCCGGCCAGATGACGATCTCTCGTGCGATCAGCTGACCGTCTCGGACAATTCGAGCCACTGATCTTCGAGGCCCGCGGCCTCGCCCTCCAGCTCACGCAGTTCATCGGCGTGGCGTTGGAGACCTTCGTAGTCGCTCTGGTCGTGCGCTGCGATAAGCCGGTGAATACTGGCGATGCTGTCCGACAGCTTCGCCAACCGGCGCTCGATCGCTCCGATCTCCTTCTGCACCGCCCTACGCTCGGCTCCTGTGAGTTCGGGGGACGAAGCGGGGGCTTGTTCCGGTTCGGCGGCACCGAGCGGAGTCTTGACGGCAGCCTGCTTCTCCTGCGCCTCGCGGAGCCGCAGATACTCCTCGACTCCCCCGGGCACATGACGCAGCCGGCCGTCGAGGATCGCGTACTGCTGGTCGGTGACCCGTTCGAGCAGATACCGGTCGTGCGAGACCACCAGCAATGTGCCCGGCCAGGTGTCGAGCAGATCCTCGATGGCCGTCAGCATGTCCGTGTCCATGTCATTGGTCGGTTCGTCGAGGATGAGGACATTCGGCTCGCTGAGCAGGATCAACAGCAGCTGCAGCCGCCGGCGCTGTCCGCCGGAGAGGTCCTTGATCGGTGTCGACAGCTGCTGGGTGCGGAAGCCGAGCCGCTCCAGCAGTTGCCCCGGGGTGAGCTCCTTGCCGCCGGCCACATAGGTGGCCCGCTGACGGCCCACCAGATCGCTCACCCGTTCCTCGGCGACATCGTCGAGCTCGTGCAGGGACTGACTGAGCTGGGCCACCTGCACCGTCTTGCCCCGTTTGACGCGTCCGCGCGTGGGCTTGACCTCACCGGTCACCAGACCGAGCAGCGTCGACTTCCCGGCGCCGTTGACGCCCAGGATCCCGGTCCGCTCCCCCGGAGCGATCCGCCACTCGACATCGCGCAGCACCGGTCGGCCGTCGGGCAGGTCGACCTCGACATCGAGCAGGTCGACGACATCCTTGCCCAGCCGCGCGGTGGCGAGCTGAGTCAGTTCGACGTCGTCGCGGACCGGCGGTTCGCGGCTGATGAGCTCATTGGCGGCATCGATCCGGAACTTCGGTTTGGAGGTGCGCGCCGGAGCGCCGCGACGCAGCCAGGCCAGCTCCTTGCGCATCAGATTCTGCCGGCGCGCCTCGCTCGCGGCGGCCTGCCGATCCCGCTCGACCCGCTGCAGCACATAGGCCGCATAGCCGCCCTCGAAGGAGTCGACGATGCCGTCGTGGACCTCCCAGGTGGCCGTGCACACCTCGTCCAGGAACCAGCGATCGTGGGTGATGACCGCCAGCGCACCGCTGCCGGCCGGCCAGCGTGTCCGCAGGTGTCCGGCCAGCCACACCACGGCATCCAGGTCGAGATGGTTGGTCGGCTCGTCCAGCACCAGCACATCCCACGGACGCATCAGCACATTCGCCAACGCCACCCGGCGACGCTGACCGCCGGAGAGCTCACCGACCCGCGCCTGCCACACGACATCCGCCGGCAGCAGCCCGGAGACGATGTCGCGCATCCGCGGATCGCTGGCCCACATGTGATCCGGTGCATCGCCGACCACGGCCTGCCGCACGGTCGCGGACTCGTCCAGCACATCGCTCTGATCGACATAGCCGACGGTGAGATCGCGCCGCCAGGTCACCCGCCCGGCATCCGGTTCCAGTTCGCGCGCGAGGATGCGCAGCAGCGTCGACTTGCCATCGCCGTTGCGGCCCACGACTCCCACGCGGTCGCCCTCGGCGAGTCCGAGGGTGACATCGCGCAGCACCGGACCCGCCGTCGGGAAGGACATCTCGATCTTCTCGGCGACGATCAGCGGTGGCATCAGCGGACCACCTTGGCTCCCGGTCGGGGACCGGCGGCGGTCAGCACAGCATCGGCGACCTCCGCCGCGCGCAATGCCTCCGCCAGCTCATCGGCCGCGATCTCGTCATGCACCAAGAAGGCCAGCGTCGGCCCCGAGCCGGAGACCAGCCCACCGGCGGCACCGGCCTCCAGACCCAGCGCCAGCACCCCGGCCAGCTCCGGTCGCAGGCTCACGGCGGCCTCGCCCAGGTCATTGGCGAGTGCGGCCCCGAGGGCCTCGGGCGTCCCGTCACGGAGCGCCTCGAGCACGTGCTGGGTGGCCTCGCCGAACTCGACCGGCCGCCGGTCGAGGCGGTCGTGCTCCTCGTAGACCTCCGGGGTCGACAGACCCTCGGCGAAGCTGACGAGCACCCAGTGGTAGCGGCCGCGTGCCAGCACCGGTGCGATCTGTTCACCTCGCCCGGTGCCCACAGCGCTGGATCCGTGCAGGAGGAAGGGCACGTCGCTGCCGAGCTCGGCGGCGATCGGCTCCAGTTCCGCACGGCTGAGACCGCCACGCCACGCCTCATTGCAGGCGACCAGGGTCGCCGCCGCATCGGCCGAACCACCGGCCATCCCACCGGCCACCGGAATGCCCTTGCGGATCAGCAGGTCGACACCGAGCTCGGGTCGGCCGAGCTCGGACCGCAGCCGCTCGGCGGCTCGCACCGCGAGATTCGATCCGTCCCGCGGCACATCCGCGCGCTCGCGCAATGAGTCGGCATCGATGACCCGTACGGCCACCATGGCATCGTCATTGGGCGTCGCGGTGACCTCGTCGTAGAGCGAGATGGCGTGGTAGACGGTCGAGAGCGTGTGGAAGCCATCGGGACGGCCGGCGCCGACCTCGAGGACGAGATTGATCTTGGCCGGCGCGCGGACGGTGACGGGGAGCACTGAACCAACCTACGGCACCCCGCGACGACCGCGAGTCGTGGAGAGCCGGTTCAGGCGGTCAACGCCCGCGCCTCACGGCGCACGGCCAACGCCAGCCCGATCCAGGTGACGCCCAGCAGCACCGCGTACACACCGGTGACGAGGACCAAGGTGCCGGCCCCGGCCACCGGATCGAGGGTGAACAGCAGGCCGAGCAGCACGCTGAGGATGCCCGAGACCAGCGTCCAGCCCCAGGCTCGTCCACCCTCACGGCGTCCCTCGATCGCGCCGAAGATGGCGAAGACACCCGTCACCAGCGCCCAGGCCGCGATCACCAGCACCATCGCCAGGAGCGTCGTCTCCGGATAGCGCAGCGCGACGATGCCGATGACGATCCCGAGCAGACCGTTGAAGACCACCCAGCCCCACGAGGTGCCCCGGGTGGCGACACCTCCGGCCACCGCGACGATGCCGTCCACGATGCTGAAGACGCCGAAGATGATGAGCAGCGCCGCGATGGTGCTGACGGGTGCCACGATGGCCACCAGGCCGAAGACGATCGCGAGGGCACCACGGGCGAGCATGAGCCACCAGATGGTGGTCGCCAGTGAGCGACCAGGTGAGGATTCGGCGACGTGGGACATGACGGCCTCCCGGCGATCGGACGGAAACTACGTGTCGCTACACGGAGCGTACGCCGTTTCAGGACGTGACCGCGGCAAGCCGCGCGAAATCCTCGACGGTCAGTCGTTCACCGCGGCTGCTCGGATCGATACCGGCGGCTCGCAGTGCCTTCTCCGCCTGCTCGCCGCCGCCGAGATGTCCGGACAGCGCGGCGCGCAGCGTCTTGCGGCGCTGGGCGAAGGCGGCGTCGACCAGTGCGAAGGTCCGCCGACGATCGGCATCCGGCGGCGTGCCGCGGGTGACCCGCACGAGGGCCGAGTCGACATTCGGGACCGGCCAGAAGATGGTGCGTCCCACCGTTCCCGCGAGCTCCACCTCGCCGTACCAGGTGGCTTTGACACTCGGCACGCCGTAGATCCGCGACCCGGGGCCGGCCGCCAACCGGTGCGCGACCTCGGCCTGCACCATCACGAGCACATGCTGCACGGAGTCGAAGGTCTCCAGGAAGTGCAGCAGCACGGGCACCGAGACGTTGTAGGGAAGATTCGCCACCAGCGCTGTCGGTGCGGGCCCGGGGAGGGCATCGACGCGCAGGGCATCGGCATGCACGACCTCCAGGCCGCCGGCCCGCCCGGGCGCGAACTCGCGTGCCGTCTGGGGCAGCCGGGCGGCGAGCACATCGTCCACCTCGACCGCCGTCACGTGCTCGGCCGCCTCGAGCAGACCCAGCGTGAGCGAGCCGAGGCCGGGACCGATCTCGACGACGGAGTCGTCTCGATCGATCCCGGCCTCACGCACGATCCGTCGGACCGTGTTGGCATCGGTGACGAAGTTCTGCCCCCGCTGCTTCGTGGGTCGCAGACCCACCTCGGCGGCGATCCGCCGGATGTCCGAGGCGCCCAGCAGGCGCACCGGGCTGGTCAGCGCAGGCCCAGCTTCGCCGAGCACGCGGGCCACTGGCCCCAGCCGGACTGCTGCTGCAGGATCGTCGCGCGGTGGATCTGCTCCTCGCGGCTGTTCTCATGCGGCAGACCCGATCCACCGACCGCGCGCCACGTCTGGGCGCTGAACTGCACGCCGCCGTAGTAGCCGTTGCCGGTGTTGGCCGCCCAGTTGCCGCCGGACTCGCACTGCGCGAGCTGGTCGAACACGCTGTCGCCGGGGACGGCGGGAGCGTCCGAGGAGATCTCGGGCTCCTTGGTGCCGTGCTTCTCGACCTGCGAGACCGGCTCGCGGACCGTGCTGCGTGAGACGACCTCGCGCTCACGGACCTCGCCGTCGGCCAGCACCAGGTTGACCTCCTCGGAGGCCTCGCCGGCCTCGCCCTCGGTCACGACCTCCTTCTCGCCCTTGTCGAGCTCGCCGTCCTCGGTGACCTCGGTCTCGAAGTCGATCGGGACGTTCTCGGTGCGCGTGACCTTCTCGATGCGCACGACCTTCAAGGCGGTGTCCGCGGCGACATAGCTGTCGAGGCCGGGAGCGACCTCGTCATCCTCGTCCAGCGCGACGCCGGCCTCGTCGAGGACATCCCCGACAGTCGGCTTGTTGGTCTCGACCTCATTGCTCTCGCCATCGGCGGTCACCGTGAGGGTCTTGGGATTGCTGACGACGATCTCCTCGCCGAAGCGGTTGATCGTCTCATCGGCGTCCGACGACAGGTAGGCGCCCTTCGCGGGCTCCACCTCCATGTCATCGAGCAGATCGCCGACCGTCGTGGCGTAGCTGACCTCGTCGGTCGACTCGCCGTCGACGACCACGGTCACCGGCTTGGCGTAGCGCACCGTGACCGTGGCGTTGTTCTCCACCGTCTCGTCCAGGTCGTGGGAGAGCTTGTCCTCCTGGCGGGGCTCGACGCCCTTGCTCGCCAGCAGCTCATCGACCGTCTCCGCGGACGTACGGGTCTCGGTGACGACACCGTCGACATCGAGCGTGACGCGCTTGTCGAAGTCGGCCGCGGCGACGAGTCCCGCCGTCGCCATCAGGACGACCAGTACGGCCGCGACCATCTTCAGCACGTTCTTCGGATGAATCTCAGGAACCGAAAACTGCACGAATCAAACCTCGAAAAATCTCATCGACAACCTGTCCACCTTGAACGAGGCTGCCACGACCCGTCAAGTCCGTTGCCCACCATGCGACGGCCAGGAGCCACCGAAGGCGCGGCTGGTGTTCTCGTCGATCTGCCGGCACAGCGACTCGAGATCGGCGTCCAGGACATCGGCGATGAGGCGGACCGTGTGGGGTACCAGGAAGGAAGCATTGGGCCGGCCACGGTTCGGCTCGGGGGTGAGGAAGGGGGCATCGGTCTCGACGAGGAGGCGATCGAGCGGGGTGACCCGCAGTGCGTCACGCAGGTACTCGGCGTTCTTGAAGGTGACCGTACCGGCGAACGAGAGGAAGGCCCCGCGTTCCAGGCATTCCCGGGCGAAATCCGGGCCCCCGGAGAAGCAGTGCATGACCACCCGATCCGGGATCCCGGTGTCGTCGAGGACCGCCAGCACGTCGTCGTGGGCATCGCGATCGTGGATGACGAGGGTGCGATCGTGGCGCCGGGCGATCGCGATGTGCTCGCGGAAGGATCGCTGCTGGCGAGGCCGCAGCTCAGGACCCGTGCGGAAGTAGTCCAGGCCCGTCTCCCCCACCGCCCGCACCGCCGGGTCGGCGGCCAGCTCGTCGATCCGCGAGAGTGCGCCATCTAACACCGGATCGTCCATCCGGGCGGCGTCATTGGGGTGTAGCGCGACCGCGGCGACCACCGCATCGTGCTCGCGGGCGGTGTCCACGGCCCAACGGCTGCTCTCCAGATCGCATCCCACCTGGACGATGCGCGTGACCCCGACGGCGGCGGCGCGATCGAGGGCCTCCTCGACGGGGATCAGCAGCCCGCCCTTGATCCGGTGGTCCAGGTGGCAGTGGTTGTCCACGACGGGTGCCGGTAGCGGCGCCGGGGCCTGCGGCCATCCCCCGGTGACCGTCATCGCCTCACTCACCCAGCTCGATGCGGGGGAAGAGCGAGGGCACCTTGGTGATGGTGGTGCCGGCGGGCAGCTGACTCCAGCGGCCGGCATCGGCGAGGGGCTGCTCGGCCAGCGCGCCCAGCGTCTCCTCGGCGCCCAGGGACTCCCAGAGCGCCGCACAGGCCTTCGGCAGGACAGGGTTGAGCACGACCGCCAGCACCCGCAGCCCCTCGGCGGCGGTGTTGAGGATCGTCGCGAGGCGCTCGCTCTGGGTGTCGTCCTTGGCGACCTTCCAGGGCTCCTGCTCGGTGAGATAGCCGTTGAGGACGTCGACGATGCGCCACACCTCGTTCATCGCGTCCTGCGGGGCCACCCGGTCGATGGCCGCGTCCGCCGCGCCCACCGCGGCACCGATGTCGTCGACGAGGGCCTTCTCCGCCTGCCCGAAGGGACCGGCCTCGGGCAGCTGCCCGCCGTGGTACTTGCCGATCATCGCCGCGACACGCGACGCCAGATTGCCGAAGCCGTTGGCGAGCTCGGCGTGATAGCGAGCGCCGATGTCCTCCCAGGAGATCGACCCGTCGCTGCCGAAGGTCAGCGCCCGGCTGAAGTAGTAGCGGTAGGCGTCCGATCCGAAGGTCTCGACGATCTCATTCGGATGGATGCCGTTGGCCTTGCTCTTGGACATCTTCTGACCGCCCACCAGCAACCAGCCGTGCGCGAAGACGCGATGCGGCACCGGCTGACCCGCGGCCATCAGCATCGCCGGCCAGATGACGGCGTGGAAGCGGGCGATGTCCTTGCCGACGATGTGGATGTCGGCCGGCCACAGCTCCTCGAAGCGCTCCGGGTCGACGCCGTACCCCGCGGCCGTGACGTAGTTGAGCAGCGCCTCGATCCACACGTACATGACGTGCGAGAAGTCCCAGGGAAGGGGAATGCCCCAGTCGAAGGTGGACCGCGAGATCGAGAGGTCGTTCAGCCCCCGCTTGACGAAGGACACGATCTCGTTGCGGGCCGACTCGGGCTGGATGAACTCCGGATGCTGCTCGTAGAGCTCCAGCAGACGCTCGGCGTAGTCGCCGAGCCGGAAGAAGTAGTTCTCCTCGGTCATGTACTCGACGCGGCTGCCGTCGAGCACCGAGATCTTGTGACCCTCGTCGTCGCCCTCGCCGTCGCGGACATCGTCGTCGCCGACGAATTCCTCGCTGCTGACGCTGTACCAGCCCGAGAATCCGCCCTTGTAGACGGCGCCGCGGTCGTAGAGGTCCTGCCAGAAGGCCTGCGCGCCCTTCTCGTGACGGTCCTCGGTGGTGCGGATGAAGTCGTCATTGGCGATGTCGATCGTGCGCAGCATCGGCTTCCACTCGTCCTCGACGAGGCGGTCGACCCATTCCTGCGGTGAGACGCCGTTGGCGTCGGCCTTGCGCAGCACCTTCTGCCCGTGCTCGTCGACGCCGGTGAGGTACCAGACCTTCTCGCCGCGGTGGCGTTGCCTGCGCGACAGGATGTCACCCATGACCGTCGTGTACCCGTGCCCGATGTGCGGTGCGTCGTTGACGTAATAGATGGGCGTGGTGACGTAGAAGGTCCGGTCGTTGGCCATACGCCCCAGTCTAGTAACGGCCGCCGACGTGGGGCTCGCCATACCCGGTTCGCTCGATTCCCTGACATTCGTCATGGACCATGGATCAGTTGGCCCTTTCGGGGCGGAGCACGACGATGAGGCTGAGCATGCAGATCGAGACCCGCGATGTCACGGTGGACGGTCCCCACACGGTGTTGTTGCGTCCCACCACCCTGACCGCGTCGAGCCGCGAGGTCACCCTCGTCGAAGGTCCGCCCGGCACGGGGCACACCGCGCTCTCTCTGGTGCTCGGCGGCCGGCTGCGACCCGACGGCGGAACCGTGCTGCTGGACGGAGCTGCCGACGGCCAGGGGCTGCGACAGCGGGTCGCGCTCGTGGACGTCCCCGACGTGTCCGAGCCCGATGACGTGGTGAAGCTGTCCACCATCGTGGGCGAGGAGCTGGCCATGGCCAGACGCACCGCGAGCCCGGCCGCGGTCCGCGCGTGGCTCGAGCACCACGATGCCCTCGACTGGCACGGCACCCGGGTCGAGGACGTGCCCGGCCCCGTACGCGTGCACCTGCTGAGCGAGCTGGCCGCGCTCCGGCGCGGGGTGGAGGCACTGGTGATCTGTGCGCCGGATCGCTACGGCACGCTCGGCGACGAGGCCTACGAGGTGGCTGAGCGGATCGCTCGCCGTGACCTCGTCGTCGTCCTGCAGCTCATGACCGCCAGCGCCCGCACGCTCGGGCTCCCGGCCACCCAGCTCGGCAATGCCGCCGACGGCGCCTCCGAGGAGATCGCATGACATCGCTCCGTATGGCCATCAGCGAGTTCCGCCGGCTGACCGCCGGGCGCATGCCCGCGCTCGCCATCCTCGCCATCACCCTCATCCCCACGCTGTACGCCTCGCTGTACCTGTGGGCCAATCACGATCCCTACGCGAAGCTGAGCGGCGTACAAGCCGCCCTCGTGGTCGATGACGTCCCCGCGCAGTCCGACCAGAGCGGGGAGATCCACGCCGGTCGCGATGTGGCGCACGATCTGCGCGAGGACGGATCCTTCGACTGGCAGGAGGTGAGCGATGCCGAGGCCCGCCAGGGCGTGGAGGACGGCACCTATCTGTTCGCGCTCACCATCCCGCGCGAGTTCTCCTCGGCGCTGGCGTCGACGGCGGACTTCGAGCCGAAGAAGGCCGAGCTGACGCTCACCACCAATGAGGCCAATAACTATCTCTCGACGACGATCGCCGATCAGGTGCTCTCCAAGGTGAGCGGCTCGATCGCCCAGAATGTCAGCGAGCAGGCCGCCAGCGCCTTCCTGCTCGGCTTCTCGACCCTGCATGATCAACTGCTCCAGGCCGGCGACGGCGCACAGCAGCTCGCGGACGGCCTGGTGGACGCGCAGGACGGCGCGGGCCAGCTGCGCGACGGTGCCGGTGAGCTCGTGGGGGGCCAGCAACGGCTGCTCGCCGGCCAGCAGCAGCTAGCGGGCGGCATCGATCAGGCCGCCGACGGTGCCGATGCCCTCGCCGCGGGAGCCGCGACGCTCGCCCCCGGAGCACGCCAGGTCGCCGACGGCAATGCGCAGATCGCCCAGATCGGCGACGAGATCGCCTCCGCATCGCAGGCCGCCAATGGCGACCTCGACACGATCCGCGACGACATCGTCCGGCAGCTCGACGCCGCGGGCATCACCGATCCGCAACGCCAGCAGATCCTCGACACCCTCGACGGATTCCGCCAGCCGCTCGATGATCTGAACCAGCGGGTCCAGTCGACCTCGGGCCAGCTCGATCAGCTCGCCTCGGGTTCTCAGCAGGTGGCGGACGGGGCCCAGCGGCTCGCGGACGGATCGGCCACCCTCGCCGGCGGGCTGGGGACCGCCCGATCCGGATCACAGCAGCTCGTCAGCGGTCAGCAGGAGGCGTTGTCGGGGGCCCGACAGTTGCAGACCGGGGCCGGTGACCTCGCTGAAGGCATCGGGACGGCCCAGTCCGGGGCACAGGAGCTGGCCGATGGGCTGGCCGACGGCGTCTCGTCGATCCCCGCGCTCGACGAACAGCGGCGCGACGAGACGGCTCAGACGATCGCCTCGCCGATCACCACGGAGGATGTCTCCCAGGCGTCGGCCGATTCCTATGGAGCGGGCCTGGCACCGTTCTTCCTGTCGATCGGGGCGTGGGTGGGCGCCTACGTCATGTTCCTGCTGGTGCGGCCGCTCTCGAACCGCGCGATCGCGGCCCGTCAGTCGCCGCTGCGCACAGCCCTCGGCGGTTGGCTGACCCCGGCGGCGATCGCGGTCGCGCAGTCGGTCGTGATGCTCTTCGTGGTGCGCTTCGCCGTGGAGATCGACTGGGTGCGCGCCGGCTATGTGTCGTTGCTGCTGGCGCTGGTCTCGGTGGCCTTCGTGGCGATCGTGCACACGCTCAACGCGTGGCTCGGCACCGTGGGGCAGTTGCTCGGACTGGTGCTGCTCGTGCTCCAGCTGGCCAGCGCCGGCGGCACATTCCCCTGGCAGACGCTGCCCGGGCCCTTGCAGGTGGTGCACCATGTGCTGCCGATGACCTATGCCGTGGACGGGTTGCGGCACCTCATGTACGGCGCATCGCTCGAGAGCCTGCCGCGCACGGTGGCGGTCCTGGTGGCCTATATCGTCGGCGCCCTCGCCCTAACCTGCGCCGCCGCCTATCGCCGCCGCATCTGGACCGTCTCGCAGATCAAACCCGAGATCGCCCTCTAGCGGGTTGGACCGAGATTTGCTCCCTATTCGTCAACGAAGGGGTACCCCGGTTGACGAATAGGGAGCAAATCTCGGTCCAGGCGGGTCAGCGATGGGCGGCGGCGTAGACGGTCTTCTTGCGGACGCCGGTCTGCTCGGCGACCCGCGCGATGGCGTCCTTGCGACTCATCCCGGTCGACTCGGCCTCGGCGACCAGACCGGCGAGCGCCTCGTCATCGAGATCGGCCGGCGGTGCCGCGGGAGCACCGGCGACGACCAGCGTGACCTCGCCGCGTATGCCGTGCTCCTGCGCGGCGGCCCACTCGACGAGCTCCCCGAGGGGCCGGCGCACGACCTCCTCATAGGTCTTGGTGAGCTCGCGGCAGAGCGCGGCGGGGCGATCCGAGCCGAAGGCCTCGGCCATCGCCTCCACGGTCGCGATCGTCCGATGCGGCGACTCGAAGAACACCATCGTGCGGCGGTCGGCGGCGAGCTCCGTCAGGAATCGCGACCGCTCCCCCTGTTTGCGCGGCAGGAATCCCTCGAAGCTGAAGCGGTCGACCGGCAAGCCCGACAGCGCGAGCGCCGTGAGGACCGCCGATGGGCCGGGGATCGCGGTGACCGGCAGGTCCTCGGCCACCGCGGCAGCGACGAGCCGGTAGCCCGGGTCGGAGACGCTCGGCATCCCGGCATCGGTGACCAGTACGATCGTGCGGCCGGCCCTCAGCTCCTCGATCAGCTCGCCGGTACGCCGCTCCTCATTGCCCTCGAAGTACGAGACCACCCGTCCCGGGACCTCGACCCCCAGGTCGGCCGCGAGACGACGCAGCCGGCGGGTGTCCTCCGCGGCGACCACATCGGCCTGAGCGAGCGCGGGCCCGAGTCGGCGGGAGGCGTCATCGGCCTGCCCGATGGGGGTGCCGGCGAGGATCAACACAGCGTCCATCCTCGCAGGCCGGACGGCGAACGCTCCCGCCCCGTGATCGCGAGTGGTGCGGATGCGCTCTTCCACCGCGATCTCGAGGGCGAATTCGCACCACTCGTGGGCTGATCTGCACCACTCGCGAAACTCGAAGCTCGCCACACCACGGCCATCGGGACCGACCACTAGGGTGGAGCGCGTGCTGGAGCGAGTGACGTGGCGCGCGTGGTCGTGGATCGTGCCGAGTGCCCTCGCCCTCCTCGCCTTCGCGCTCCGCGTGGTGCGACTCGACCGCCCCGATGTCCTCGCCTTCGACGAGACCTACTACGCCAAGGACGCGTGGTCGCTGCGTCAGTTCGGCTATGTCCGCGAGTACGTGGACGATGCCAACGACCGCATCGAGGCCGGGAACCTGAACGCGCTCTTCGGGCCGGAGCCCTCGTGGATCGTGCACCCCGACGGCGGCAAGTGGTTCATCGCCCTCGGCGAGTCGATCTTCGGCATGACCCCCTTCGGGTGGCGCATCAGTGCCGTCGTCGCCGGCGCGCTGACCGTCCTCGTCCTGGCGCGGCTGCTCATCCGGCTCACCGACTCGCTGTGGGTGGGGGCGCTCGGTGGTCTGCTGTTGACGCTCGACGGCGTCCACTTCGTGATGTCCAGGCTCGCCCTCCTCGACATCTTCCTGACCTTCTGGCTCGTGTGCGCCGTCGCCTGCCTGGTCACCGACCGACGACATCTCGACCACACCCTCGAGCGCGGCGAGCGCCCTCGCCCATGGCGCCGGTGGCAGCTCGCCGCGGGCGTGTGCTTCGGTCTGGCGATCGCCACCAAGTGGAGCGGCCTGTACGTGCTCGCCGCCTTCGGTCTCACCGTGGTGATCTGGGAGGTCGCCGCGCGGCGCCGGAGCGCACGCGAACATGATCGCCCGCCGAAGGCCGTGGTGCCGTCGCTGTTCGCCGTTGGACTCCCGGCCTTCTGCCGCCTGGTGCTGGTCGCGGCCGCCGTCTACCTGGTGAGCTGGGCCGGCTGGTTCTGGCACCGAGGAGCCTATGAGGACCGCTTCGGTCACGGATACGGCGACTACGCCCCGTGGCCGAGTGTCGAGCATCCGATGGGCGGCCCCCTCGGCGCCGTGCTCGACCCGCTGCGCTCGTGGTGGAGCTTCCACGTCATGACCTGGGAGTTCCACACCGGCGACTATCTCACCGGCAAGACCCATCCCTACTCCTCTCATCCGATCGGCTGGCTGGTGCAGTGGCGACCGGTCGCCGTCGACACCACCACCGATGTGCCGGCCTCGCAGTGCGGGGCACCCGCCGACTCGAGCTGCATCAGCGAGGTCCTGATCCTCGGCAACCCGATCATCTGGTGGATCGGCATCGTGGCCCTCATCGCCGTCCTCGTCATGTGGCTGCGTGGACGACATTGGCGACTGAGCCTCCCGCTCGTGGGAGTGGCGGCGACCTGGCTGCCCTGGTTCGCCAGCGCGGACCGGCCGATCTTCTCCTTCTACTCCGTCGCGATCGTGCCCTTCCTCATCATCGCGATCTGTCTGGCCGTCCACGGCGTGTACCGCCGCACCGCGGAGCACCGGCTGGGTTCCCTGTTCTGGGTGGCGCTCGGCATCTTCGTCGCCGCGGTCGCCGCGGCTTTCGTGTTCTTCTATCCGATCTGGACCGATGTGCTGCTCCCCTACGACACCTGGCATCAACGGATGTGGCTCTCGCGCTGGATCTGAGCCCTCCCGCCACGATGGAAGGAACCGCATGAGCCTGAGCACCCGGTCCACGACGATCCTCTTCGTGCTGCTCGGCGGCGCGATGACGCTGTCCAGCTGCTCCGGCACGGCCGGGCCCGCGGACGCCACCGCGTCCACTCCCGCGAGCCGGGAGGTCTCGGCGGATCTCGCGGCCATCGAGGAGGAACACGGGGTCACCATCGGCGTCAGCGCACACACCGCGGACGCCACGGCGAATATCGAGTACCGGGCGGATGATCGCTTCGGCTACGCCTCGACGGTCAAGACCTTCGTCGCCTCGGCGCTGTTGTCCGCGCTCTCCCCCGCCGAGCGCTCAGCGACGGTCACGTGGACGCAGGCGGAGATCGATGCCGCCGGGTACTCGCCGGTGACGAGCGCCCACGTGGCGGACGGTCTGACCCTCGACGAGCTCGCCGAGGCCGCGGTCCGGGAGAGCGACTACACCGCTACCAACCTGGTCATGCAGTCGCTCGGCGGGCCCGAGGCCGTGCAGGCGCATCTACGCCTCCTGGGCGATGACAGCACCGTGGTCTCCCAGCGAGAACCCGATCTGAACACCGTCGTACCGGGGCAGGACGTCAATACGACGACTCCCGCTGCCTTCGCCTCGGCGCTACGCGAGGCCTTCGAGGGGGACGTCCTCTCGGCTGCCGGTCAAGACACGCTCATGGACTGGATGAGCGGCAATGCCACCGGCGACGCCCTGATCCGTGCGGGAGCGCCACCGGGCTGGATCGTCGCCGACAAGTCCGGCGGGGCGGGCGGGATCCGCAACGACCTCGCGGTCGCGACCCCGCCGGACGGCGAGCCGGTCTACCTCGCCATTCTGACCACTACGGACGACCCCGATGCGGACTACGACGATGTCGTGATCGAGGAGACCGCGCGGGTCGTGCTCGCCGCTCTCGGCTGAACGGCCTCCACCCGTTCACGGCGATCTGAGACGATCTCGTCACCGCCGACATCACCCGGTAGAGCCCCGAGGAGCTGGTGATGACGAACGAGAGCACGGACGACGCGCTGCTGCGTCGAGCCTGTCGCGACGACGAGCGTGCCTTCGGGCTGCTCTTCGACCGCCACATCGACGCGGTGTACTGGCAGGCATTCGGCGTCCTGCGCCACCGCGACGAGGCTCAGGACGTGGCCCAGGAGACCTTCGTGACAGCCTGGCGACGACGCCGCGACATCACGATCGTCGATGAATCGGTGCTCCCGTGGTTGCTCGTCACCGCCCGGCTCACCGCGCAGAACGCCCGCCGCAAGCTCGCCCGGGTGCATCCGGGCGAGCTTCCTGAGATCGCCGATGACGGCCGCTCCGCCGACGATCTGGTGGCCGATGCCGATATCCGATCGGCGATCGCGGATGCGGTCGCCCGCCTCTCCGACGTGGACCGACAGCTCTTCGCGCTCTGTCTGGAGGACGACTACAGCTACGCCGATGCCGCGGCCGCCCTGGGCGTCTCCCATGGCGTCGTCCGCAACCGACTCTCCCGACTGCGCAGCCGCCTGCGGGTCGATCTCCATTCCGTCCGGGAGGACTCATGACCTCACTCGATGACATCCTCACGTCCGAGCGACGCGACCAGATGCGCTCGCAGGTGCTCACCGAGGTGCGAGCCGATATCGCGGAGCATGCGCGGCCGTCGCGACGACGCATGGTGGTGGGCGCTCTCGCCACGGCAGCCGCGCTGGCCGTCGTGGCCGGGGTGGGCGTCCAGGCGCTGTCGGTGCTCTCACCGTCCTCGACGGACTCGTCGGTGAGTTCACTACCCGCCGATTCCCAGGGAGACGCAGAGAGCGCACCCGGTGTCGAGCGGGAGGACGCCTCGCAGTCCGCCGATCAGGCCGACCGCGTGGTGGTCACGACCGGCTCGGCCCGGGTGGAGGTCGACGATGTGCCGGCCGCGGTGGACGCGGTGGTGGCCTTCGCCGGCGACGAGGGCGGTCGCATCGACGAACAACGGCAACAGTCGGGTGGCGGCGCCACGCTGACGGTTCGGGTGCCTCCGGATGCGGTCTCCCGGCTCACCTCACGGCTCGATGAACTCGGGACGGTCGAGGACGTGAGCATCTCGCGTTCGGACGAGACGACCACCGCCGTCGACCTGGCCGCGCGGATCCGCTCGCTGGAGGTCTCCACCGCGCGACTGGAGGCGATCATGGCCGAGGCCGACTCGAGCCAGGACCTGTTGGCGACGGAGCAGACCCTCGCCGAGCGGCAGAGCGAGCTGGAGAGCCTGCAGGCTCAGCAGGCGGACCTGGAGGGACGCTCCGAGCTCGCCAGCATCCAGGTCGCCCTCAGCGCTCGCACCGGGCCTCAGGCGGTGGACCCCGGAGGCTTCGTCGGCGGTCTGCAGGGTAGCTGGAATGCGCTGACCCGTACGGCCGAGGCCGGCTTGACGGTGATGGGTGCGCTGGTGCCGTGGTCGCCATTCCTCCTGGCCGCGGCAGGCCTCTGGTGGTGGCGACGGCGCGCACCATCGTCCGCCCGCTGACCTCCTGCTCAGCGCCGGTACTCGCCGAGCACTACTCCCGATTGGAAGGGGGTGAGGGCGACGGGGCTCAGGGAGACCGGCCGATAGTCGCCCTCACTGAACAGTCGGACGCCGTCGCCGAGCAGCACCGGGTTGATCTTCAGCGCGAGCCGGTCGATCTCGTCGCCGAGCGCGGCGGCCAATCGACCGCCCCCGCAGAGCCAGATCCCCCGGCCGTCCTGCTCCTTCAGCTCGCGCACCACCTCGACGGGGTCCCTGCCGGTGAACTCGACGTCCCCGGTGTCAGCGGGCGCCTGGTGCGCGCGGGTGAACACGATCTGACGAAGGTGCCGATACGGGTCGGGGGCGTCGGGCAGGCCCACGGCATAGGTGTTCCACCCCATCAGGACGGTGTCGAAGGGGCCGCCCTCGACCGGGAGTCCCGCTCCCTCGGCGAGATGGGTCGGTGCCGTGCCGCGGTACGTCTCCCAGATGGCGGCGGCGTGGTCTCCCTCGAAGAGGAAGCGATCGAATTGGTCATCGGGGCCCGCGATGAAGCCATCTAGGCTGACGGCCACGAAGTAGGTGAGGGTTCGCATGGATTCTCCAATCACGACAGATGTCGTGGTCAGCAAACTACAACAGCTGTCGTGATTGCGCTAGTCTCGCGCCATGGCCAGAAACTCCGCACGGCGTACAGCGCTGGCGGATGCCGGCATCACGGTGCTGGCATCCGAGGGCTCGCGCGGCCTGACACATCGCGCGATCGATGCCGAGGCGGGCGTCCCGACCGGCACGACCTCGAACTACTTCAGCAGTCGCGAGGCGTTGATCGTGGGCCTCTTCGAGCGCATCGGCGAGCGGCTCGCCCCCACCCCCGAGGACCTGGAAGCCCGCGCCTCGCAGCCGCCGAGTCGCGATCTCTTCGCGGACTACCTGCGTGACATCGTGCGTCGTCTGACCACCCAGCACGATGCGACCCTCGCTCTTTACGAGCTACGGCTGGAGGCCGCTCGCCGCCCGGAGCTGGCCGAGCCGTTGCGCGCCTGGCAGCGCGCGGCGCTCGACGGTGATGTGCAGTTCAACGAGGCGGCCGGACTCCCCGGGGGCCGCCGCGAGATCGCGCTCTTCCACTACGCCATCGAGGGCCTCGTCTTCGACCGGCTGACCTCTCCCATCGACCCGGACACCCCGACCGATGAGATCGTCGATGATCTGGTCGCGGCCCTCCTCCCCGACTGACCGGACTGCGGTCGGGGCCTACGCCGCGGCCTCGTCGCGGATGAGCTCGAGCCCACGACGATAGGAGGTGACCTCGAACTCCGGGAAGGCCTCGGTGAACTTCGATGAATCGAAGCGGTTGTCGTGGGCGTATCGCGGCAGCAGTTCCTTGAGCTCTCGCACCTGCGAGGAGACCAGGCCGGCCGCGGTGAGCGCCCAGCGCGGGACGACCGTGTACCCGCCCTCCCCGCCGAACACCTCGGCCGCCATCTCGACGAACTCGCGATAGGTCGGCCGGTCATCCCAGCAGGGCAGGTGCCACGTCTGGCCGAAGGCCTCGGGCGTGGTGCCGAGGACGGCGAGCGCGCGGCTGGCATCGGGAGTCCAGATGAGCGTGCGCAGCCGGTCGTCGCGGACCGGGACACGAGCCTTCTTGCCGGCCTTGAGGTTGTCGATGATGAGGGTGTTGGTGATGCTCTGGGTCTTGCCGGGGCCGTAGAACTCCGGCGCCCGTCCGAGAAGAACCGGGATCTCGCCTCGCTCGATCTCGGCGAGCACCATCGAGGCCATCTCGGCGCGAACCTTGCCCTTACGCCCGAGGGGAGCGAACGGCGTGTCCTCGGTCTGGAGGCGATCATCCTGCGGGTACATGTACGTGTTGTCGAAATAGGCGAACCTCGCCCCGGCCGCTCGGCTCGCATCGAGTGCATTGCCGAGCATGGTGGGGAACTGCCTCTCCCAGAGCTCGGTATCGGCCGGCAGGCCCGCGGTGAAGTAGACGACCTCGCTGCCCTCGACCGCGGCAGCCGTCTGCTGGGCGTCGAGAAGATCGGCCGGCACGAGAGCGTCCGTGTCGTTCACCTGGCGCGGGGTGCGGCTGACGAGTCTCAGATCGGTCACCTGGCGACGGTTCAGCTCGCGAGCGAGCTCGACGGCGATCTGCCCGGTGGCGCCCAGGATCGTCTGCATGATGACCTCACCTTCTCGACGGCTCCTCCGTCGACGCTGCCAGCATGGCCAAGGGAACGGCTTGCCACAAGACAGGTGACTCATCAGCGGTCAACAGGCGGGCCTCCCCGTGCTGCGATGATCTGTCGATACCCCTCGCGATAGCTGTCGTAACGCAGGGGGCCGAGGAACTCCCTCAGCGCGGAGCCGTCGAAGACCTTGCCCGATACCTTCTCCGGCTCGATGCGCGGCGGCGGAGCGAGCCCGAGTTCACCGGCGATGGAAGTGACCACATCGCCCTGTGGCGCGCAATGCCCGTCGACCGCATGCAGAATTCGTGGCGGTCGCGAGGTCGTCAGCATGGCAGCAAGGGTGCCGACCAGGTCGTCCTGATGGATGCGATTGGTGCGCCGCGCGTAGTCCACCGGCTCACCGTCCCTCACCTTGCGCAGTAGCATCTCGCGGCCGGGGCCGTAGATCCCCGCCGGACGCACGATGTGGGCGTCGAAGAGACGCTCGGCGAGCAGCTCACCCTCGCGCAGGCGACGGCCGCGCGGGGTCGTGGGCTCGGGGAGATCGGCCTCGGTGATCGGATGCGGCGAGTCTTCAGAGTCGAAGACGCCGGTGGACGATACGAAGACCACGCGGGGAGGGACCGCGGGGAGGGCATCAGCGAGGTGTCCCAAGGCCGTGAGGTAACCGTCCGGTTGTTCCTCTCCACCGATACCGGGCGTCAGCGTGATGACCATGGCCTCCGCTTCGGGAAGTGGGCCCATTTCGGGGTCCAGCAGGTCCGTCCGAAGTGGGGTGACGAAGGCTGGCAGCGCCTCGCTGGACCGACGTAACGCGAAGATCTCTCGCCCCGGCGTGATGAGCTGCGAGGCGAGTCCGATCCCGACCTTGCCGCATCCCACGAGCAGCACTCGCCGTAGCGCGGGGCCGGGGTCTCGATCGGGATTCAGCCGCGAGGACACTGGCGCTCCATCGGTAGGGCAGTGGCTAAACGACGAATGACGTCCACCGGCCGGCGAACGTCATTCTGTGTGTGGAGCATAGGAGATTCGAACTCCTGACCTCTTCGATGCGAACGAAGCGCGCTACCAACTGCGCCAATGCCCCAGTGGCACCGAGCCTACCACTGGCTCAGTGGCCGACCGCCCGGCGGGTCTCCGGGTGATCCTGCTCGTCACGGCGGGTCGGGAACTCGACGTCCTCACCCTCCACATGGCCGGACGTCCAGGCCCCCGCCTGGGTGAAGTCGATGGTGCGGACCGTGCGACCAGCACGCGGCTTGGTCACATAGGTGGGCACCGTCACCGGCAGCGGATCCCAGAGCATCTGGCCATCGACGCCGACGCTCGGCACCGCGATCTCCAGCTGCTCGTCGAGGGCGTCCTCGGTGAGCGGCACATCCTCCATGACGTGCTTGCGGTCCGGGTCGATGTCATCGACGTTGACGATGATCGTCTCTTCGTCGTCGGCGCTGTACTCCGGCGCGGAGGACGACGACACCCGGGAGGTGAATGATCCGATCTTGCCCTTGAGCCCGGCGAAGCGACTCGAGCGCGGTTCACGCGGTTCAGCCGTCTCCTCCGCGGCCGGTCGCTCCTCACGCACGCGGGGAGCCCGGGGCTGAGAGATGCCACGCTCGGCGCGCACCATGACCCGGCAGAGGATCAGCCACCCCACGATCAGCGCCGCCGGTACGGCGATCGCCCACAGGGGCAGATAGCCGAAGCCGGCGACACCGCCCACGATGGCGAGCAGCGCCACGAGCGTCAGCAGCGTGTTGCGGCGTCGGCGAGCGGCGATACGAGCCGCCTCGCGCGTGACGGTGGGGGCGGGACGGTGCGGCGCAGCCTGCGACCGGCGATCGGCAGCGGGCTCGGCGGCGGGGGAAGAAGTGTCGGTCTGGTTCGACGTCACCACACGGCGCATGGGACCCTCCGTATCGAGTGCGGAGTTCTTATTGGCCTCGTCGTAGCGACGCAGGACCAGCGGAACGAAGTACGTCGCCCAGAGGGCGACGACAAACGCGACGATGAGTCCGGAGGAAGCCACGTCAAAACCGTAGGGCTTCGCCGCCCCTGATCGTGGGATCAGCTCACGTGTGTCGCCGATGAGTTCTCACACATGGCGCTGGCGCCAGCGCCGCAGGACGCCCTCCGGCACGTCCTCGGAGGTGAGCTGGAAGAGCACGTGGTCGTGCCAGGCCCCTGCGATGTGCAGATACCGCGGGGCGATGCCGATCCGGTGGAAGCCCAGTTTCTCCACGACCCGCAGGCTGGCCTCGTTCTCCGGCCGGATCGCGATCTCGACGCGGTGCAGACCCGCGGGCCCGAGCAGATGGTCGGTCACCAGGGCGACCGCTGTGGGGGTGATCCCCCGTCCGGCATGCGACCGTGCCACCCAGTAGCCGATACTCGACGACTGCGCCGAGCCGCCCGTGATCGCGTTGACCGTCAGCTGGCCGACCATCCGGTCGTCCCAGGTCACCGCGAAGGGCATGACCGTCCCCTCGCGGGCACGACGGCGCAGCCCGCTGATCATCGTCATGTAGGAGATCGGCGGCGGCCCGGCGCCCGGTGGCAGCGTCGCCTCCCAGGGCGTCAGCCATTCGAGATTCTCCGACCGCAGTCGCGACCAGGTGGTCGCATCGCGGCGGGCGAGCGGCCGGACACCGGTCTGGCCGTCGCGCAGCGTGACCGGCCAGCCTCGGGCCATCAGAAGGAGCGATCGAGGACGATCGTGCGCACCGTGTCGCCGAGATTGAGAGCGGTCTCGTCCTCACCGACGACGATGAGGGCATTGGCCTGGGCCAGGTGCCCGATGAGGTGGGCTCCGCGCCCCTCCACCGGAGTGACCTTGGCACCGCGGTGCGTGACCTCGAAGATCCCGCGCACATATTCGCGCTGGCCGGGCTCGGAGGCGATGTCCTCGGCGAGGACCGCATGGACCTGAGGGCGTCGGTACGGCGTGCGTCCCATCAGGCGCCGCAGAGCGGGGAGCGCGAACACCTCGAAGGCCACGAAGGCCGAGACCGGATCGCCCGGAAGGGCGATGAGCGGGGTCTCCTCGTCGAGCACGCGACCGAAGCCCTGATCGCGTCCGGGCTCGAGGGCGACATCGTGGAACTGCACCGTGCCGACATTGCCGAGCACCTGACGCACGACATCGCGTCGCGAATGCCCGAGGCCGCCCGTGGTGATGACCAGGTCGGCGCGCACCAGCTGATCGGACAGCACCCGCTGGAACTGACGCGGGTCGTCGCCCACGGCGCCGACCCGGAAGGCGATCGCCCCGGCCGCGCGCACCGCGGCGGCGATCATCGAGGAGTTGCCGTCGTAGACGGAGTCGTGGCCGAGGTGCTCCCCCGGCTCGCGCAGCTCGCGACCCGTGGAGATGATGACGACGCGCGGACGCGGACGCGCCTTGATCCGCGAACGCCCCACCGAGGCGAGCAGACCGATCTCGCGCGGACCGAGCACCGAGCCCTCCGGCATGACCAGCGAGCCCGCCTGGACGTCCTCGCCCTGACGGCGGACATTCTGGCCCGGCGTGGCCGGACGGGTGAAGCCGACACGAGCGTGATCACCGCGCACGTGGTCGACCGGGACGACCGCATCGGCGCCGTGCGGGAGCGGGGCCCCCGTCATGATCGTCACGCAGGTGCCCGAGCTGATCGCGAAGGGCTTGCCCGATCCGGAGACGATCTCGCCGACGACCGGGAGCTCGACCGGGCCGGTGGTGCTGGCCCCCGCGAGATCCTGTGCGGCGACCGCATAGCCGTCGACATGGGCGGAATCGTGCCGGGGCAGGTCCAGGTCGCTGACGATCTCCTCGTGCAGCGACAGCCCCAGGGACTCGACGACCGGTTGATCGTAGGCGCCGAGCGGGCCGATCCCCCGCAGGATCGTCTCCAGATGGTCTTCGACCGTCAGGCGTCCCGGAGCGATGCTGTGCGGACGCGGCCGGGGCGGCAGCCCGGAACCTCCAGACGCTCCGCTGGTCGAGTCTCCCGCTGTCATGGGTGTCAGCCTAACCCGCGCGCAGGACGGTATCGGCGGCGACGTTCCGGGACTCGCCCTCCGGCACCGAGATCGTGACATCCCCGACCACCGTCGCGGTGCCCTCGAAGGTGACATCCCCCTCGACTCTCAGCCGGGTCGCCCGCGCCAGCGACAGCGGTTCGGGCAGCCGGCGCTCGAACTCGGCGATCCGGGTGAAATAGGCGCGATCCAGTGCGACGAGCGGAGCGGGACCACCGGCGCGCAGCCGTCCGTCGTCGCCGAGCTCGTACACATCGGACCGCAGGAGCGCGAGGTCGTTGGTGGTCTTGACCGGCAGGAACCGCGACCTCGGCACCTCGATCGCCGTCGCTCCGTCGAACACCTCGACGGCGGCCCCCATCGCCGACTCGATCTGCACGACCTTCGGTGAGGACGGGTCGGTGGGATCGACATTCTTCTCATTGCGGATGAGCGGCAGCCCCAGCACGCCGCGGCGCTCGGAGAGCACCTCGCGCAGCCGGACGAGGTCGAACCAGAGGTTATTGGTGTGGAAGTAGCGATGCCGCTGCGGATCGGTGGCGTACTCCTCGTCCTCGGCGGCGGTCTGCGCCGTCTCCCGCAGCACGAGCCGGCCGTCCTTCTTGCGCACCACCAGGTGCCCGCCCTTGACATCGGCGGCCGTGCGTTCGCAGACCTCCGCCGCATAGGGGGCGCCGGACTGGGCGAACCAGGCCATCATCTGCGGATCCGGTGCGGCACCGAGGTTGTCGGAGTTGGACACCGAGACATAGCGGAAGCCGCCGTCGATGAGCCGGTCGAGCACGCCCGAGGTCTGCAGGGCCGTGTAGAGGTCGCCGTGACCGGGCGGACACCATTCGAGGGAGGGATCGGCCGGCCAGTCGACCGGAGCGAGGGTGTCGGTGCGCAGCTTGGGCTCGCGGTTCTGCAGGAAGTCCAGCGGGAGGTCGCCGTGGGCCAGGTCGGGATACCGCTCCAGGGCGGCGAGCGTGTCGTCGCGGGTGCGGAAGCTGTTCATGAACAGCAGCGGCAGGCGCACGCCCAGGTTCTCCCGCACATAGGTGACCTGGCGCGCGATGATGTCGAGGAAGGTGGCGTCCTCGCGAACCCGCAACAGCGACTTGGCGCGATCCATGCCCATCGAGGTACCGAGACCGCCGTTGAGCTTGACGATCGCGGTGACCTGCGCGGCCGCGCGGACCTCCTCGGCGCTGAAGGCGAGGTCCGAGACGGCATCGATATCGCGCAGCGGGTCCACCTCCGCCTCGCGGATCGTGCCGCTGGCGCCGCTCTCCAGCTGGGCGTAGAAGTCGGAGAACACGTCGATCGCCTGTTGAGGAACCCCGGCGGCGTGCATCCGGTCCTGGGCTTCGTTGAGTCCGCTCACCCGCCATAGGCTAACGGCATGTCCGGTCCCGCACCCGCGAACAAGCCGAAGCTGCGGCGCGAGTTCCTCGACCGTCGCCGCGCACGACCGATGGCGGAACGTCGTGCTGCGGGTGAGGCGCTCGCCCTGCAGGTGCTCTCCCAGCTCGCCTTGAGCCGTGGCCCTCGGGTGGCCTGCTACCTGCCGATGCCGGAGGAACCTGATACCCGGCCGCTCATCGCGGCCCTGCGCGAGCGCGGGGTGGAGGTCATCGTGCCGGTCAGCGATCCCGCTGCGCGGGCACTCGACTGGGTCCTGGTCGACGACGCGCCCACGGCCGCAGGTGCGCACGGCATCGACGAGCCGTCCGGGTCTCGGCTCGGCTCGTCGGCCCTCGCCACCTGCTCGGTGGTCTTCGCGCCGGCCCTGGCGGTCGACCATGCGGGACATCGCCTGGGTCGGGGGGCCGGATACTACGACCGGGCGCTGGAGAGCCACCCGGGACTGACCTGCGCGATCGTCTTCGCCGATGAGCTCGTGCCCGCGCTCCCCCACGAGCCGCACGATGTGACGGTCTCCCTCGCCCTCACCCCGTCCGGCGTGTTCCGCCCGGAGCCCTGACGCGCACCCGGTGGCGGTAGCTGATCAACCTCACCCCGCATGGCAGGGGCAGACCGCCAACGTCATCGGGGCCCGAATACGTTGAGGGACTACCGCCGGAGCGGTCGATACGTCGACCGCCTACCGCTACCCGAGACGAGGGCCCGGGACGACCGAGGTCAGAAGGGGCGGGCGGCGAGGTGCGGGGCGCCCATCCAGGTGTCCGAGACGATCTCGACCGGCCGGCTGGAGTTGGGTGCGTGGATCATCCGTCCCCCGCCGAGCGAGATCGCGACGTGGTAGATGCCCGAACCGTTCTGCCAGAACAGCAGATCGCCGCGCTGACGCTGGGCCGGGTTGATCTTGCGGAAGGCGTTGTACTGGTCCCCGGCGACCCGCGGCGAGTTTCCCCCGGCGTTCTGGATCGCGCGCATGACCAGACCGGAGCAGTCGAAGGAGTTCGGTCCCGCGCCGCCCCACTGATAGGGCTTGCCGAGTTGCGCCTGCGCGTATCCGATCATCGCCTCGACACCCGTGGGATTGGGAGCGGGCGGCGGTGTCGGC
Organism: Actinomycetes bacterium; assembly: GCA_023417775.1. Lineage (GTDB taxonomy): Bacteria > Actinomycetota > Actinomycetes > Propionibacteriales > Nocardioidaceae > Aeromicrobium. The sequence continues at coordinate 6,709 of JAEZEJ010000091.1, read as the reverse complement.
TTCGGCGGGGGCTTGGGCGCCGGCGGAGGCGGCGGCGGCTGCGTGGGACGAGGCGCCTCCGTGGTGGGAGCCGGACGATTCGGCGACGGCGAGGTGTTCTCGCCGCCGGAGCCTCCGGGCGCGCCCTCGGGAACCGTCGAGGGACCAGAGGAGTCGATGCGCTCGTCGATCCGGTCCTGCCGCGAGGTCACCTCGTCAACGCTGAGCTCCTGGAGCCGGGCCAGCTCGGCCAGGAGCGTCTCGCGCTCACCGGTGAGCTCCCCCTGACGCTGCTCCGCCTCGCCGATGGTGTCCTCGATGAACTGGACGGTGGAACGCTGCGCCGCCACCGCGTCGTCGCGGCGCTGCTGTGCCCGCTCGGCCTCGTCGAGGACGGTGCGCACGACGGCCTGCTTGGCCTCCAACCGGGAGATCTGCGCTGCCGCGGCGTCCTGCGTGCTGGCGAACGCACCCGCACGCTCGAGGAGTTCGCGCGGCTCGCTGGATCCCGCCAGGGAGGAGAACGCCTGAAGTCGGTCGTTGCCCTCCAACTGCCGCAGCGTCAGGTCCGCGACCGCCGCCCGCTCGACCTCCAGCTCGGACTCCGCCTCGGCGATCTGCCCGTCCAGCTCGGTGATCTCGGCGTCAGCCCGCTCGGCTGCCACGACGGCCGCGTTGTACTGCTCGGAGGCAGCGGCGGCATTGGCATAGAGGCCGTTCAGCGCCTGACGGGACTCGACCAGCTCGACCTGGATCGCCGCCACGCGGTCCTCATCGGGAGCGGCCTGCACAGCGGACATCGATGTGCCCACGAGGCCGAGGACCGACACCACGAGCAGGGGGAAGCGGCGACTCATGGGTCACCACGCTAATCCCCTGATGCCTCAGAAGGAACACCAGTCACACAATTTTCTTCCGTCACACGCGTGTCGGTGCTGGACTTTGATCGAAAATGGGTGATTATTCGCGTCCCACGATGGAAGACGGTTCAGCCGACCCCGACGACAGGGAGTCGCAATGCCGCCGGCGCGGCCTCCGGAACGGCCGGATTCTTGGGCGTCACCGCCTCCACCCGCCGGTACCGCGCGCCGAGCGGCGGACGCGGATCGGCCTCTCCCTTGTTCGGCCACATCGCCATCGCCCGCTCCGCCTGGGCGGTGATGGTGAGCGAGGGATTCACCCCCAGATTGGCGCTGACCGCCGAGCCATCGGCCACGTGCAGGCCGGGGTGTCCGAAGACCCGCTGGTAGGGGTCGATCACACCGTTCGCCGCGGAGTCGCCGATCGCACAGCCGCCCATGAAATGGGCCGTCATGGGCACGCCCACGGGCTCGCCGACCGTGCCGCCCGCGATGCCGCCCATGATGTCGGCCATCGTGGTGACGGCCTGGTGGCCCTCGGGGATATACGCCGGGTTGGGCAGACCGTGCCCCTGGCGTGAACTCAACCGCCGCCGACCGAACAGACCGCGCTTGGTGTAGGTGGTGATCGAGTTGTCGTAGGCCTGCATCACCAGCGCGATGACCGTGCGCTCCGACCAGTGCCGCCAGTCGAAGATCTTGTGCAGATAGGGCACCATCTTGAGCATATTGACGGCCCACTCCCGCAGTCGGTGGCGGCCGGTATCGGCGGGGGCCAGGGCCGACTGTACGAGCATCATCGCGTTCGAGCCCTTGCCGTAGCGGACCGGCTCGATGTGGGTGTACGGATCCGGATGGATCGACGAGGTGATCGCGACACCCTCGGAGTAGTCGACCGAGTCGTCCGTGGCGATCGCACCGAGCAGCGCCTCGGAATTGGTGCGCGTCAGGACCCCGAGGCGCCGCGACAGCCGCGGCAGGTCGCCGGAGTCGCGCAGCTGGTGGAGCAGCCGCTGCGTGCCGAGCGCGCTGGCGGCGAAGACCACCTGGTCGGCCGTGAAGGTGGTCCCCTTGCCGAAGCGCTTGTCGGTCGGCTTGGTGCTGATCTCGTAACCGCCCTGGCGCCGGGGCCGCACCCGGGTGACGGTCGTCAGGGCGAAGATCTCCGCCCCGGCCTGCTCGGCGAGGTAGAGGTAGTTCTTGACCAGCGTGTTCTTGGCATTGTGCCGGCAGCCGGTCATACACTCGCCGCAATTGAGGCACGCATTGCGCTGAGGCCCCGCGCCGCCGAAGTAGGGATCGCCCAGCGGCGCGCCCGGCTCCGGCCCGAAGGCCACGCCGACCGGTGCGTAGTGGAAGGTGCCCTCGACGCCCATCCGCCGGGCGGTCTCCCGCATGACCCGATCGGCGGGCGTCTCCATCGCATACTCGACGACACCGAGCATGCGCTTGGCCTGGTCGTAGTACGGTGCGAGCTCGTCCTTCCAGTCCGTGATGTAACCCCAGGCGGGATCGCGGAAGAACGGTTCGAGCGGTTCATAGAGGGTGTTGGCGTAGACGAGGGATCCTCCCCCGACCCCCGCACCCGACAGGATCAGGGAGTCCTTCAACAGATCCACCCGCTGGATGCCGTAGCAGCCGATGGAGGGCGCCCAGAGGTAGTCCCGCAGATGCCAGGACGTGGTGGCGAACTCCTCGTCGCGGAAGCGCCGGCCCGCCTCCAGCACGGCCACCTTGTAGCCCTTCTCCGTGAGCCGCAGAGCCGAGACGCTGCCTCCGAAGCCCGACCCGATGACGATGACGTCGTAGTGCTCGCTCATGCCTTGCCCGCCTTCTTGAGGAGCCGGAGGCCGAGGGTCATGAGCTTGCTGAACACCCCGGCACCGATGAACGGCGGACCCCCGACGGGCATGAGTCGCTGAGCACCGATCGCCTGACTCTCCGTGAAGCGCAGAAGCCCTTCGGCCCCTTGCCGGCGACCGGTGCCCGACTCGCGCATGCCGCCCATCGGAGCGTCGATGCTGCCGAAGGTGGCGGCGAAACCCTCGTTGACGTTGACGGTGCCCGCCTTCAGCCGGGCCGCGACCTGCTTCGCCGCGCGCGTCGGCCCCCAGACGCTGGCGTTGAGCCCGTAGACCCCGGCATTGGCGAAGGCGACGGCCTCGTCGACCGTGTCGTAGGAGTAGAGCGAGACGAGGGGGCCGAAGGTCTCCTCCGCGAAGCACTCGGCCGCCGAGGTCACACCGTCGAGCACGGTCGGCTCATAGAACCAGGGGCCGAGATCCGGACGGGCGCGGCCGCCGACGAGCACCGTGGCGCCGTGAGCCTTGGCATCCTCGACGTGCTTCTCGATCGTGGCGAGCTGGGCGGGCGAGACGAGCGTGCCCATGTCGGCTTCCCAGTCCAGGGCCGTGCCGAAGCTCATCGCCTGGACCCGGCGCACCAGGGCATCGCGGAAGGCCGCGTACTGCCGCCGGTGGACGTAGATGCGCTCGATGGAGACGCACAGCTGGCCGGCCGATGAGAAACAGGCCGTGACGGCTCCGGCGGCCGCCTTCTCGACATTCGCTCCGGGCAGGACGATCATCGGGTTCTTGCCGCCGAGTTCCAGCGAGCAGCCGATCAGCCGCTCGGCGCACTGGCTCGCCACGCGCTTGCCGGTGGCCGTCGAGCCGGTGAAGCAGATGTAGTCCGCACGCTCGATGATCGCCTGCCCGACGACGGAACCCTGGCCGCTGACGACCTGCCAGATCTCGGGCGGGAAGCCGGCATCGCGGAGCAGCTCGACCCCCGCAAGCGCGGTCAGCGGGCTCTGGCTGTCGGGCTTGTGCACGACCGCATTGCCCGCCGCGAGGGCCGCGAGCCCGTCGGAGATCGCCATCGTCAGGGGGTAGTTCCAGGGACTGATGACACCCACGACACCCTTGGGCTGCTGCACCTGACGGACCGAGGTGAGCCCCGGGTAGACGCCCGACCGACGGTGCGGGCCGACGATCGCGGCGAGACGACGGCCGTAGTAACGGGCCGTCAGCGCGAGGTGGGCGATCTCGTCGAAGGCGTGCGCGCGGGCCTTGCCGGACTCGAGCTGGATGAGATCGAGGAGCTCCTCCTGGCGATCCAGCACAAGATCATGCAGTCGCAGCAGCATCCGCTGACGCGCCTGGAGCGAGGTGCGGGCCCAGGCACGCTGGGCGCGGCGCGCGGCCTCGAAGGCGGCGGAGACGTCATCGACGCTGGAGACCGGCACCGTCGCGATCTCATCGCCGGTCAGCGGCGAGACGGTGCGACGGGACTCGTCGGTGGTGGTGCGGATGATCGCGGTGAGGCGCTTCACGCGGGAGTCCGACACAGCGGACGCGGCCTGGCTGACATCGAGCATGTCGATCAGGATACCGTGAGTATCTCGAATGTGACACGGGTAATGTCAGATATCTGATCGCCGCTCAGGCCACCCCTCGCCCGCCGTGTCTGGATCGACGCCCGGGCGGTGCCGTGCGATGCCGGAGACGACGCCGTTCCGAACGCCGCTCCCAGGTCCCGCTACGACGACGAGCGGCGGAACGACCACGGGCCGAGGCCTGTTTCCCCGCTCGTACGGGGAGCGCGAGCGGCCGCGAGCAAGTGGGGCCGTTTCATGGATCATCCCCGCTCGTGCGGGGAGCACTATTGCCAAGCGCCTCCTGGAGGACGCGACCACAGAGACCACGGCTGCGCCAGCCCAGGATGCGACCGACCACCGGGCGTGGAGCCGTCGCACAAGGGGCGTAGCCGCGACGGAGTGCGAAGGACACCACGGCGACCAGACCTGGGCCAACGGCGGCACCACCGACATCAAAGAAGCCATCAGCGTCTGCGCGGAACATCACCGACAGATCCACACCGGACACCTCCACTGCCGCATCAACCCAACAGACGGCACCCCCGAATTCCGCACACCCGGCACCCGACGATGGAAACGCCACCACCGATGGCGACCCCAGACCGCCGGAGCTCAGACGAGCGACCGCCCGAGGAACAGCGAACCCGGCACATCTTCGTAGCCCGGGAGCGGCTCGATCGGCTCGTACCCGCGCGACCGGTACAACCCGACCGCTGCAGCCTGCAGCTCACCCGTGTGCAGGACCAGTCGCCGAGCGCTCAGACGCTCAGCCTCCGATTCCATCCGCTCGAGCAACCGAGCACCGAGGCCCTCGCCACGCGCATCGACGGCGACATACATCCGTTTGAGCTCCAGATCGCCACCCGCGGGACGCAGGCTCGCCGTCGCCACCGGGACGCCCTCGCTCACGCCGAGAACGGTCACCGCCAGGCCACCCGGATCGACCGGGGCACCCGGCGGCGCCTCGTCCACCGGCCGTCCGTACAGCACGTTCATCTCAACCGACATGAGCGACAACAACGCCATCACATCAGGATGCTCGTGCGGCACCTCGCGCCACTGCAACGGACCCAGCGTCACGACTTCCGTCCGGTGCGGCGATTCACGAAGATCCCGATCACCACGCCCAGCAGCGTCACCGCCGTGAGCGTCAACCACATCGGCGAACGCAGATCCATCCACAAGAACGTGATCTTCGTGTCATGGCGGTTCTGCACGATGAACACCACTGCCACGATCGTCAGAACGATCGCCTGCCAACGATGACGAAGAAAATCCTCCACGGATCCACCCACTCTCCGATGCTCAGCGACGCGGCCGTGCGTCGCTGCCCGTCATCCTAGGACGACCTCGACCCGCTGGAACTCCTTCAGCTCCGTGTAACCAGTCGTCGCCATCGCCCGGCGCAGCGCCCCGATGAGATTCATCGTGCCGTCCGACACCGACGACGGACCGAACAGCACCTGCTCCAGCGACCCGACCGTACCGATATCGACACGCTCGCCACGCGGCAGATCAGGGTGCCACGCCTCGGCGCCCCAGTGGAAACCACGCCCGGGAGCATCGTCGGCACGCGCGAAGGGCGAACCGATCATCACCGCGTCCGCGCCGCACGCGACCGCCTTGGCGATATCGCCACTGCGACCGATCGAACCGTCCGCGATGATGTGCACATACCGTCCCCCGGACTCGTCCAGATAGTCGCGCCGCGCCGCGGCCACATCCGCGACCGCCGAGGCCATCGGAACCGCCACACCCAGCACCGAACGCGTCGTGTGCGCCGCTCCCCCGCCGAAGCCGACGAGCACACCCGCCGCGCCCGTGCGCATGAGATGCAGACCCGCCTGATAGGTGGCGCACCCGCCGACGATCACCGGGACATCGAGCTCGTAGATGAAGTTCTTCAGGTTCAGAGGCTCGGTCTGCCCCGAGACATGCTCGGCCGAGACCGTGGTGCCGCGGATGACGAACAGATCCACGCCGGCATTGACGACCGTCTCGGCGAACTGCTTGGTGCGCTGCGGCGACAACGCCCCCGCCACCGTCACCCCGGCCTCTCGCACCTGTTGCAGTCGCTCCGTGATCAGCTCGGCCTTGATGGGCTCGCGATAGATCTCCTGCAGACGCTGGGTGGCGCTGGCCGGGTCGATCGTCGCGATCTCCTCCAGCAGCCGCTCGGGATTCTCATAGCGAGTCCACAACCCCTCAAGATCGAGGACGCCGAGACCCCCGAACCGGCCGAACGCGATCGCGGTGTCCGGGCTCATGACCGAATCCATCGGCGCGGCCATCACCGGCAGGTCGAAGCGATAGGCGTCGATCTGCCAGTGCGTCGACACCTCCTCGGGATCACGCGTGCGTCGCGATGGGACGATCGCGATGTCGTCGAAGTGATAACCCTGCCGCCCGCGCTTGGCCATCCCGATATCGATGCTCATGTGGTTCAGCCTAGTGGTCCACCGAGATCACCCGACAACCTCGTGCCCCCCCC
>JAEZEJ010000023.1 GCA_023417775.1 Actinomycetes bacterium | reverse complement strand
CTCACTGAACTTCCTCCCCGGGGCGAAGATCGGCGTCGTCGGACCGAACGGCGCGGGCAAGTCGACGATCCTGAAGATCATGGCCGGCCTCGACCAGCCCTCGAACGGCGAGGCACGGCTGTCGCCGGGCTACACCGTCGGCATCCTGCAGCAGGAGCCGCCGCTGAACGAGGACAAGACGGTGCTCGGCAACGTCCAGGAGGGCGTCGCCGAGATCAAGGGCAAGCTCGACCGGTTCAACGAGATCTCCGCCCTCATGGCGGAGCCCGACGCCGACTTCGACGCCCTCAGGGCCGAGATGGGTGCGCTCCAGGAGGCGATCGACCACGCCGACGCCTGGGACCTCGACGCCCAGCTCGAGCAGGCGATGGACGCGCTGCGCTGCCCGCCGCCGGACGCGGACGTCAAGGTCCTGTCCGGTGGTGAGCGCCGCCGCGTCGCCCTGTGCAAGCTGCTGCTCGAGAAGCCCGACCTGCTCCTGCTCGACGAGCCCACCAACCACCTCGACGCCGAGTCCGTGCTCTGGCTCGAGCAGCACCTGGCGTCCTACCCCGGCGCCATCCTCGCCGTGACCCACGACCGCTACTTCCTCGACCACGTGGCCGAGTGGATCTGCGAGGTCGACCGCGGCCGCCTGTACCCCTACGAGGGCAACTACTCCACCTACCTCGAGACCAAGAAGGACCGCCTCAAGGTCGAGGGGCAGAAGGACGCCAAGCGCGCCAAGATGCTCGAGAAGGAGCTCGAATGGGTGCGCTCGAATGCCAAGGGCCGCCAGGCCAAGAGCAAGGCGCGCCTCGCCCGCTATGAGGAGCTCGCGGCGGAGGCCGAGAAGGCCCGCAAGATCGACACGACCGATATCAACATCCCCCCGGGACCTCGCCTCGGCGATGTCGTCCTGGAGGCCGAGGACCTCACGAAGGGCTTCGAGGGCCGGACGCTGTGGGATGACATCTCGTTCTCGCTGCCGCGGGCCGGCATCGTCGGCATCGTCGGTCCCAATGGCGTCGGCAAGACGACCCTGTTCCGGATGATCACGGGCTCGGAACAGCCCGATGCCGGTTCGCTCGATGTCGGGCAGACCGTGAAGATCAGCTATGCCGACCAGACCCGCGCCAATATCGACCCGAACAAGAATGTGTGGGAGGTCGTCTCGGAGGGCTTGGACTTCATCAAGGTCGCCAACTTCGAGATGAACAGCCGCGCCTATGTGGCGTCCTTCGGTTTCAAGGGCTCGGATCAGCAGAAGAAGGCGGGGGTGCTCTCCGGTGGTGAGCGCAACCGCCTCAACCTGGCGCTGACGCTGAAGCAGGGCGGCAACATGCTGCTGCTCGACGAGCCGACCAATGACCTGGACGTCGAGACCTTGTCGGCGCTGGAGGATGCGCTGCTGGACTTCCCCGGCTGTGCCGTGGTCACGTCCCACGATCGCTGGTTCCTCGACCGCGTCGCGACTCACATCCTCGCGTGGGAGGGCACCGACGAGGAGCCGGGCAACTGGTTCTGGTTCGAGGGCAACTTCGCGTCCTATGAGGCCAACAAGGTGGAGCGTCTGGGCGCCGAGGCCGCCCGCCCCCACCGCGTCACGCACCGCCGTCTGACTCGCGACTGATCGCTCGCTCCCCGCCGGGCGGTGGGATGCGGAACCGTGGGCGGGGTTCGATCATGGACCCATGGAGGAGCTGTCCCGCTTCGTCGAGGCCCAGGACACCGACGGCACCTACGAGCGTGCTCTCGCGGAGTTGCGTGCCGGACGCAAGAGCACGCACTGGATGTGGTTCGTCTTCCCGCAGCTGCTGGGGCTGGGATCGAGCCCGATGGCGCAGCGATACGGCATCGCCTCGCTGGACGAGGCCCGCGAGTATCTCGCCCATCCCGTGCTCGGCCCGCGGCTCGTGGAGGCCACCGGTGTCGCGGCGGACACCGGTGCCGATCCCGTCGCGCTGCTGGGCGGGGTCGATGCGATGAAGCTGCGCTCCAGCATGACCCTCTTCGAACTGGCCGATCCGGCCGAACCGCTGTTCGCGGTCGTCCTCGACCGGCTATATGCCGGCGAGCGCGACGACCGGACCCGCGCCCTGCTGGAGTGATCAGGCCGGCCAGGCGGCGGTGGATCGCCCACCACACCACCCGAGCGGGGGTAGGCCATCAAGGTCATCCGGTGCCGACGGGGTTGACGGACTACCTCCACCGGGAGCGAAAGGTCGACCAGCTACCGCTACCAGGACGAAGGGTCGACCCGCTGCCGGTGCGTGCGATCGATCAGAAGGTCCGGCCGCCGAGCTGGTCGCTGATGCGCCCCATGATCCGGCCGAGGGCGGCGAACTCCTCGGGCGTGGAGTTGTCGAGGAGGTAGGTGTGGACGCCCCGCACATGGGTGTGCGCGGCATCGGCCAGCACCCCGAATCCGTGGTCGGTCAGGGCGGCGGTGACCCCACGTCCGTCGGTGCTGCACTGATCGCGGGTGACGATCCCGGCCTTCTCCAGGCGGGAGATCGTGTGGGTGATGCGGCTGCGCGAGTGCGCCACCAGAGCGGCCAGCTCGGCCATGCGGATGGACCGTCCCGGGGCCTCGGACAGGCGGACGAGGATCTCGTACTCGGACATCGAGAGTGAGTGCTCACGGCGCAGGTCGCGATCCAGCTGATCCATCAGCACGGTGGAGCCGCCGAGGAAGGCACGCCAGATCTCCTGCTGCTGGCTGGACAGCCAGGGGGTGTCGTTGACCTCGGCCAGGTCGAGCTCAAGGCGGGGGGACTCGCTCATGTGACCCACTTTACGGCAAGCAGCACTTGATTGAAAGTTAAACTAGTGGGTACTGTGTCACTCGTAGCCACTTCGGCTCCCGGATTTCTCGTTCGCAAGGAGACACCATGACCAGCACCGTCACCCCCGGCACCTGGAAGCTCGACCCGACCCACACCGAGATCGGTTTCCAGGTCCGACACATCATGAGCAAGGTCCGCGGCAAGTTCGACACCTTCGACGGCACGTTGGTCACCGCGCCCGACGTCACCGCCTCGCGGGTGGAGGTCTCGGTCGACCTGAGCTCGATCAACACCGGTACCGCCGACCGTGACGCGCACCTGCGCTCGGCCGACTTCTTCGAGGTCGAGAGCTACCCGTCCATGACCTTCGTGAGCACCGGCGTGCAGCAGAAGAGCGATGACGAGTTCGTCGTCACCGGCGACCTCACGATCAAGGGCGTGAGCAAGCCGGTCGAGCTCGCGGTGGAGTTCCTCGGCGAGGGCGGCGACCCGTGGGGCGGCACGCGCGTGGGTGTCGAGGCCAAGGGCGAGATCAGTCGCAAGGAGTTCGGCATCGACTTCAACATCCCCCTCGAGGGCGACAAGGTGATGATCGGCGACAAGATCATCCTGCAGATCGTGGCCGAGGCGGTCCTCCAGCCCGCCGAGGCCTGAGCCTCTCCCGCTCCAGCGCCCCTGTCGTCCTCCGTGGCGGCGGGGGCGCTGTCATCTCCGGTGCCCTCAGCCTCCCCGCACGCCGAGCGGCTGGCTGAGCGGCAGGTCCCAGGTCAGCCCCCGGTGCCGGTCGATCAGGTCGTCCAGGGCGGAGGCGAGGTCCTCGCCCATCAGCGTGACCCGGCGCGCCGTGAGATCCACATGGGCCTCGATGAACTCGATGGTGCTCGCCACACGGCCTGTCGTGCGGTTGGCGAGGATCGTCATCGCGTGGATGATCTTGTCGGAGCGATCGAGCAGGCGCAGGTGCACCGAGACCTCGTGGCCGATCAGGATCTCGGAATGGAAGACGATGTGATGGGTGAGGCTGAAGGTGCCGTCGCCGAGTGCGGCGCGCGCCTCGTCGACCCCCAGCTGCTCGACGAAGGCCTTCTCCACGCCCTCCATGTGCATCGCGTAGTGATGGCGGACGTTGACGTGGCCGTTTAGATCCTCGAACTCCGGCGGCACCTCCAGGCGCAGCAGCACGCCGAGATCATCGAGATCGTCGAGGGTGGGGGCGATCGTCATCGGGCGCTCCTGACGGTCGACGGTGGCAGGGACCGGAGGTGAGGTGTCCGGTCGGGTGAGCCTACCCGACCGATTGACGTTCATGTCAAGGCCCGGCGCCCACCAGGGACATCGCCAGATCGGCGTATCGGAAGCCGAGGGCCATCGGCGTATGGGGTGAGGCATGGCGATACCAGCGGGCGATGTCGATGCAATTGGAGAGCAACAGGATCTTCATCCACTCCACATCGGCGATCCGGAAGACGCCCTCGTCCACGCCGGCCTGCAGGATGCGACGCATGTGCTCCTCGACGCCACGGCGCAGCCGCCACACATCAGCGAACCGGCCATCGTGATGCAGGCGCATCTCGTACTCGATCGTCCGCGAGAAGGTGTTCATCTCGGCGTTGAAGGTGGCGAACGAGGCCACACCCATCCGCAGCTTGCTCGCCGGGTCCGCCACCAACTCCGCGGGTTCGTTGAAGGCGCCGGTGGACGTCTTGTGCCCTTCGAGTGCGATGTGGTGGAACAGCTCGACCTTGGAGGAGAAGTGGATGTAGACCGCGGCGGGGCTCATCTCGGCGCGTGCGGCGATCGCGCGGGTCGAGGCCCCGTGGTACCCGAGCTCGGCGAAGGCGAGCGTGGCGCCGATGAGGATCTTGCGAGACGGTCCGCTGGCCCGCTCCGCCCAGTAGCGCTCGATGACCTCGACCGCCTCGGGCTCGAGTTCGAGAGCCGCCTGGGGGGCCGGCGTCGCGTCGCTGCTCATGGCCGTCATTCTCGCTGATTCCTCGTCGTTCGGCGGTCGTGCCCCGCAGGTCGTCACCCGATCGGGGTCCCCGCGCCGACCCCTGGGGGCAGGCGTGACCTAAGCGTATGCTTAGCGCCTGCAGAACTCAACGTGATGAAAGGCAGGCGTAAGTGATGGCTGATGTGCGTGCGGAGATGTCCGCCTCGGTCTTCCGGGTCGAGGTGAAGGCGGGTGACGAGGTCGTCGCCGGTGATGTCCTGGTCGTTCTGGAGTCGATGAAGATGGAGATCCCCGTTCTGGCGGAGTCCTCGGGGAAGGTCGAGGAAATGCTGGTAAACGAGGGTGAAGTGGTCGAGGAAGGGGCGCTCCTGGTGCGTCTGGCCTGAATCCTGGCGCGATGGTCGGCGAGCCAACCGGGGGTCGCCGACCATCGCCGGAAAAAGATGCTTGCATCGTGTGATGCGCATCACCTAGCATGACTTCTCGCCGGGCTAAGCGATCGCTTAGACCCTAGTCGTAGCGAGAGGACGTGCCGCAGTGTCACCGACCTGGTCCGCGGAGATCACCGAGTTGGAGCGTCGCCACGCGATGGCTGCCCAGCTCGGTGGCTCGGAGAAGATCCGCCGACAGCATGCGGCGGGCCGCAGCACCGTCACTGAGCGGATAGCCGCCCTGCTCGACCAGGACAGCTTCGAGCAGATCGGCGCCCTCGCCGGCTTCCCCGACGAGGGGGGCGAGCACATCGTCCCGACCAACTTCGTCTTCGGTCTCGGCGCGATCGCGGGTCGCCGGGTCGCCATCGGGGCCGATGACTTCACGGTCCGCGGCGGAGCCGCCGATGCCTCGATCATGGCCAAGCAGGTCGACTCGGAGCGCCTGGCTGCCGCCTACCGGCTTCCGCTGATCCGTCTCGTCGAGGGCACCGGAGGCGGTGGCAGCGTCCGGATGCTGGAACAGTCGGGCTACACCTATGTCCCCGCCAACCCCGGATGGGACACGGTCGTCGCGAACCTCTCGCTGGTGCCCGTCGTGGCCGCCTGCATGGGCCCGGTGGCCGGGCTGGGAGCCGCTCGGGTCGTCATGAGCCACTTCAGCGTGCTCATCGAAGGGGCCTCCCAGCTCTTCGTCGCCGGCCCGCCGGTGGTGCGTCATGCGACCGGTGAGGCGTTGGACAAGGAGCAGCTCGGCGGTGCCGAGGTGCATCGCCGCAGCGGCGCCGTCGACCGGATCGTGCCCGATGAGGCCGCCGCCCTCGCCGCGATCCGCGGATTCCTCGGCTACCTGCCGTCGAGCGTCTACGAGCTCCCTCCGGTCATCGCCGGGCGGGAGGCGTCCGGTGATGCCGAGCAGCTGGCCGACGTGGTCCCGCGCAATCGTCGCCAGCCCTATCGTCTGCGCCCCATCCTCGACGCGGTCTTCGACGCGGACTCGGTCTTCGACTACACCTGCTACTCCGCTTCGGTCTACACCGGGCTGGCGCGACTCGACGGCCGTCCGGTCGGGGTTGTGGCCACCGACCCGTACAAGGGCGCGACCATGACGCCGAACGGCGCGGACGCGCTCACCCGGTTCGTCGATCTCTGCGAGACCTTCCATCTGCCGATCGTCAGCCTGACCGACCAGGCCGGCATGATGATCGGCCTCCATGCCGAGAAGACGGCCTCGATCCGCCGAGGCGCCCGCGCCGTCGCAGCGGTCTACCAAGCCCGGGTCCCGATGGCGGAGATCATCGTGCGACGCGTCTTCGGCGTCGGTGGCGCGGGGCAGGTCAACCGGCACCGGTACAACCGTCAGTGGGCCTGGCCCTCGGGCGACTGGGGCTCGCTGCCGGTCGAGGGCGGCATCGAGGCCGCCTATCGCGCGGACCTGGAGGCCGCGGAGGATCCCGAGGCGATGCTCGCCGAGATCCGCGATCGGCTCGAGGCGGTGCGCTCGCCGTTCCGGACCGCCGAGCGCTACGGCGTCCACGATGTCATCGACCCGCGCCGCAGCCGCGAGCTGCTGACCCGCTGGGTCCACGACGCCTACCGGGTCCTTCCCGAGCTGCTCGGACCCCCGTCCTTCGGAACGAGGCCGTGATGACCTACTCCGTCCAGCAGCTCGAGGAGCTGCTCGAGTTCGACTTCCCCACCGCCGTGGCAGCGCTCGATCATCACGTGGCGACCACCCCGGATCGTCTCGCGGTCCACTACGGCGAGACGGGACAGGACCTCCGCTACCGCGAGTTCGGTGCCCTCACCGACCACCTCGCCGGACAGCTGGCCTCCGCCGGGATCGCCCCCGGGGACCGGGTGAGCGTGCTCACGGTGCGACCGCTCGTCTCCGCTCTCGCCATGTACGGGCTGTGGAAGGCCGGCGCCGTCTATGCCCCGGTGAACTTCCAGTACACGGGTGATCTGCTCGCCTATCAGCTCGACGACACGGCCCCCGAGCTGCTCATCGTGGACATCGAGATGCTCGATCGCGTCCGGGAGGTCGAGGACCGCCTGGACCGGCCGCCGCGCACCGTGATCGTCGAGCCGGATCTGGGCGGGGAGTTCGGCGCCCTGCTGGAACCGGCCGAGCGTCCCGCGGTCGAGGTCGCCTATGACGACCCGGCCAATGTCATCTACACCTCGGGCACGACCGGCCCGTCCAAGGGCGTGGTGCAGTCGCATCGCTGGATCAACGGGTACACGTGGATCGGTCGCTCGATGCTGACGCCGGACGATGTCGTCTACAACGACCTGCCGATGTACCACGTCGGCGGAGCCCACTTCAATGTCGTCCGCGCCCTGTGGAGCGGTGCCTCGGTCAGCCTGTGGGACCGGTTCAGCCCCTCGGACTTCTGGCGCCGCATCCGCTCCACCGGGTGCACCACCGCAGTGCTGCTGGACGTGATGACGCCCTGGCTGTTGAACGCCGAGCCCCGCGACGATGATCGCCGCAACCCGCTCAACAAGGTCCACATGCAGCCGCTGCCGGCGAACCACCACGACTTCGCGACCCGCTTCGGCATCGACTTCGTGACCTCGGGCTTCGGCCAGTCCGAGACGGGGGCCGCGCTGATGACGCTGACCGAGCAGCTGCCCGAGGGCGAGGCCACGCCGCCGGACCTGTATCGGGGTCTCGGCCACGCGGCCCTGCGCCGGGTCTTCGAGGACCATCGGCTGCCGGTTCTGCAGGGATCCGAGCCGATGCCGAAGGGGATCATGGGGATGCCGGCGCCGTTCATGGAGGTCGTGGTCCTCGACGACCGCGACCGGGTCTGCCCCGACGGCGTCGTCGGCCAGCTCGCCATGCGGCCGCGACTGCCCGCTCTCGTCTTCCACGAGTACCTCGGCAAGCCGGAGGCCACCGTCAAGGCCTGGCGCAATCTCTGGTTCCACACCGGGGATGCGGCGCTCCGCCAGGAGGACGGCGTGTTCCTGTATGTCGACCGCCTCGGCGATCGCATCCGGGTGCGGGGCGAGAACATCTCCAGCTTCCACATCGAGGAGATCATCACCCGGCACCCCTCGGTCCAGCTCGCCGCCGTCGTCGCGGTGCCGAGCCAGGAGGGTGACGAGGACGACGTGATCGCCTATGTCGAGCCCGTGGACGCCGAGCGATTCGATGTCGAGCTCCTCGCGGCGTACTGCCACGACGCGATGCCCAAGTTCATGCGCCCCCACGCCTTCGTGCCGGTGGCGCAGATCCCCAGAACACCGACCAACAAGATCGAAAAATACAAGCTGCGCCAGCAGTGGACGGAAGGACGCCAATCATGATGAGACGATCTCGATGGGGAGCGATCGCCGCAGCGACGCTTCTCGCCGTGCTCACCGCATGCGGCGGTGGCGGCGGTTCCTCGGACGAGGACAAGGACCTCAAGGTCGCGGCCGCCGCCGATGCCTCGTCCCTCGATCCGATCCGAGGCAATGCCGGCACCGACCACGTCCTGCTCTACCCGATCTACGACACGCTGGTGTCCTTCGACTCCGGCCTGGAGGCCGAGCCGGGGCTGGCGGAATCGTGGGAGCAGGTCTCGCCCACCGAGCTGACCCTCACGCTCCGTGAAGGTGTCACCTTCCACGACGGCGAGCCGCTCGACGCCGAGGCGGTCAAGTACAACCTGGATCGCGCCATGGGGGAGGGCTCCAATATCCAGGCCGATCTCGCCTCGGTCAGCGAGGTGCGCGTCGACGACGAGAGCACCGTGACCCTGGTGCTCACCCACCCCGACGCCTCGCTGCTGCTCGTTCTGGCCGATCGCGCCGGCATGATGGTCTCGCCCAAGGCGGCGGAGGCCGCGGGCGGCGATCTGAGCACCCAGCCGGTCGGCGCCGGTGGCTGGTCCTTCGTCGAGTGGCGCCGCGGCGACTCGCTGAAGGTCGAGCGCTTCGAGGACTACTGGGACGGCGATGTCGACCGGGTCGCCGGCATCACCTTCAACATCATCCCTGACCCGAAGACCCGCGTCACCTCGCTGCGCTCCGGCCAGCAGGACGTGTCGATGGAGGTCGCCCCGTCGGATGCGGAGTCGCTCGAAGGGGCCAGCGGCGTGACCCTGGACCAGTCGCCTCGCGTCAACCTGCACCAGGTCTATCTGAACCGCGCCTCCGAGGAGCTGGGCGATCCCCAGGTCCGTCGAGCCCTGTCGCTGGCGATCGACCGCGACGTGGTGCTCAAGAGCGGCTACTTCGATCGCGGCAGCGTGGCCTATGGAGCGCTTCCGGACGGCTACTGGGCCGAGCCCCCGGCCTCCGTCGCCTATGAGCACGATCCGCAGGAGGCCGAGCGGCTGCTGGCCGAGGCCGGTGTCTCGGGACTGAGCTTCGACATGATCGTCAACGCCGACTCCCAGACCACCCGTGTGGCGGAGATCCTCAAGGAGCAGTGGTCCGAGGTGGGCGTCACGGTCAACCTCATCCCGCGCGAGATCGTGCAGGCCACGAACGACTACTTCAACGACCGCAAGGCTCCCGCCCTGCTGTCGCAGTGGACGGGGCGTCCCGATCCGGCGATGACCTACCGGCTGATGTTCTCCGCCGAGGGGTACTTCAACACCTCCGACGAGGCGGTCCCCGGCATCGACGAGGCATTGGCGCAGGCCGACGAGTCGGTCGAGCCGTCCGAACGCGTGCCGGGCTTCGAGGCGGCCGCCGAGGCGGTCTACGCCGATACGCCGTTCTTCCCGCTGGCCTTCCAGGACTCGCTGATCGGTCTGCGCGACGACGTCCAGGGATTCGAGTCCAATCTGCTGGGCAAGCCGAAGTTCCTCGGCGTGTCCTTCGGCTGAACGGGGTGAGGGAGGTGACGACGATGCCGGTGCTCAATGTCCAGGGGCTCGAGGTGTTCTTCGGCCACGGAGAGGAGCGGGTGCAGGCGCTGCACGATGTCAGCTTCACGATCGACCGTGGGGAGATCGTCGGGCTGGTCGGCGAGAGCGGCAGCGGCAAGACCGTCACCTCCCTCGCCCTGATGGGCCTGCTCGATCCCCGGTCCTCGCGGATCGAGGGTCAGGCGGAGCTCGACGGCACGCGGCTCTGGGACGACGCCAACCGGCGCCGCCCCCAGGCCGAGGTGCCGATGGCGATGGTCTTCCAGGAGCCGATGACGGCGCTGGACCCGGTGTTCTCGGTCGGCTATCAGCTCGTCGAGACGCTGCGACTGCGTCAGGGCCTGTCGAAGGCGCAGGCGCGGAAGGCAGCCCTGGAGCTGCTGGACTCGGTCGGGATCTCCGATCCGCGGGCTCGTCTCCGGGCGTATCCCCATGAGCTGTCCGGTGGCATGCGGCAACGGGTGATGATCGCGATCGCCCTGGCCTGTGCCCCGCAGCTGCTGATCGCCGATGAGCCGACCACTGCCGTCGACGTCACGATCCAGGCGCAGCTACTCGAGCTCATCAAGAGCATCGCCGTCGACCGGGGGATGTCGGTGCTGTTCGTGACCCATGACCTCGGGGTCGTGGCGGAGACCTGCGATCGGATGATCACGATGTACGCCGGTCGGATCGTGGAGCGGGGTCCGGTGGGCGAGGTGCTCGCCGCCCCCGCTCATCCCTATACCTCCGGGCTGCTGGCGGCCCTGCCCTCGCCACAGCACCGGGATCGGCGGCTGGCCACCATCCCCGGGCGGGTTCCACCGCCGGGGGAGCGGATCACCGGGTGCGTGTTCGCGCCGCGATGCCAGCATCGCGCCGAGGTCTGTGCCGAGCCGATCGAGCTCGGTCCCTTCGACGAGACCCGCGAGGTGCGCTGCGCGCGGGCCCACGAGATTTCATCGACAGGAGCCGATACATGACCAGCACTCCGCTGTTCTCCCTCGAATCGGTCTCGGTCCGCTTCCCGGTCGGGCGTCGCCGTCACGTCACCGCGGTCGACCGGGTCAGCCTCGACCTGTTCGAGGGCGAGACGCTCGGCCTCATCGGCGAGAGCGGGTCGGGCAAGTCCACCGTGGCCCGGGCGGCGATCGGCCTGGCTCCCGTGAGCGCGGGGACCGTGCGATGGCGCGGCCAGGACGTGGCCTCGTTCACCGGGAAGGAGCGCCGTCGCTTCACCGAGTCGGTGCAGATGGTGTTCCAGGACCCGCACAGCGCCTTGGACCCCCGGCGCACGATCCTGCAGAGCGTGCGCGAGCCCCTCGACGTCATGGGACGGGGAGAGAAGCGCGAGCGCGAGCAGATCGCCGTCAAGGCGCTCGAGGACGTGGGGCTGTCCTCGCAGTTCCTCGCTCGCTATCCGCATCAGCTCAGCGGCGGGCAGAAGCAGCGCGTCAACATCGCCCGGGCGCTGGTCACCGATCCCAAGGTGCTGATCTGCGACGAGTCGGTGGCGGCCCTGGATGTGGCGCTGCAGGCCGAGATCCTCAACCTCCTCCAGGACCTCAAGGCCGAGTACGAGCTCACCGTCCTGTTCATCAGCCACGATCTGAGCGTGGTCAGCCACCTCGCCGACCGGATCTGCGTCATGTATCTCGGCCGGATCGTGGAGCAGGCCGCCACGCCCTCGCTCGTCGAGCAGAGTCTGCATCCCTACAGCGAGGCGCTGCTCTCGGCACAGCCGCTGGTCCACAACACGTCGGCGCAGCGCCGCATCGTGCTGTCCGGCGACATCCCCAGCCCGCTCTCACCGCCGCCCGGGTGCCGCTTCAGCACCCGCTGCCCCCATGTCGTCGACAGTTGCCGGTCCATCGTCCCCGAGCTGGCCGAGGTCGCGACCGGGCACGAGTCGGCCTGTCTGCGCACGGCCGAGCTCTACGGTCGCGGCCGTGCGAGTGCTCAGGAGGCATCATGAGGATCCTGCGCGTCATCGGCACCAGCGTGCTCTCGGCGGTGCCGACCCTCATCCTCGCGACGCTCATCGTCTTCCTGCTGCAACGGCTGATCCCCGGTGATCCGGCCGTCGCCATCGCGGGCGACTACGCGACACCGGAGAATCTGGCACGTATCCGCGAGGATCTCGGCCTCGACGGGTCGCTCATCACGCAGTACCTCACCTGGATCTCGAATGCGCTGACCGGGGATCTCGGCACCTCCTACCAGACAGGGGAGTCGATCACGGCGCTCATCGGACAGCGCCTCCCGCTCACGCTGCTCCTCATGCTCTTCGCCCTGATCGTCGCGATCGCCATCGGCCTCCCCCTGGGCGTGATGGCCGCGCAGAAGGTGGACACCACCTTCGACCGCTTCCTCACCACCTCGGCGACCTTCGGCATCGCGATCCCCAATTTCTGGCTCGGGATGATGCTCATCATCGTCTTCGCCCTCAACCTCGGCTGGTTCCCGGGGCCGGGCGGAGCCAGCCTGTCGGAGGATCCCGCCCAGGCGCTGCGCGGCCTGGTGCTGCCCGCGATCGCCCTCGGTCTCGTGGGCGGTGCGGAGATCTGCCGGCAGGTCCGTAGCGCCATGGTGGAGAGCCTCAGCACCGACTATGTGCGCACGCACCGCGCGAAAGGCCTCTCGACGGCCAGCATCGTGTGGAAGCACGCCCTGAAGAACTCCAGCCTGCCGTTCGCCACGATCCTGGGCATCCAGGTCTCGCGGCTCATCGGCAGCGCCGTCGTGGTGGAGGCCGTCTTCGGCCTGTCGGGCATCGGCTCGCTCGCCGTGGAGGCGACCAATCAGCGCGACTACGGCGTGATCCAGGCGGTGGTCTTCGTCGCCGCCATGATCATCTTGTTGACGAATCTCATCGTCGACGTGTCCTACCGGCTTCTCGATCCGAGGATCTCCTGATGTCCGTCATCGCCTCACGTGTCCAGGGCACGACGGCTCGTCGTCGTGCCGGCCGCTTCTCGGTGTGGGTCAGCTACGCCATCTTGGCGGCCGTCGCCCTCGTCGTCCTCTTCGCCGGCGTGCTGTCGCCGTCCTCGCCCACGACGCAGAACCTCGACGACATCCTCCTGCCCATGAGCGGAGCGCATCCGCTCGGCACCGACGACCTCGGCCGGGATGTGCTCAGCCGGATGCTGCACGGCACCCGCGTCTCGGTGCTCGCGGCGATGCTGGCCGTCGGGATCGCGCTGGTCGTCGGGCTGCCGATCGGCATCGCTGCCGGCTGGGGCAATCGCTGGCTGGACCTCGTCATCATGCGGGTCGTCGACGCCGTCATGTCCTTCCCCGCGATCGTGCTGGCCATCGGGATCACCGCCACGATGGGACCGAACATCACCAATGCGATGGTCGCGGTCGGCATCGTGCTCGCCCCGGCGATCATCCGGTTGGCCCGGGCCCAGACGATGACCATCCGTTCCGAGACCTATATCGAGGCCGCGCGATCCTTCGGCGCCTCCGGGCTGCGGCGGATGATCCTGCCGCACGTGGTGCCGAATATCATCCAGCCGATCCTCGTCCAGGTCGCGGTGCTGATGGGCTTCGCGCTGATCGCCGAGGCGAGTCTCAGCTTCCTGCAGCTGGGAGTGCAGCCGCCGAACGCGTCCTGGGGCGCGGTACTCGCCCGCTCGTACACCTTCCTGGACCAGGCGCCGATGCAGATCTTCATCCCCGGCCTGGCCATCGCCGCGACCGTCTTCGCCTGCAACATCATCGGCGACGAGATCCAACGGCTGCTCGATCCGAAACGGAAGTGACCATGGGAGTGCTCTTCATCGCCAATCGCGGCGAGATCGCCGCCCGCATCGAGCGGACCGCCCGGTCACTGGGGTGGCGGTGCGCCGTCGCTCACCCGGAGGCGGATGCCGGGCTGCCCTATGTCGAACAGGCCGACATCGTGGTGCCGCTGGAGTCGCCGCGGTCCTTCGGCGATGTCGAGACGATGGTCATCGCGGCGCGCGAGGCGGGCGCCGACCTGGTGCACCCCGGCTACGGATTCCTCTCGGAGAACGCAGCCTTCGCGCGGGCCGTCGAGGCCGCGGGCATGACCTTCGTCGGGCCTTCGGCGGATGTCATCGAGTCCATGGGCGACAAGGCGAATGCACGCGCTATCGCCCAGCGGTCGGGAGTCCCGGTGACGCCGGGCTCGGATGGGCCGGTGGCGACCCTCGAGGAGGCCGAGCGGGTCGCGGAGCGCGTGGGCTATCCGCTCATGGTCAAGGCCGTCGCCGGAGGCGGAGGCATCGCGATGGCCGTGGTCGCGGAGCCCGGTGAGCTGGCCTCCGCCGTGGAGCGGGTCTCCGGACGCGGTGCCGCGGTGTTCGGGGATCCGCGCTTGATCGTCGAACGCTATGTCGAGCGGTCGCGGCACATCGAGGCGCAGATCATGGGCCTGCCGGACGGGCGGGTGGTCGCGCTCGGCGAACGGGACTGCTCGGTGCAGCGCCGTCATCAGAAGGTCATCGAGGAGAGCCCCTCACCCGCCCTCACGCCCGCGGTCCGTCGCGAGATCGCCCGTCAGGCCGTCACCCTCGGCGAGGCCGTCGGCTATCGGAACGCCGGGACGATCGAGTTCATCTACGACCTCGATCGCGAGGAGTTCTACTTCCTGGAGATGAACACCCGGCTCCAGGTCGAGCATCCGGTCACCGAGCTGGTCCACGAGGTGGATCTGGTCGCCTGGCAGCTCGCGGTGGCCGAGGGGGACTCGACGGTGCCGGCCGGGTTCTCACCCGAAGCACGGGGACACGCCATCGAGATGCGGGTCTACGCCGAGGACCCCGAGCGCTTCCTGCCGAGGCCCGGCGCCATCACGCGCTGGGAGATGCCGGACGGCGAGGGGATCAGGGTGGACGCGGGCTATCGCGAGGGCACCACGGTCACGCCCTTCTTCGACCCCCTCATGGCCAAGGTGATCGTCTGGGCCGCGACCCGCGAGGAGGCCGTTCGGCGGGCCCGCGTCGCGACCGCGGCCAGCGCGGTGGAGGGGCCGGGAGTGAACCTGCCGTATCTGGCGCGGGTCCTGGACAGCGCGGCCTTCGCCGACGGCGACTACACGACCGGACTGGTGGTCGACGAGCGATGAGGGTGCCGCACCACTCGAGCCGGTGGGTGCTGAGCGAAATCGGTGAGTGGTCAACGTCCGACCGCCGATGAGTGGTTGGCTGCTCACCGGCCTTGCGCCCGGCCACACCGCGGTGAGCTGTCAACCACCGCGGCCGCACCGCTCGTTCGCGGCAGAGGCGCCGGATAGCTCGCCGTCCCCAGCGGCGGCCCCGGCGTCGTGGGATCCCCGATGCGGTCGCGGCTCCTCGGGGAGCGTTCAGCGTTGCGCCACCATGCGGGTGGCGAGCCGCGCGTGCAGATCGGCGACCTCGTCGGGGGTCGTGGGGCCGTCGGGGGAGTACCAGCGCACGAGGTCGATGCTGATCGACAGCAGTGCGAGCGCCGTGCCCTTCAGGTCCTCGGCGTCGACGCTTCCGTCGGCGACGCCGTCGGCCAGGGCCTGCTGCATCTCGCGTTCGATATCGCGCCGGTACCCCGCGATCTCACGCCGATGCTCCGGGGTCAGGGCGTGGAACTCGTACTGCACGATGCGCCCGACACGGCTGTTGACGGCGTGCCATCGGCTGAACTCGCCGACCATGTGGCCGATGCGCTCGATGGGGTCCACCCGTGCGGCCGCGGCGTCGCGGATCCGGTCGAGCGCCGCTCGGTGGCCGCGGTGGCTCACCTCGAAGAGCAGTTCCTCCTTGGTGGCGTGGTGGACGTATACGGCCGCCGGGCTCATGCCGGCCCGTGAGGCGATATCGCGGGTCGTCGTGGCCGCGAACCCCTTCTGCGCGAAGGCCTCCACGGCAGCCTCGATGAGCCGTTCGCGGGTCACGGCGGATCGGGAGCGGGAGGAGGGGGCCTCGGCGGTCATGGTGGACATCATCTCGCAGGGATGGCATGCTAAGCAAGCGCTTAGTAACCCCATCGCGAAAGAGCCCCATGAAGCGAACTATCTACAACGACGACCACGAGGCGTTCCGCGAGTCCTGCGCCGCCTTCCTCGCCAAGAAGGTGCAGCCGCATGTCGAGGAGCACCTGGCCGGCAAGGGCCTGCCCCGCGACTTCTGGACCGCGGCCGGTGCCGAGGGCTTCCTCGGCCTGGAGATCCCCGAGGAGTTCGGCGGCTCCGATGCCCAGGACTACCGGTTCAACGCCGTCTGGGCCGAGGAGCTCAGCAAGCTGAACGCCTCGATCTCCTCCTGTGTCGGGATCCACGCCGACATCACCGTGCCCTATATCGTCGACCTCGGTACCGAGGAGCAGAAGCAGCGCTGGCTCCCCGGCTGCGCCTCCGGCGACATCGTCACCGCCATCGGCATGACCGAGCCCTCCGGCGGCTCGGATCTCGCCGGCCTGAAGTCCACGGCCGTGCGCGACGGAGACGAGTGGGTCATCAACGGCTCCAAGACCTTCATCACCAATGGCTACTCGGCCGATCTCATCGTGACCGCCGTGCGGACCGACCCCAGCAAGGGCGCCCGCGGGATCACGCTCTTCGGCATCGAGGCCGGCGACGCGGGCTTCAGCCGCGGCCGCAAGCTCGACAAGGTCGGCCAAGAGGAGTCCGATACCGCCGAGCTGTTCTTCGAGGACCTGCGCCTCGGCGACGATCGGGTCATCGGCGAGCTCGGCGGCGGCTTCATCTCGATGATGAAGAAGCTGCCTCAGGAGCGTCTGGGCGCCGCCGTCTCCAATATCGCCCACGCCAAGCAGATCCTCGCCGAGACGATCCAGTACTGCCACGACCGCAAGGCCTTCGGCCAGTCGATCGGCTCGCTGCAGCACAACAAGTTCCTCCTCGCCGAGCTCGTCACCAAGATCGAGGTCGCCGAGGCGTACACCGATCAGGCCGTGCGCGCGCACAGCGAGGGCCAGCTCACCGCGATCGACGCCGCCAAGGCCAAGTGGTGGAGCGCCGAGGTGCAGAACGACGTGCTCGACCACTGCGTCCAGCTGCACGGCGGGTACGGCTTCATGAACGAATATCGCGTCGCCCGCGCCTGGCGCGACGCCCGAGTGACCAAGATCTGGGCCGGTTCCAACGAGATCATGAAGGAACTCATCGGCCGCGATCTCGGTTTCTGAGAACTCCACTCCATTTTTCGAGAGAGAGGCAACTGATGCCCGAAGCAGTCATCGTTTCCACCGCGCGTTCGCCGATCGGGCGCGCTGGCAAGGGTTCGCTCAAGGACATGCGTCCCGACGACCTGACCGTGCAGATGGTCGAGGCCGCGCTGGCGAAGGTCCCCGAGCTGGATCGTCGCGACATCGTCGACCTGATCTGCGGTATCGGCCAGCCCGCGGGCGAGGCCGGTCACAACATCGGTCGCGCCGTCTCGGTGCTGGCCGGCATGGACCACCTGCCCGGCACCTCGGTCAACCGCTACTGCTCGTCATCGCTGCAGAGCACGCGGATGGCCTTCCACGCGATCAAGGCCGGTGAGGGCGATGCCTTCATCTCGGCGGGTGTGGAGACCGTGAGCCGGTTCGCCAACGGCTTCGCCGATGTCCCGGGCACCGAGAACCCGGCCTTCGATGACGCGCGCGCTCGCACCGCCGCGCGCGCCGAGGGTGGCGCCGATACCTGGACCGACCCCCGCCAGAACGGCGACCTGCCGGATCTGTACATCGCCATGGGGCAGACGGCCGAGAACGTGGCCCAGCATCTGGGGATGAGCCGTGAGGAGCAGGACGAGTTCGGCGTCCGCAGCCAGAACCTCGCCGAAGAGGGCATCGCGAACGGCTTCTGGGCCAAGGACATCACTCCGGTGACCCTGCCCGACGGCACCGTGGTCTCCGCCGACGACGGACCGCGCGCGGGCGTCACGATGGAGGCGGTCAGCAAGCTCAAGCCCGTGTTCCGCCCCGACGGCACCGTGACGGCCGGCAATGCCTGCCCGCTGAACGACGGTGCGGCGGCGCTGGTCATCATGAGCGATGCCAAGGCCAAGGAGCTCGGTCTGACCCCGTTCGCGCGGATCGTGTCGACCGCGGTGACCGGTCTGTCCCCGGAGATCATGGGACTCGGCCCGGTCGAGGCGATCCCGGCGGCGCTGCGCCACGCGGGCATGTCCCTGGAGGACATCGACCTGTTCGAGATCAACGAGGCCTTCGCGGTTCAGGCCTGGGGCTCGGCCAAGCAGCTCGGCATTCCGCTGGACAAGCTCAACATCAACGGCGGCGCGATCGCCGTGGGCCACCCCTTCGGCATGACCGGCGCTCGGATCACCTCGACGTTGATCAACTCGCTGCAGTGGCACGACAAGCAGTTCGGCGTGGAGTCGATGTGCGTCGGTGGCGGCATGGGCATGGCGATGGTGCTGGAGAGGCTCAGCTGATGTCGGGACGCTTCGACGGCAAGGTCGCGATCGTCACCGGCGCCAGCCGGGGCATCGGTCTCGGTGTCGCCGAGCGGCTCGTCGCCGAGGGCGCCAAGGTGCTCATCACGGCGCGCAAGGAGGACGCCCTCAAGGAGGCCGTCGCGCACCTGGGTGAGGACAATGCGATCTTCGTGGCGGGCGCCGCCGATGTCGCCGAGCATCAGGACGAGGCCATCGCCACGGCGATCGACCGCTTCGGCGGGCTCGACTTCCTGGTCAACAACACCGGCATCAACCCGGTCTACGGCCGGACCGTCGAGATCGACCTGGCGGCGGCGCAGAAGATCCTCACGGTGAACGTGCTGGCCGCGACGGCCTGGGCGCAGAAGGCCTATGAGGCGTCCCTGGCGGCGAACGGCGGCGCCATCGTCAACATCGCCTCGGTCGCGGGTCTCAAGCCCTCGCCGATGATCGGGATGTACGGGGTCTCCAAGGCCGCGGTCATCCGCCTCACCCAGGAGCTCGCCGTCGAGCTCGCCCCGGGCATCCGCGTCAACGCGGTCGCTCCGGCGGTCGTCAAGACCAAGTTCGCGGGAGCGCTCTACGAGGGCCGCGAGGAGGAGGTCGCCGCGGCCTATCCGATGAAGCGGCTGGGCGAGCCCGAGGACATCGCGGCGGTCGTGGCCTTCCTGCTCTCGCAGGACGCGGCCTGGGTGACCGGCCAGACGATCACCATCGACGGAGGGCTTACGCTCACCGGCGGAGTCTGATCCCCGCCCCGGTGGGGCCACCCGCCGACGTGCCGAATCTCGAGAAGTCCGGTATCGATGCCACTCCAGTCGCGTCGATGCCGGACTTCTCGCCGTATCGGGAGGCCTGCCTCGCCGACAGAGGTGGTGAGCAGTCGACCAGGTGCGGGCGGTCGGTGGTTGGCGGTCCACCGATATCGCTCAGGGTCCGAGGCCGGTGCATGGTCGACCACCGCCCCGAGGAGGTGGCCGTCGTCGGTGGTTGATAGCTCACCGCTCCCGGAGGGTGGGGATGACTCACCGCCCACAGGTGTGTGAGGAAGAACATGAGGAAAACCTCGTGTAAAAGATGAGGACTTCCTCATGTTTTGCCGTACGATGGCCTCTATGACGACGCTCGACCCCACGCCTGCGCTCACGTCCTCCCGTCCCGACACCGTCACCGGCACCCGCCTGGTCGACCAGCTCCGCTCCGACACCCCGTATGCCCTGGCCTTCGCCGGGCAGGGTGGGGAGTGGCTGGCGCCGCTGGCCGAGCTGGTGCGCGACTTCGCGCTCGAGTCCGATCTCGCTGCCGTGACCGGTGAGGTCGAGCGGATGCTCGCCCCGGTCGCCGGCGAGCTGGCCCGGACCGGTATCGCCTTCACGCCGCTGGCGTGGGTCGACGCCATCGCGGTCGGCGAGTCGGCCGAGGACGACGAGGCCGCCTCCGTGCCCTCGTCCGAGGCGCTCCAGGAGCCCGCCGCCTCCGTGCCGGGCATCGCGCTGACCCAGGTCGCCGCGCTCGCCGCGCTGCGCCGGCAGGGCCTCGACCCCGCCGAGCACCCTCCGGTCGCCGTCATCGGCCATTCCCAGGGGCAGCTGGTCACCGACCTGCTCTCCGGGCTCGACGCCGCCACCGCCCTCGCCGTCGCCCGCCTCGTCGGAGCCGCGATCCAGATCGTCGGCCGCCGCCGGGGTCTGCTGGGCTCGACGATGCTGAGTGTCGGCCACGTGGATCCCGATCGCGTGCGGGAGATCATCGCGGAGCTGGACAACCGCGTCGAGTGCCGGATCCGCAACGGCCGCCGTTCGGTCGTCCTGTCCGGGCCCCAGGCGGAGCTCGACCGCACGATCGCCCGACTCGAGGCCGTCGCCGCGCAGGAGAAGTCCGAACGCGATCGCAAGTCCACGGGCGGCTCGCCCTTCGCCCCGGTCATCGAGCCGCTCCCGGCCCGCGTGGCCTTCCACCACACCGAGCTCGCCGCCGTGGCCGATCTGGTCGCCGAGTGGGCCGAGCGTGCCGGACTCGACGCGGTCATCGCCCGCGACCTCGCCCAGCGATCGGTCCTCGATCCGGTCGACTGGGTCGCCGCGCTGGAAGGCGCCCTGGACGCCGGTGCCCAGTGGATCCTCGATCTCGGCCCCGGCGACCTCGCGGCGCGGCTCAGCGCGGCCGAGACCCGCCCTCGCGGCGTCGGCATCGTCTCGACCACCACCCGCCGCGGACACCGCGAACTGACCGCGGTCGGCGCGGTCCCGTCGCGCCCGACGCCGTGGTCGGCCTTCGCGCCCCGCCTCGTCACGCTGTCCGACGGTCGCACCGTCGCGGAGACCGCCTTCACGCGGCTCACCGGCAAGTCACCCGTCCTGCTCGCCGGCATGACGCCCACGACCGTCGATGCCGCGATCGTCGCCGCGGCCGCCAATGCCGGCTTCTGGGCCGAGCTCGCGGGCGGCGGCCAGGTCACGGAGGAGATCTTCGCCGATCGGGTCGCCGAGCTCGACGACCTGCTCACCCCGGGCAGCACCTATCAGTTCAACTCGCTCTTCCTCGATCCCTACCTCTGGAAGCTCCAGCTCGGCCAGAAGCGCCTCGTGCAGCGCGCTCGTGCCAATGGCGCGCCGATCGACGCCGTCATCGTGACCGCCGGCATCCCCGAGCTCGACGAGGCCGTCGAGCTGGTGGAGGATCTCCGCTCGGCCGGGATCGCGCATGTCGTCTTCAAGCCCGGCACCGTCGCCCAGATCCGCCAGGTGCTGGCCATCGCTCGCGAGTTGGCCCCGCTGCCGGTCATCGTGCAGATCGAGGGCGGCTGCGCCGGCGGCCACCACTCGTGGGAGGACCTCGACGACCTCGTCCTCGCGACCTATGCTGACCTGCGCGCGCAGTCCAATGTCGTGGTCTGCGTGGGCGGCGGCATCGGCACGCCCGAGGCCGCGTCCACCTACCTCACCGGTGAGTGGTCGCGCCGTCACGGCTTCCCGGCGATGCCCCTCGACGGTGTCCTCGTCGGCACCGCCGCGATGGCGACGCTCGAGGCCACGACCTCCCCGGAGGTCAAGCAGCTGCTCGTCGATACCCGCGGCACCGGCGCCTGGGTGGGCGCCGGCACCGCCACCGGCGGCATGGCCTCGGGCCGCAGCCAGCTCGGTGCCGACATCCACGAGATCGACAACACCGCCTCCCGCACCGGGCGCCTGCTCGACGAGGTCGCCGGTGACGCCGAGGCCGTCGCGGCGCGCCGTGACGAGATCATCGCGGCGATCGACCGCACCGCCAAGCCCTACTTTGGCGATGTCCGCGACATGGCCTACGCCCAGTGGCTGCGCCGCTTCGTCGAGCTGTCCGGCACCGGCGCCGATGGCGACGCCGTCTGGCTCGACATCACCCTGCGCGATCGCTTCCAGGCGATGCTCCAGCGCGCCGAGGCCCGTCTGTCCGAGGAGGACCGCGGCCAGATCCCGACCCGGTTCACCGCCGCCGAGGATGTCGAGGACGGCTTCGCCGCGCTGGCGCTCCTCCTCGACACCCACCCGGCCGCCGAGGATGTCGTGCTGCACCCCGCCGACGAGGCCTTCTTCGTCGAGCTGTGCAAGCGTCCGGGCAAGCCCGTCAACTTCGTGCCGGTCGTCGACGCCGACGTGCGCCGCTGGTGGCGCTCGGACTCCCTCTGGCAGGCGCACGATGCCCGCTACAGCGCCGACGAGGTCTGCATCATCCCCGGTACCCGCTCGGTCGCCGGCATCACGCGGGTCGACGAGCCGGTCGCGGACCTGCTCCAGCGTTTCGAGGACGAGGTCATCGACGCCCTGCTCGCCGCCGGATCCGCCCCCGAGCGGGTCGCCGGGCGCCGACGGGTGGAGGTCGACGGCATCGCCGAGACGCTCGCCCTGGTGCTCGCCGCTCCCGATGTCGTGTGGGCCGGCCGGACGGTCGGCAACCCCGTGCACCGTCTCGGTGCGGGCTGGGTCGTCACCGGCCCCGACACCGCCGAGCACCCCGAGACGGGTGCCGACCTCGCCGCCTCGGCCGGGCTCGTGGAGCTGCGGGTTCCGCTGCCCGGCGGTGAGCGACTGACCCTCCCGATCCGCATCGAGGACACCGTCGCCCGTGGCGCGAGCCCGGTCGTCACGCAGGCCGATGCCGCTCGGGCGATGCGCGCCCTGGCCGCTCGCGCCGCCGGCGGATCGGTGCCCGACTCGGTCGACGGCGTCGCCAAGCTGGCCGTCAGCTGGACGCCTGACCTGCGCGCCGACCACGCCGCGGTCTCCGGCGCACCGGTCGAGCCGAGCGCCCACCCCGCTCCCGATGTGCTCGTCGGCCTGGCCTGGCCGGCCGTGTTCGCCGTCATCGGCGATGCGGCCGATGCCGCGGGCACGCCCGTCGTCGAGGGCATGCTCGACCTCGTCCACCTGGATCACGCGATCGCGATCGGCGAGATCCCCGGCGAGGACGCCGAGCTGTCCATCACCGCGACCCTGCGCGGAGTGGTCGACTCCTCCTATGGGCGAGTCGTGACCGTCGATGTCGACATCGTCTCGCCGTACGGCGAGGTCGCCGCGCTCACCGAGCGCTTCGCGATCCGCGGCCGCGCCGGACAGGGCGACCTCCCGGACCCGGTGCGCGCCGGCGGCGTGCTCGGCGACGATGTCCGCGACACGCCGCGCCGCAAGCGGGCGACCACGACGGTGGAGGCCCCGACGGATCTGCGCGCCTTCGCCGCCGTCACCGGCGACCACAATCCGATCCACACGAGCATCGCGGCCGCCCGCCTGGCCGGGCTCGGCGCGCCGATCGTCCACGGCATGTGGACGTCGGCCGCCGCCCAGCAGCAGGTCGTCGCCCAGACCGGACGTCGCCTCGAGGGCTGGACGACGCGCTTCATGGCGCCGGTCCGTCCCGGTGCCGAGGTCGACATCCGCGCTGATCGAATCGGCCTGGACGCCGGGGCCGAGGTGCTCGACGTGACCGTCCGCGCCGATGGCGAGGTCGTCATGGCCGCGAGCGCACGGCTGGCCGCCCCGCGGACCGCGTACGCCTTCCCCGGCCAGGGCATCCAGAGCCAGGGCATGGGGATGGCCGGCTACCAGCGCTCGAAGGCCGCCCGCGAGATCTGGGACCGCGCTGATGCGCACACCCGGTCCGCGCTCGGCTTCTCGATCCTCACCGTCGTCCGTGACAATCCGACCGAGCTCACCGCCCAGGGCGTCACGCACCGCCACCCCGATGGCGTGCTGTACCTGACGCAGTTCACCCAGGTCGCGATGGCGGTGCTCGGCGCCGCCCAGATGGCCGAGCTGCGCGAGTCCGGCGCCTTCGTCGAGGGCGCGATCCTCGCCGGTCACTCCGTGGGCGAGTACAACGCCCTCGCCGCCGTCTCGGGTGTGATCCCGCTCGAGGCCGTCGTCGAGGTCGTGTTCCAGCGTGGCTCGGTCATGCACACCCTCGTGCCGCGGGACGAGCACGGCCGCAGCGACTACCGTCTCGCCGCGATCCGTCCCTCGCAGATCGGCCTGGCCGATGACGAGGTCACCTCCTATGTCGAGCGGATCGCCGAGCAGACCGGCGAGTTCCTGCAGATCGTCAACTACAACCTGCGCGGCTCGCAGTACGCGATCGCCGGCACCGTGTCGGGCCTGGAGACGCTCGAGCGCGACATCGCCCGTCGGCGCGAGGAGTTCGGCGGCAAGGCCGCGTTCATCCTCGTGCCGGGCATCGACGTGCCGTTCCACTCGCGGGTGCTGCACGGCGGCGTCCCGGACTTCCGCGACCGGCTCGACGAGCTGCTGCCCGCCGATATCGATCCGGCCATCCTCGCCGGGCGTTATATCCCCAATCTGGTGCCGCGGCCGTTCAGCCTCGACCGTGACTTCGTGGCCGAGATCGCCGACCTGGTCGACTCGGCGCCGCTGCGCGAGGTGCTCGCGGACTTCGACACCTGGACGGCTCGTCCCGGTGCGCTCTGCCGCCGCGTGCTGATCGAGCTGCTCGCCTGGCAGTTCGCCAGCCCCGTGCGCTGGATCGAGACCCAGGACCTCATGTTCACGCCGGTCGAGCGTGGTGGGCTCGGGGTCGAGCGCTTCGTCGAGATCGGTGTCGGCTCGGCGCCGACGGTCGCCAACCTCGCCTCCTCGACCCTGAAGCTCCCCGAGAGCGAGTACGGGATCGTCGAGGTCGCCAATATCGAGCGCGATGCGGCGTTGGTCTTCGCGACCGACGAGGATCAGCCCGAGGTCGACGACGACCTCGACGTGTCGCCGGCGGCCTCGGAGGCACCCACGGAGGCCGCGCCCGCTCCCGTGGCAGCCCCGGCCGCACCCGCGGGCGGCCCGCGCCCGGACGACATCGCCTTCGACGCCGCCGACGCCACCCGCACGCTGGTGGCCTGGTGGACCAAGCTGCGACTGGACCAGATCGGCGCCGCCGACTCGATCGAGTCGCTGTGCGATGGGGCGTCGAGCCGTCGCAACCAGCTGCTCGTCGATCTCGGCGCGGAGCTCTCGCTCGGCGCGATCGACGGTGCGGCCGATGCCGACCTGGTCACCCTCGGTCAGCAGGTCAAGGGCCTGGCCCGCGGTTACAGCGCCTTCGGCCCGGTGCTCGCCGAGACGATCTCCGAGCATCTCAAGAAGGTGCTCGGTCCGACGGGCAAGAAGCCGGCCGCCGTGACCGATCGCGTCACGGGCACCTGGCAGCTGGGCCCGGGCTGGGCTTCGCACGTGATCGCCGAGCTGGCGATGTCGACCCGTGAGGGCACGAGCGTGCGCGGCGGCGAGTTCGGCTCCTTCGGGGCGCTGGGCAGCGGCGCCGATGTGGATGCCGCGGTCGACGCCGCGGTCCAGTCGGTCGCCGTCCGTCACGGCGTGAGCGTCGACCTGCCGGCCACCGGCGGCGGTGCGGGCGCGACGGTCGATGCCGAGGCGCTCGCCGAGTTCACCGACCAGATCACCGGCCGCGACGGCGTGCTGGCACGTGCGGCCCGCCTGGTGCTGGACGATCTCGGGCTGGCCGAGGTGCCGGCGGAGGCCGCGACCGATGAGCAGGCCGCCCGCGTGCTGGAGCGCGTGGAGGCCGAGCTGGGCTCCGATTGGGTCAAGGCCACCGCTCCGGCCTTCGACGCCAAGCAGGCCTTCGTGCTCGATGATCGCTGGGCCAGTGCCCGTGAGGATCTCGCGAAGATCGCCCATGGCGCGGAGGTCACCGGCTCCTTCGCGGGCGCCGGTGCGACCGTCGCCCGTCAGGCGCGCTGGTGGGCCGAGCGGGCGGGCAACGAGCTGGCCCCGCGCTTCGAGCGGATCGCCGTCGAGGCCGAGGACACCACGCCCGGTCGCTATGCCGGCGAGGTCGCCGTCGTGACCGGTGCCAGCCGCGGCTCGATCGCCGCGGGTGTCGTGGGCGGTCTCCTCGCGGAGGGCGCCACGGTCATCGCGACCACGTCGGCCATCGACGGACGCAAGCTCGCCTTCTTCAAGCAGCTCTATCGGGCACAGGCCCGCCAGGGCGCGGCGCTGTGGGTCGTCCCGGCCAATATGGCGTCCTTCGCCGATGTCGACGCCCTCGCGGCGTGGATCGGCGCGGAGCAGACCCAGACGGCCGCCGGCGTCACCACGGTGACCAAGCCGGCGCTGACCCCGACGCTGCTGTTCCCCTTCGCGGCCGGACGGGTCATGGGCGACACGGTCGAGGCCGGCCCGCGGGCCGAGCTGGAGATGCGCATCCTGCTGTGGTCGGTCGAGCGGCTCGTGGGCGTGCTCTCCGAGCGCGTCCAGGACCGCGATCTGACCCGCCGCCTGCACGTCGTGCTCCCGGGTTCGCCCAATCGCGGCATGTTCGGCGGCGACGGAGCGTACGCCGAGGCGAAGGCGGCGCTCGATGCGCTCGTTGCCAAGTGGAGCTCGGAGCGCTCGTGGAGCGGCCGGACGACGCTGGCGCACGCCATCATCGGCTGGGTGCGCGGCACCGGGCTGATGGGGGCGAACGATCCGATGGTCGAGGCCGTCGAGGCGCTCGGCGTCCGCACCTGGTCCACCGAGGAGATGGCCGAGGCGCTGCTGACCCGGGGTGTCGACGATGCCCGCGAGCGGGCCGCTCAGGCGCCGGTCGAGGTCGACCTGACCGCCGGACTCGGTGATGTCGAGTTCGATCTCGCGGCGATCGCCGAGGGCGCGCGTGCCCAGGCCGGATCATCGGCCGAGGGCGGGTCCGCGGCCACCATCGCGGCGTTGCCCGGTTCTCCGGCGCAGCTCGACGTGGTCGAGACCCCCGAGTGGGGCGAGGTCAGCACCTCGCTCGACGACATGATCGTCATCGTCGGCGCGGGCGAGCTGGGCCCCTACGGATCGGCGCGCACCCGCTTCGAGGTCGAGGTCAGCGACCGCCTCTCGGCGGCCGGCGTGCTCGAGCTCGCGTGGACGACGGGGCTGTTGACCTGGGATGACGTCAACCGGGGCTGGTACGACGCCGAGAGCGGCGAACCGGTGGCCGAGGAGGACATCGCCGACCGTTACGAGGAGGCCGTGCGCGAGCGGGTCGGTGTGCGCCGGTACGCCGACGACGGCTCGATGACCGACAACACGGCCCCGCTGCTGACCTCGGTCTACCTCGAGGAGGACCTCTCCTTCACCGTCTCCGGTGAGGCGGAGGCCACGGCCATGCGGGAGGCGGATCCTGAGCGGACCGCCATCGCCCAGGATGCCGATGGCGAATGGACGGTCACCCGCAAGGCGGGCACCGAGATCCGCGTGCCGCGGCAGATGAAGCTGACGCGCACCGTGGGCGGGCAGATCCCGACCGGCTTCGATCCCACGGTGTGGGGCATCCCGGCCGAGATGGTCGAGTCCGTCGACCGGGTGGCGCTGTGGAATATCGTCTGCACCGTCGACGCCTTCCTGTCGAACGGGTTCACCCCCGCGGAGCTGCTGCGCTGGGTCCACCCCACGTTGGTGGCCAATACCCAGGGCACCGGCATGGGCGGGATGAGCTCGATGCACTCGCTGTACATCGACACGCTGCTGGGCGAGTCCAAGGCCAACGACATCCTGCAGGAGGCGCTGCCGAATGTCATCGCGGCGCACGTCGTGCAGTCCTATGTCGGCAGCTACGGAGCGATGATCCACCCGGTCGCCGCCTGCGCCACCACGGCCGTCTCGGTCGAGGAGGGTGCGGACAAGATCAAGCTCGGCAAGGCCGAGTTCGTGGTCGCGGGCGGGTTCGACGACCTGTCGGTCGAGGGCATCGTCGGCTTCGGCGACATGTCCGCGACCGCCGACTCCTCGGTGATGGCGGCCAAGGGACTGGAGGATCGCTACTTCAGCCGGGCCAATGATCGTCGTTACGGCGGCTTCGTGGAGTCCCAGGGCGGTGGCACGGTCCTGCTGGCGCGGGGCACCCTCGCGGCGCAGCTGGGTCTGCCGGTCCTCGGTGTGCTGGCCTATGCCAGCTCCTTCGCTGATGGTGTGCACACCTCGATCCCCGCCCCGGGCCTCGGCGCCCTGGCCGCGGGCCGCGGAGGCCGCTCGTCACAGCTCGCGACCTCGCTCGCGGGTCTGGGTGTCGGGGCCGACGACATCGCGGTGCTCAGCAAGCACGACACCTCGACGGGCGTCAACGAGCGCAACGAGTCCGAGCTGCACGAGCGGCTCGCCGGAGCGCTCGGTCGCAGCGACGGCAATCCGCTCTATGTGATGAGCCAGAAGAGCCTCACCGGTCACGCCAAGGGCGGTGCCGCGGCCTTCCAGCTCATCGGGCTGTGCCAGGTGCTGTCGGCCGGTGTCGTGCCGCCGAACCGCTCGCTGGACTGCGTCATGGATGACCTGGCCGAGCACGAGCACCTGGTGTGGTTGCGCGAGCCGCTCGCGACGGGTCCGCTCAAGGCGGGTCTGCTGACGAGCCTCGGCTTCGGTCACGTGGCGGGTCTGCTGGCGGTCGTGCACCCGCAGGCCTTCGTCGAGGCGCTGCCCGCCGAGGAGCGTGCGGCATATCTCGACCGGGCCGAGCAGCGCCAGATCGAGGGCCGCATGCGGCTCACGGAGGCCATGTACGGCGGTTCGCCGCTCTATCGTCGTCCCGCCGGTCGCCGTCTCGGCGATGCGGGGGCGCGGGAGCGCGAGGCCGCCATGTTGATCGACCCGGAGGCGCGACTCGGCGCCGACGGTGTCTACCAGTGCCGGTAATGCGCGATGGGGGTCGTCATCGGCACTGGGGTCGACCTCGTCCATGTCCCGGGTTTCGCTGACCAGATTCAGCGACCCGGGACGTGGGTCGACCGGGTGTTCACACCCGGCGAGCGGCGCGATGCGCGGAGTGTCCTTGCCGACGCCT
>JAEZEJ010000032.1 GCA_023417775.1 Actinomycetes bacterium | reverse complement strand
GGGCGTGCCCGGCGCAGCGAGCTCGGAGCGGAGAGCCGCGCACTCCGCCTCGAGCTCGATGACTCGGGACTGCAACTCGGCGACAGCCCGGCCGATCACGTTGTGCATCTCCGCATGGCCCGTGCGCTCACCCGTCTTGATGTCCTTGCGGGGGTGATGCTCGAACTCACGGGGATTGGTAGCAGCGACCTCGGTGGTCTCGGGCTTCGTCTCGGCCTTCTTGGCGGCCGTCTTCTTTGCAGTAGCCATGACTCAGCCCTCCACGCCGTCGTCGACACCATCGGAGACCGGCTCGATCTTGGCGAAAGCGGCCGGCTTGAGCGTGCCGTAGGCGATGTCACCGCCGTAGGCGATCTCGATACCGAGGACGCGGGGCTCGACCGCGGACAGCAGGCCGATGCGCTCCTCGTAGAACTCGGTCTTCTCCTTGACGCCGACGATCACGGTGCCCTCGGGCAGGCCGGGGACGACGCTGCGCGGCAGGTCGAGGACGTGGCCGGCGAAGTTCGTCGGGGACGATCCACCGAGGCTCGCGCCGTCGCCGTTGCGCAGCGACATCTTGGCGGCATCGACGATCGCGCCCATCTCCACCCACATGTCCAACGACACCCAGATGTGATTGGGGAGCCGAGACGCGCCCCCGTAGGCGGCCGCGGCGGCCGCGTAAAGCGCCCGCGCCCACCCCTTCAGGTTGTCGTCCGCCGGAGCGCCGACCGTGGCCGTGACCGCAGCGGCGAACGCCTTCGCGGCGACGCCCTCGGTCTCGATGGCGTAGACCTCCTGCAGGTCCGTCAGTAGCGCATCCCACGCCGACGGCGATGTCCAGTCGATCGACTGGCGCGAGACGTTCAGCGCACCGCCGTAGGTCTCCTTCGTGAAGTCGACTCCGCCGACCTTGTAGACGCGCGACGGAAGCTCGCCCTTCTCCTGCTCCTGCTTGCCGACCTCGGTGTGCTGCGTGACGGTCGGCCGCGAGAACGTCTTGCCGGCGATGGTGCCGAGCGGCTTCGCGCCGATCGACTCCACGAACGGCCGAGCTGCGTCGAGGTCCGACTCGACGGCGCCCACGATCGGCTTCGGCAGCAGACCGGGCAGATCGGCCGTGGTCTGGTGCGCGATGCGCTCCTGGACATACTCGGCCGGCGCGCCCGGGTAGATGACACCGGCGCCCTGCATCCGCTCGATCGCGGCCTCACGCTGGGCGCTACTGATTCCGGTGGGGCCACCCCCGAGCCGCATTGCGCCGTCGCTCGAAGGCGCGGCCAGCAGCAGGTCACGGATGACCTCGCCACGGCTCGCGTACTCGTGCTCGCGGGGCTGGGTGAACGCGCCACCACCGAGCGACTGCCGATCGGACGGCTGCGGCGCCGACGACATGCGGGGAGCACCCTGACGATGCGCCGTCGAGCGGGTGGCCTCGAAGCTGTTGAGCAGCTCAGCCTGCGAGTCGATCGCGGTGACGCGATCGCGGATCTCGGTGAGCTCGGTCGTCTCCTCGTCGCTGAGGCCACGCTCGGCCTTGTCGGCTTCGGCGAGGATCGCGTCCATCCGGGTGAGCTTGGCCTCGCGCTCATCGAGGATCCGGACGAGAACGGGGTTGCGGGTATCGGTGCCGTCACCACCAGCGATCGGGTAGATCGGCGCGCCATTCTTGCGGTAGCCGACGATCGGGAGCGGGGCGACGGGTCCACGACGGGACGAATTCATGTGAGCCTCCGGGCACAGGAACGGATAGATATCCGGTCGGGTGCTCTCCGGGTGCTCTCTGGGTGCCCGGTCAGGTGGTGCCCCGTGGGGTCCGGCGTGACGGGCGGCGCATCGAGCGGCGCGTTGAGCGGCGCGGCCTTCTTGGCGGGAAGTCTAAACCACAGGTTGAAGGTTTGCTACCGTGAGGGTGTTCCGCTGGCCTTGACCTGATCGCAATCTCTCAAGCGCCGCAACAAAGAAAGCCGCCCCCGGGGTCTACCCGGGGGCGGCTCTCTCGTGGCCTCATTCGGTCTCGGTCGCGAGCGCCGCGCGCACCGCGGCATCCTTCGCCTCGAGCAGCTTCCGCACCGAGACCGTCAGCTCAGGGCCGGGATCGAGCGCCGCGACCATCACAGCCGCCAGCTCACCGAACGGCCGCGAGATCGACTGCAGTTTGGGCGGCAGATGCTCGTACTCGAACCACCGCAGCATCAGGTGCGGGCCGGACGACGTGCCCGTGTCACCAGATTCCCCGACCTGCACGTTGTGGCTCATCGGCGCAGCCCTTCGATCTCCTTGCGCCAGGCGTCGCGCTGACGCTTGCCCTCCCCGGGATGCTCACGGCCATGGTCGTGCGACCGCACCAGCTTGACCGCTGCCTCCTTGAACGCCGGCGTGGACACGAGGCTGACCTCGAGCAGGCGCGACTCGAGACGCCGCACCGAGTCCTTGCCCTCCGGGCCAAGCTCGGGATTCCACTCCTCGACGAAAGTCCACTGCGACCGGATCGGGGAGAACCCGACCGACATGTACGACAGCATCTCGTCGTCGGCGAGCTGCGCCGCACGCTGCGCCTCCTGCGAGCCATCGAGCTTCCAGATCCCGTCGAGGCCCTCGGCGTTGTCGTCCCACTCGTCGGCCCGGCCGATCGGAAACGCGCGGGAGTCGTGGAACAGCAGCAGCGGCAGACCACGGGCGGCCTCCTTGATGCTCTTGGCGAAGCTCCCGGCCGTGTGCTCCTCCAGGAACCAGCCGATGTCGGCGGGCTTGTCGTAGGGGACCGCCCGGCCGTGGAGGAACTGGTGGCCGTTGACGGTCTCGGCGCGGGTCTCGAGCCGCAGCCCGGCGAACACGCGCTGTTCGGTCTGCGTGGTCTGGGTCGTGATGGTCATGATGCTGTTGCCTCCTCGGTGGCGGTTTCCTCATCCGTCTGCTGGCCTGACGGCCGGTACGCCGCCACGTCCTCGGGCAGCTCCTCGGCCAGCTCGATACCGAGCTTCCGCAGGATCTCCCGGCCCTCCTCGGCCGAGATGACCTTGCCGATGCCGAGGTAGATCTGCTGGATCATCCGGGGAGCCTCCCGCAGCGCCGTATCGACCTCGGCGCCGGGCAGCTCGGCCGGCAGCCCGAGCAGCGTCGACCGCGCCTCACCCTTGCCCATC
Organism: Actinomycetes bacterium; assembly: GCA_023417775.1. Classification (GTDB taxonomy): domain Bacteria; phylum Actinomycetota; class Actinomycetes; order Propionibacteriales; family Nocardioidaceae; genus Aeromicrobium. The sequence goes on along the minus strand of JAEZEJ010000032.1, from coordinate 6,250 downwards.
AGCCCGGCGTCCACAGCCTCCTTGGCCGTGCCGACGCTCGTGGCAAAGTCATCGGCCAGCACAGCCCGGCGCTGGAACTTCAGATCCTCGTCGGGCGAGACGAGCCACCACTGCCCCCAGACATCCTCGAACTGGTCGAGGATCGGGTTGACGGTCTGCCGCAGCAGGTTCAGGTACATCGCGCCGGGGGATCGGTAGGTGTGCGAGCTCGACGGCGCGCCCAGCCAGTAGCCGTCGAGGTTAAAGATGTTGGCGACGTCGGTGAGGGAGAGCTGCCGCGCCTCGACGAGTTGCGAGTCGGCCGGCGACCACGACAGCGGCGTGATCACGGTGCCCTGCGGGAAGACGCCGGGCTCGCGCTTCGCGCCGCCGTACTTCTCGACGAACGTGCTCTTGGCCGCCTCGGCCTCCTCCTGACCGAGATCCGGGTTCGGAGTCGTGATCGCCACAGACGGCACGGCCGACCCGTCGAGCACCTGCGACTCGTAGGACTCCTGCTTGTCGACCTTCCCGAGCGCCCGAGTGTGCTGCTCGACCACGCCAACGCCGCGGTGCGGACACCAGGGGTCCGCCCCCCGCTGGACGTGGACGATGTTCGCGTTGTCGAGCTGCTGGCCACCCATGAAGTACGCGACCTTCGCCGAGTCATCCGGGTCCCACGTGATCGTCACCTGCTCGGCCGGCAGCCACATCGTCGACGCTGGCAGCCCCGACTCCGGGAACCGCGACGTGATGTAGTGCACCGCGTTCCCGTGCAGCAGGTAATCCCACATGTGCATCGACACAAACCACGACCGGCTCTTGGTCGGATCGGGACGACGCAGGATCGGCGGGCGCGGCAGGATCTCCCACCCGCGCGCCTTCTCCATCGGCATCTGCGACGCCATGCCCGCGATCAGCGCGCCCGCACGACCCACCCCCGGGATCGACTGCGCAATCCGCGCGTTCATCCCGCGCGGCGCCGGACCGTCCGCACCAGGCCATATCACCTGATTCCAGGGCTGAGTCACCTGCACGCCGCCGCCGTTCACTACCTGCACCATCAGCTACTCCTCACGCGATCCTGAACCGCGGCACTTCCGCCGGCATGTGGTCATGCGCCCACACCGCCAGCGTGTTCGAACACATCGACACGATCGGCCGATCGTCACGCTTCGCCCACACCTTCCCGCCACCGAGACGACGCCACCCCGCTGCGCGCATCGCCGCCAGCACGGCCGGGTTCCCGTCCTGCGTCGCCTTCGGCGGATCGGCGGTCAGCTCCGACTCGTAGCGGTTGCACGCCGCCGCATAGTTCGGGCCCGACAGCCGCAGCAACTCCACCCCGACGAGCTCGCGGCGCGTCTTCCGCTCCTCCTCGAGCAGCCGCTCGATCTTGTCGCCGATGTCCTTCGCCGGCCCGGCGTTGTTCATCGCGATCGCCCCCACCCGATGCTCAAGCGCCAGCCGCACGATCTCCTCGGGCACCCACAGCAGCCCCTCCCGCTCGGTGATCAGCTCCGGGTAGGCGATCCCCATCGAGTCGCGCCAGCCCGCCGAGATCGACGACGCCAGCCCATCCGGGTCGCAATCGAACGCCAGGCCCACACGCGCGTCGGTCGGGATCTTCACCTCGGTCTGGGCCGCACGCCACGACGACATCGAGATGACCGTCTTCGTCTGCTTCGTCGTGTCCCGGTTGCCGTAGGCGCGCAGGAAGTCCTCACGGCCAGTCTCCTTGAGCTTGCCGACCAGATACGGCCGGCGCAGGCCATGATCCCGGCGCGGATGATGATCGAGCACGATCTGCAGCAGCTCGTCATCCGGCAGCTCATCGACCGGCACACCGTCGACCTCATCGGGCACCGACCACTCGAAGTACGCCAGCCCGAGGGTCTGCCCCGCCTCGACAGCCGCGCGACCGCGCTTCTTCTCAAGCGCCAGCCACGCCGACTTCTCCGTGCCCGCCGCCGACAGCAACCACACCTGCAGATCCTTCACCAGGCCCGCCGGCTCGTAGCCCTGCTCGATGATCTCCTTCTGCTCGAGGTCGAACGACCACAGCTCATCGACGAACACCCTGTTCGGGTCCTCGCCGTGCATCGCGTCCTCGGACGGCGCGAACGGCTGGAAGCTGTTCCCGGTCCCCGGCCAGTACAGCGACTCGTTGCCGTTGCCGATGCGCTCGCGGGTCACATCACGCAGAGATGTGTTCCGGATCGCCACTCGGGCTTCGGTCCAGCGCTTCACCGCGCTCGTACGCTTCTGCGCCGTGATCCACGCCGTGTGCGGATCCTTCCGGCCGCAACCGTGCGCCACCAACGGCCGGATCTTGAAGCTCTTACCCGCACGCCTCGGCTCGAAGTTCGCCACCGTCGAGTACGCCCAGAACCCCGGCTCCGGGTCCCCGGCCGCCTCCGACTGCACCTCGAGCGCCACGTCCATCACGTACTGCTGCGACGGGAACAACGGCGTCCCCATCGCCGCCGCGATCCGGCCCACCGCCGGGCCGAACGTCGGCCGGTCAGGAGTCCTCGGCGTCGCCCACCTCGGGGCCGGCCCCCAGCGCGTCGGCCAGTGCGTCGGGCCCACCATCCTCGGGATCTCGATCGTCGTCGTCATCGTCCGCACCGGGGTCCAGCCGTGCGACCACCGATCGGAGATCCCGCAGCGCCGCCAGCGCGAGCCGCGCATCGTCCGCTCGATACGCCGCATCGACCACCTGTGCCGTGCGTTCCGCAATCGCTCGGTCGATCTGCTGCACCGGACCGAAGTCGGTGCCCAGCTCGGCCATCGACCGCTTCACGGCCTTCGTGATCTCGCCCCCGCGAGAGCCGTGCAGCTTCGTTCCGGAGTCCGACATTTTCGCTGACCTCCGAGTCAGGAGAGAGAGGCGCAAGGGGGAAGAACGGGGGTCGCCCCTGAGCCCCCAGCCAAAACGGGCCACCCACCTTCGGGTGGTGCCATCGGTAGGTGGTCGCCATGGTGGTCACCAGCGTCGGGATGCTCGGTGTTGGCGTTTGCGGGGTCCGGGGCGGCGTCGTGGGCGGCTGTTGGTGATCTTGGCGCCGAGTCGTCCACCGTCTGCTCGGTTGCAGTGCTTGTGCTCAGGTCGCAGGTTGTCGAGCGTGTAGGTTCCGCCTGCGCATCGGTCGACGATGTGGCCGACGTCGAGTTGGCCGTCTTCGATGGGGTGTCCGCAGCGTCCGCAGATGGGGTTGGGTCCCCACGCGGTGATGAGTTCGGCCGCGATGGCCTGCTCTGCGCGTGTGGTTCCCATGGCGGTCATTGTAGGCGAAGTCTCAACCTTGGGTTGAGGGTTGGGTGGTGAGCTTCTTGAGGCGGCCGCGGATGGTGATGTCGGCGTGGAGTTCGGTGGTGTCGGGGAGTTGGAGGCGGTCGGCGGCTGCGAGGTAGCCGCGGAGTTCGCCGAGGGTGATGCCGGTGCGCTTGTCGATGGCGGTGTAGGGGAGCTGGGGGAGGGGCTGGTTGTCGGTCATGGTGTTGGGTCCTTCGGTCGTCGGGTTATCCACAGCCTAGGTGAGTGGTTAGGCTCGGGTGATTTGCATGGTCTATGGATGGTCTTGCATGGTGGCCCGACATCTGGGTGTCGGGTACGAACGTCGAAAATGTCGGGTACGGGTGTCGAGAATGTCGGGTACGGTCTGTGCTCGGCGGCGTTGGTACCCGACGTCTGGGTGTCGGGTACGCGGCCCGGTGCGAGTGGGTTATCCACAGGCTCGTATCCGACACCTGAGTGTCGGGTACGATCCGGTCATGCTGAGAGGTGGATGGCGCGCGCTCCGAGGTCGAGTTGCGAGCGCGGCGCGTCGAATCGGACGCGCTGCTGACCCCGAACCCTGGGTGGAGGGCCGAACCGATGTTGGTGCGCTCGCGTGGTACCGACCTCATCCCGTGCGATTCGTCGACATCGAGGATCTTCTTGCGATGGTGCGACATCTTCGGAGTCGCGGGCATCACTTTCAGATCATCGACGACGGCGGGATGTTCCTGGAGGGGGACATCGATACTCAGGTGGACAAGGCTGCAGAGGCGCCGGAGAGCTCCAGACGGTGGCTTCATCTGGGCGTGAACACCGCAGCGGAGGGCCAGCTCGATGTCTCGCACTGGATCAGGTTTAGCTCGATACGAGGGCGACAAGAGAGCCAAACGACTTGGTTCCAGGGAGGGGTGTCGGTGGGTTCCCGGCATGGCGACCAGTCGCGCGCGCTGCTCGACGAATTGATGCAAGCGGTCGAGGACTTCACGGAGCCCATGACGCGGGCACAGATCAACAGCGAGACTCCGGTGATCACGCCGAAGCGAGTATCCGAGAACGAGCGGGAGAAGGAGATCGCAACGACCTCGGCACGGAGCGGCGCCCGGTGGGGTGCTCTGGCGGGCGTGTTCTCCGGTCTGGCCGGCGGGTTGGGCGGTGCGGTGATCACGAAGCTCCTGGGCGGTTGAGCCCGCCATCGATGTCACGACCGCCGACTTCTGGGTGAGCTCATGCGTCCTCATCCGCCGCAGCCGCTTGGCGATGCCCCGGTGGCACGCCTGGCAGATCGTGGCGGTGCATCATTGAGGAGCCGAGCGGCGTGATCCTCGGCCTGGCGCAACGCTGAGTGCATCCCTTCGAGATACGCATCGCCAAGTTCGATCCCGTGAATGCGGGTCGCTTCCAGCTCCGATCGCACGAGATTCGCCCAGGTCTTGATCGCCTCGGCTCGGATGTCCGCCTCGCTCTGACCGGTGGACATCCACACAACCGTGCCGCCCATCGAGCCCCGGTCGCACTCATGCGCGCCAGCATGGCCCGCCCGCAGCTCGCACCGTCGCGCGAAGCCGTCTGGCCACACAGCCGGGCTGGGGGCCCAGCAGGGCCCTGGCGGAACCTCAGCGGGGTCCGGGGTGCGGGAGAGCCACTGCTTCTCGGTCAGCAGCGGCTCCCACGACTGGATGTGCTCATCGGCGTGCCAAGCCCCGGCGCTGGACCACATGCCATCCGCATCTGGGCCGACGATGGTCAGCCAGCCATAGTCCGCGACGACTGCTCGGATCGCGGTCCAAGAGGTCGGCAGCGCCTCCCGCTCGTCCTGCCCCGTGGGCTCGTGGGTGGTCACGATGGGTCCTTCCGGTCGATGTGCGTGAGTGCGATGCCGCCGGGGTATCCCTCGACGCTGACGACCCACGTGTGGCCGCCGAGCAGCCACGGCTCGTCACGGGTCACGGTGTCGATCACCGTCGCTGTCGAGCTGGCCTCAGGCCGCACGCCGGGGTACGCGAGCACGGGCGTGCCGACCGGGATATGGGGCTCTGTGCCGATGCCGCTGGCGCTCATGCCTGGTCACCTCCGCCCAGGGCAGCGAGGAAGTTGCCGACGCGTTCCCGCCAGCCGTAGCCATTCAGGTAGCCGTGCCGAGGTGCGCACTCCTCCGCATAGGTACCCCTCAGTCGATCCAGCGCCTCCCTCGGCACCGCCACCTTGTCATCGGTGAGGACGCTGACCTCGCGGACGGAGGTGACCTCATCGACCCAGCACGCCAGACTCTGCGGGCTATGAGCACTGGTTCGTAGCACTCGGTCATGCACGCGCCAGTAGGTGCCCAATGCCCCGTTCACTTCCAGCACTCGCGCCTCCTCCCGTGACAACGGAATCAGGGACAGGCCGGGGGTGGGGGGCAGCATCCTGCCCTCGTCAATCGCTGCCGCGACGTCCCAGAAGGCAGCGCCACGCGGGTCCTGCCCGCCGTGCCGGTTGAAGCGCATCCCGGCCTGGTGGCGCAGCTCACGCACCAGGGCGTCGGCGGGGATTGTGCGGCCCGGGTATATCGCCATCGCTGCGGCGAGGCCGTCACGTACCCGCTCGCCTCCGCGGCCCTCGGTGTCGGCTCGATGCCATGCGGTCTTGAATGCCTCGATCTGCTCGGGGGTGGGGTGGTCGCTCATCGGTCCTCCTCGGCGGCCAGGGTCCGCAGCCACTCGGCGAACAGCTCACGCGCGCGGTGCGCCGACAGGTTCCCCAGCGCGCCGACCATGCTCATGCGGTCGCCGACCGGATGCTCTCGGAAGAAGTCGCGGTCTGCGGTGGTCGACTCCCCGGACGGTCTCTGCGTGATGAGGTTGAGTCGATCAAGATCCTCGGCGGCGGCGAGCAGCGACGACGTAGGCGCGGGTGACTCTCCGGGGAGCTGGACGGCGGCCGCGGCGCGGTCGACGAGTGACTGCAGGAACGCCCGGGGCCGGGTTGGGGGGGGGGGCGGGGGGGGGC
>JAEZEJ010000136.1 GCA_023417775.1 Actinomycetes bacterium | reverse complement strand
ACGCGGTAGCGTCACCGGCCCTCCTTCACGTCCGGGTCAGAGCCTGGTGCCCGCCGAGCGCAGGTTCTGGCAGGCCTCGACCACGCGCGCGGCCATCCCCGCCTCGCCGGCCTTGCCCCAGGCGCGCGGGTCGTACATCTTCTTGTTGCCGACCTCACCGTCGATCTTCAGCACACCGTCGTAGTTGCGGAGCATGTGATCGGCGACCGGGCGGGTGAAGGCGTACTGGGTGTCGGTGTCGACATTCATCTTGATGACGCCGTAGTCCACCGCAGCCGAGATCTCCTCGGGCAGCGAGCCCGACCCGCCGTGGAAGACGAAGTCGAAGGGCTGCTCGGTGCCGAACTCGGCGGCCACGGCCTCCTGGGCGTTCTTGAGCACCTCGGGACGCAGCTTGACATTGCCGGGCTTGTAGACGCCGTGGACATTGCCGAAGGTCAGGGCGGTCAGGTAGCGGCCCTTCTCCCCCAGTCCGAGGGCGCGGGCGGTCGCCAGCGCATCCTCGGTCGAGGTGTAGAGCTTCTCGTTGATCTCGGCCTCGACGCCGTCCTCCTCGCCGCCGACGACGCCGATCTCGACCTCGAGGATGATGTGGGCCGCCGCGGCCTTCTCCAGCAGCTCCTGGGCGATCTGCAGGTTCTCGTCCAGCGGCACCGCGGAACCATCCCACATATGCGACTGGAAGTAGGGCAGGCCGCCGCCGCGAACCCGCTCGGTCGAGGCGTCGATGAGCGGACGGACGAAGCCGTCGAGCTTGTCCTTGGGGCAGTGGTCGGTGTGCAGTGCGACATTGATCGGGTACTTCTTGGCGACTTCCTGCGCGAAGGCGGCGAAGGCGAGAGAGCCGCTCACCATGTCCTTGACGGTGGGGCCGGAGAAGTACTCGGCACCACCGGTCGAGACCTGGATGATGCCATCGGACTCGGCCTCGGCGAATCCGGCGAGCGCGGCATTGAGGGTCTGCGAGCTCGAGACGTTGATGGCCGGATACGCGAAGGACTCGCGCTTGGCCTTGTCCAGCATCTCGGCGTAGATCTCGGGAGTGGCGACGGGCATCAGTTCTCCTGGTATCGAAAGCGGGCGCTGCTGCCAGTATTCCAGCCCGCTGGTGCCTCGCCAGGGCCCGTACCGAGATTTGCTCCCCATTTGTCGACCACAGGGGTCGTCGGTTGACGACGAGGGAGCGAATCTCGGTGCAGGGCGGGCGGTCAGAGTAGTTTGGCGGCGGCGCGGGCGGCCACGTGGAGCGGTGACCAGACCGACGAGAAGGGCGGTGCATAGGCGAAGTCGAGCATGATGAGGTCGTCGACCCGCATGCCCGCGGTGATCGCCGTGGCGGCGGCATCGATCCGCAGTCCCGCTGTGGAGCCGCCGACGATCTGCACCCCTCGCACCTGGCGGGTGGTCCGGTCCGCCAGCAACCACACGGTCATCGGCTCGGCCCCCGGGTAGTGGCCGGCCCAGGTCGTCGTGTCGATGGAGACGCTGACCGTGTCCCAGCCGAGCTTCTCCGCCTCGGACGAGGAGACCCCGGTGCGCGAGATCTCCAGATCGCAGAAGCGCGTGATGAAGGTCTGGACGACGCCCGGGAAGGACCACTCGGGCTCACCGCCGGACAGCGCCGCCCAGATCCCCGATGCGGCGACCATGCCCTGCTTGTTGGCGTGATCGCCGAGGGGGAGGTGCAGCAGCTCCCCCGACTGTCGGTCGCGCACGGCGGTGCAGTCGCCCGCGGCCCAGATCCCGCGATCCCGGTCGGCACATTGGAACTCGTCGACGATGATGGCGCCCTTCGGGCCCAGGGGGAGGCCGGCATCGCTCGCGAGGGAGGATCGCGGGCTCACCCCGAAGGCGAGGATCACCAGATCGGCGTCGAGGAGGGTCGAGTCGTCGAGCTCGACGCCGGTCACCCGGCCGTCCTTGGTGCGGAAGCCGGTGAGCCGGCGCCCGCCCTGGAAGCCGATCTGCCGCGTGGCCATCTGCTCGTGCACCCGATCGCCGATGACGGTCTCGAACTGCGCGAGCGGCAGCTCGGTGGCGCTGATGACGGTGGTGTCGAGGCCGAGGTGCAGGCACGCCTCGGCCATCTCGGTGCCGATGAAGCCGCTGCCGGCGACCACGACCTTCTCGGGCTTGCGATCCAGCTGTCGCAGGATCTCCTGCCCTTGCGGGATGGTGGTGATCGGCACGATGCCCTCGGCATCCGCGCCCTCGACATCGGGGCGCACCGGCTCGGCTCCGGTCGCGATGAGGAGATGGTCGTAGCTCAGGTCGCCGGCGGTCGTGGAGAGCACCTTGGCATCGGCATCGAGCGAGGTGGCGGTGACCCCGAGACGCAGGTCGATGCCGTTCTCGCGATGTTCCTCGGGTGTACGGGCGATGAGGTCGTCACAGGAGTCGATCTCGCCGGAGACCCAGTACGGGAGGCCGCAGGCCGAGTACGAGGTGAACTCGCCCTGCTCGATCACCACGACCTCGTCTTCGGAGCCGAGCCGCTTCACCAGATCGGAGGCAGCGGTCATGCCACCCGCGTCGCCTCCGACGATCACCACACGAGAACCCATGCCCCGAGCCTAGGTGGAACCCGTTGAGTGTGGGGTGTCCCCACACTCAACGGGTTCCGGCGTGCTGGCGGATCCAGGCGTGCATCGCGATCGCGGCGGCGGCCCCGGCATTGATGGAACGGGTGGAGCCGTACTGGGCGATCGAGACCGTCCGGTCGCTGACGGCGCGCATGGCCTCGGTGATCCCGGGCCCCTCCTGCCCGAAGACCAGGACACACGCGCGCGGAAGCTCGCAGGTCTCCAGCGGGACGGCGCCCGGCAGATTGTCCACCGCCACGATCGGCAGCCGGACCTCGTGCGCCCATGCCGCGAAGACCTCGACCTCCGCGTGATGGCGGACATGCTGATAGCGGTCGGTGACCATCGCGCCGCGCCGGTTCCAGCGCCGCTTGCCGACGATGTGCACCTCCCGCGCGGCGAAGGCATTGGCGGTCCGCACGATCGAGCCGATATTGAAGTCGTGCTGCCAGTTCTCGATCGCGACGTGGAAGTCATGGCGCCGCGTGTCGAGATCGGCGACGATCGCCTCCACCGTCCAGTAGCGGTAGCGATCGACCACATTGCGGCGATCGCCGTGCTCCAGCAGCTCGGGGTCGAGGCGCGGGTCGTCCGGCCACGGCCCGGACCACGGACCGACCCCGATCGCGGTGTCGTGCTCGGGTTCGCTCACCGCGCGCCGTGCTCCTCGCGATAGGCCCGCATGGCGTCGAGGCGATCGGCGAAGCGTCCGGTCTGCTCGAGATAGTCGATGACATCGTCGAGGGTCACGATGGCCCGGACCGGGACACCGCGAGTGCTCTCCAGCTCGGCGATGGCCGACAGCTCGCCGGTACCGCGCTCCTGCCGATCGATCGCCACGACGACCCCGGCCGCCTGGGCACCGCTGCCGTCGAGGAGGTCGAGCACCTCGCGGATGGCGGTGCCCGCCGTGATGACATCGTCGACGATGAGCACCCGCCCCTCGACCGGGGCTCCGACGAAGAGACCGCCCTCGCCGTGGTCCTTGGCCTCCTTGCGGTTGAAGGCCCACGGCACATCACGGCCGTCCTGATCGGCCAGGCCGATCGCGGTGGCCGCCGCCAACGGGATGCCCTTATAGGCCGGGCCCAGCAGCAGATCGAAGTCGAGCCCGCTCTGCACGACCGTGGCGGCGTAGAAGCGGCCCAGGGCGGCGAGCCGCGAGCCGGTGTCGAAGCGTCCCGCATTGAAGAAATAGGGCGAGCGCCGGCCGGACTTCAAGGTGAAGTCACCGAAGCGCAGGACCTCATGCTCGATGGCGAATTCGATGAAGTCGCGCTGGTAGTCATGCATGCGCCCAGCCTAGTGAGCAGGGACCGGCTCAGGCCCGCACGGTGCGCCGGTCGACCGCTCGACTCGGGCCCGCTGAGCACGGCGGGCGCGGGTCAGCCGGCGGTGTCCTTGGTCTGCACGTCGACCAGCTCGCCGACGGCGACACTGCGGTCATCGGTGTGGAACAGCTCCGAGCAGGTCAGCAGCGTGACGAGCTTCTCGGTCGGCTCGACTCCCGCCGCATCCGGCGAGGGCACCGGTTGCAGCGGCCAGGTGGTGCGGAAGTCGACACGGGTGGCGTCACCATTGTCGCGCAGTCGGTAGGTGAAGATCTCCGTGCGGGTCTCGACGATGATGTCGTCTCCGGCCTTGAGATCGAAGAAGTGCCGGAAGGGCTCGCCGTGGGTGACCCGGTGCGCCGCGAGCACCAGATTGCCGACCTCGCCGGGCTTGGCCCCCTCGGGGTACATGCCGATCCCCTTGGCGAAGGTCGGATCGTCGAAGCCCAGCAGGATCGGCACCTCGTAGTCGTCACCGAAGCGCGGCACCCGCAACAGGCCCTCGCCCTTGATCTCGGTGGCGTCGTCACCGCGGTCCCAGTCCTGCACGATCGTGGTGCGGAGGGACTCGTGTTCCTTCTTGGCCAGCCAGGTGGTGCCCCAGTACTGCCAGGCCACATAGCCGAGCACGGCGAGGCCCGCGATCACCAGGGCGAGGCCGAGGGCCCCGAGCACTCGGCCCGAGCGGCGCGGGGTCGTCTGCGTCGTCACATCGCCAGTCTCTCATCCCGGGCCTAGAGTGGGTAGCGTTCGCGCGTTGAGCGGACGCGAGATTTCTTTTGCCGAAAGTGCTTGCCGCCCTCGATGGCCCGTGTATAGTTGAACACGCAGCACATGAGGTTCACTCGCAGCTGCCGACGGCCCCCCCGTTACCCCCCCCACAACCGC
>JAEZEJ010000103.1 GCA_023417775.1 Actinomycetes bacterium | reverse complement strand
CGGCGTGGGCGGCCGGCCCGGGCCGACCAGGCCGCGGCGCCCGTGGGCGACGAGACCCTGTTCGCCGGCCAGCCAGGCGTGTCCGGAGGCCGGAGCATCGGCGAGGGCGGCGAGGGCCGGTTCTCCGACGGGTGTGTCGTGGTCGCGGACGAGGTAGCGCAGGTCGATCCCCTCGGGAGCGTCCAGCTCGAGCCGGTCCTCGACGCTGGGCACCTCGCACACCGCGCGGCCTCGTGCCGAGGCGGGAAGGGAGGCCAGGATGCCGCTCAGCGCCGGCAGGCCCGTCTCGTCGGCGACGAGCAGGACATCGTCGACGCCGCGCTCGGGATTGAAGCCGATGCCCTCGTCGATCATCGCCAGCCGGTCGCCGGGCGCGCAGTGGGTCGCCCAGGCGGCGGCGCTCCGGGTCGGATCGTCCGTGGGCCCGTGGACGACGAAGTCGATGTCGATCTGCGGCCCGTGGGTGCTCAAGGCGCGATGGGCGCGGACGCTGTAGTTGCGCATCAGCGGCCGATCGCTCATGGCCAGATAGCGCAGATAGCCGAGGGTCTCGTGGGCCTTCGGCGGGATGCGGTCGAGGGCGGCGACGTCTCCGGTGGGGAGGAAGAGCCGGAACCACTGGTCGAAGCCCATCGCCGTGAATCGGTCGATATCGCCGCCTCCGACGGTGACCCGTCGGAAGTGCGGGCTGATCTGGGTGGTGCGCAGGACCTGGGCCTGCAGCAGCGCGCGTCGCGCCGGTTTGACCATCGCACTCGCTCGCGCCATGGGGCCTCCTCGTCTCCCTCTGATGATAAGGCAAGCCTTACCTTTCAAATTGTGACTCGCGTCTCATGATGTGGGTGGCGGGGTCGACATGACTTAGCGCTAAGTGTCTTATTGGAAAGCAATTAACTGCCAAGCAATCGTCCCCGCGGACGAACGCGCGTGCCGTGGCTGAACGTCTCCCCGCCCCCACGAAGGGTGAGGAGACCGCGGTCTGGCCCACCCGGCGGGTGGGCCCGGGGTCGAGATCGAAGGAGAGCAACGTGAGTGGCGAGCCGACAAGACGATGGACAGCGGTCGCGCTGGGGGTGGTGGCATTCCTGCTGCTCTCGGCATGCGGCTCGGGAAGCGAGCCCCAGACCGATGCCGAGGGACGCGAGACGGTCAAGGTCCGGACCGATGTCTACTACTCCGGCGCCGTGCTTCCCCTGGTGGCCGGTGTCGAGACCGGCATCTTCGAGAAGCACGACCTGAACATCGAGCTCAACGAGGGCAAGGAATCGGCCACGACCATCCAGACGGTCGGCAACGGCTCGGATGACATCGGCTATGTGGACGCCGGCAGCCTCGTGCAGTCCGTGGCCCAGGGCATCGACGTGCAGATGGTCGCCGGCATGGTCCAGGACTCGTCCCTGGCCCTGTACGCCCTGGCGGACTCCGGGATCACCTCGCCGCAGGACCTCGAAGGCAAGACCGCCGGGTTCACCCCCGGCTCGGCTGCCGAGCGCATCTTCCCGGCCTATGCCGATGCGGCCGGCATCGACGAGAGCTCCGTGCAGTTCCGCAATGTCGACATCCCGACCCGCACCGAGCTGTTCATGGCCGGGCAGACCGACTTCACCTTCGGCCTGTTGAACGTCAGCGGTCCGAATATCGGCCTGAAGTGCGACTGCGACCCGATCGTCATGCCCTACAGCGATGAGGGCATCCACATGCTCAGCTCGGGCATCGTCGCCGGGTCGGACTTCCTGGACGACCGCCCCGAGACGATGGAGCGCTTCCTCGCGGCGCTGACCGAGTCCGTCGAGTGGACCAATGAGCACCTCGACGAGGCCGTCGAGGCGTTCTACGCCTACGCCCCCGAGAGCACGGTCGACCGCGGCGTGCTGGCCGAGCAGTGGGAGATCTCGATGGATCTCGCCTTCACCGATGCCACGGACGGAGAGCCCTTCGGGTGCATGGCCGAATCGGACTGGGCGTCGACGATCGAGCTGATGGAGACCTATGGAGATGTCGCCGAGGGCCGCGTGGCGGTCGAGGACATCGCCGCGAACGGATTCCTCCCGGAGTCCTGCACCGATGAGTTGGGGGAGCGTTCATGACGGCCGACGTGCGTGAGGACGCGTTCATCCGATTCCGTGACGTGGAGAAGTCCTTCGCCACCAAGAACGGCACGGTCACCGCGGTCGAGAGCCTCTCCCTGGATATCGCCGAAGGTGAGTTCCTCGCGATCGTCGGGCCGAGCGGCTGCGGCAAGAGCACCCTGCTGATGGCGCTCGCCGGGCTGACCCAGCCCACCTCGGGATCGATCGACGTCGGGGACGACCGGGTCGACGGACCGATGACGAATGCGGGCATCGTCTTCCAGAGCGCCGAGCTGCTCAGCTGGCGAACGGCCCTGGAGAACATCCTGCTCCAGGCCGAGATCCGCAAGCTCGACAAGGACGCGTACCGCGACAGGGCGCTCCAGCTGCTGGCCGATGTGGGACTGGAGGGCTTCGCCGACCACTATCCCGATGAGCTCTCCGGTGGCATGCAGCAGCGGGTCGCGCTGTGCCGCGCGCTGCTCCACGAGCCCAGCATGGTGCTGATGGACGAGCCGCTCGGCGCCCTGGACGCCATCACCCGCGACCAGGTGCAGCTGGACCTGCAGCATCTCTGGCTCACGGTGCGCAGCACGGTCGTCCTCATCACGCACAGCATCGAGGAGGCGGTCTTCCTCGCCGATCGCGTCGTGGTGCTGAGCCCTCGTCCGGCTCAGATCGCCGCGGACCTGTCGATCGACCTGCCGCGCCCGCGGCACATCGCGGACCGAGGCTCGGAGGCCTTCCGCGGCCATGTCAATGCGATCCGGGACGAGTTCTCCCGGCTGGGGGTGTTCGGCGATGACGAGTGAACAGACGGCGACGGCGGTGGCGACGACGCCACGCTCCCGCCCCCGCGAGAAGGTCGTCTCAGCGAGGCTCTCCGCGACCGTGCGACGCTGGCTTCCCAGCACCGTGCTGCTGGTGCTCTTGGTCGGCGCCTGGCAGCTCGCCAGCTCGACCGGCATGGTGGAGGAGTACGTGCTCCCCGCCCCGTTCACGATCGCGGAATCGATGATCGTCGACGCCTCGCGGTATTGGGAGGCCTCCGTGCCCACCCTCTGGGCGATCGTGCTGGGCTTCGTGCTCTCGGTCCTGGTGGCGGTCCCCATCGCCATCGGGATGGTCTACAGCCCGCTCTTCGAGCGCGCCCTCTATCCGCTGCTGGTCCTGTCGCAGGTGGTGCCGAAGGTCGCGATCGCTCCGCTGTTCATCATCTGGTTCGGCTTCGGCGATCCGCCGAAGATCCTCATGGTGGTGCTCATCAGCTTCTTCCCGCTCGTCATCGACGCGGCCGTGGGCTTCCACGCCGCCCGTCCCGAGAGCCTGATGCTGGTGCGCTCCATGGGCGCGAGCCGGTGGCAGGCCTTCTGGAAGATCCGCTTCCCGTGGGCGCTGCCGAGCATCTTCGCGGGAGCCAAGGTGGCGATCACCCTCGCGGTCGTGGGAGCCGTGGTGGCAGAGTTCGTGGGCGCGGACCGTGGTCTGGGCGTGCTCATCACGCAGGCACGCGGCAACCTGGACACCGTCACCGTCTTCGCGGGCATCGGCTACCTGTCGGTCCTGGGTCTCGTGCTCTTCGCGATCATCGGGCTGCTCGAGCGGCTGCTGGTCCGCGGCAGCCGCAGCGGCCGGTCCTTCGAGGCGGCCGGTGGACTGTGAGCAGACGCAAGGGGGTTGAGGTGAGCGGAGCACGCGATACGGGGGCGGAGGCGACCGACCGCGTCGACAAGGTCGACGAGGTGGTGCGGGACTGGGAGCGAGAGCGCCCGGATCTGCCGCCGCTGTCGGCGATGGGGGTGTTCGGTCGGCTCTCGCGGATCGTCACGCGCCAGCGCTCGATCTTCAACGCCCGGCACGAGGCGGCCGGGCTCTCGCTCGGCTCCTTCGATGTGCTGGCCAATCTGCGGAGGTCGGGCGTCGAGGCGCGCAAGACGGCGACCGAGCTGGCCGAGTCGTCGATGCTGACCAGCGGTGGCATCTCCCTGCGGTTGGACCGGATGCAGGCCGATGGGCTGATCGAGCGTCATCGCGACGACCAGGACCGCCGGGTCGTCCAGGTCTCGCTGTCCGAACGCGGGCGAGGCCTCATCGACGCCGTCTACGGTCAGCACGTGCTGGCGCAGGCGACGCTGCTGGCCGACCTCGATGAGGACGAGCTGGCGCTGCTCGATCGCCTGCTGCGCAAGCTGGAGGAGTCGATCGACCGGCACGCCGATGATGTGCGCGAGCTGCCGGTCCACGCCGCGGAGCCGGCGGACCGCTGATGATCGGCCCGTCGGGTCACCCGGGCAGAGGCCGGTGTGGCTCGGCGGGCACGATCAGCAGCAGCATGCCGGCCTCCTCGGGGGTTCGGTCGGCCTTGCGATGATTGCAGCGCAGGCACGCGGCGACGGCGTTCTCCCACGACAGCGCGCCGCCGCGCGAGCGCGGCACGATGTGGTCGACGGTCTCCGCCCGGCCCCCGCAGTAGGCACAGCGCTGCCGGTCGCGGGCCTTGATCGCGCTCTTGGTGCACAGCCGCCCGGGACGGTGCATCCATGCGGTCACGACATAGCGGACGAGCCGCAGGACCGTTGGGCGCGGGAAGGGGCCGAAGCTCGTGTCATCGGCCTCCTCGATGACGGCCACTTCGCGGACGAGCATCTTGATGGCGTGCCGCAGGGAGACGCGTTGCAGCGGCTCGTAGCTCGCGTTGAGTACCAGCACATCGCCCATCTGCGTACCCTTTCCGCTACGAAGCGTAACCGCTCCGTGCTCAGCGGAGGTGTCCTTCGGGCGAACGACGCGTGCGACACCGTCTCGAAAAGTGCTGGACACGAATCCGTCTTAGGCTGGGCTGCGTGACGGACGGACGACTCTTCGACGGGTACGGACCCCTCGCGGGATATGACGAGATGTTCACCGGCACGGGCCTGCGCGAGCTCTATACGGGGATCGCGGAGTCCTTCGGGGACATGGGCAATGACGATGTCCGGCAGCGCGCCGACTCCCTCGCCTCCTCCTATCTCGAGCAGGGCATCACCTTCGGCGTCGCGGGCGAGGAGCGGCCCTTCCCCCTCGACATCGTCCCGCGGATCATCGAGGCGGAGGCCTGGGAGACGGTGGACGCCGGTGTCCAGCAGCGGGTCAAGGCCCTCGAGGCCTTCCTCGCGGATGCCTACGGCCCCGGCGAGCTCTTCAGCGACGGGGTCGTGCCGCGCGAGACGGTCATGACCTCGCCGCACTATCACCGCGTCGTGGCGGGCGTCGATCCAGCTAACGGCGTGCGCATCCAGGTCGCGGGAGTCGACCTCATCCGCGACGAGGGCGGCGAGTTCCGGGTGCTGGAGGACAATGTCCGCGTGCCCTCGGGCGTCTCCTATGTGATGACCAACCGGCGCGCGATGTCGGCGGCGTTGCCCGAGGTCTTCGCCGATCACCGGATCCGTCCGGTGGCCCGCTACTCCCGCGCACTGCTGCACGCGCTGCGTGCGTCCGCGCCCGCCGGTGTCAGCGACCCGACCGTGGTGGTGCTGACACCGGGGGTCTACAACTCCGCCTACTTCGAGCACACCCTGCTCGCCCGCACGATGGGTGTCGAGCTGGTCGAGGGGCGCGACCTCGTCTGCCACGCCGGGCGGGTGATGATGCGCACCACCGGCGGGCTCGCCCCCGTCCATGTCATCTACCGGCGGATCGACGACGAGTTCCTCGATCCGGTGCAGTTCCGCGCCGACTCGGCCCTCGGCGTCCCGGGGATCATCAATGCCGCCCGCGCGGGCAATGTCACCATCGCGAACGCCGTCGGCAACGGGGTCGCGGATGACAAACTGCTCTATACCTATGTCCCCGATCTGATCCGCTACTACCTGGGCCAGGAGCCCATCCTCCGCAATGTCGACACCTGGCGCCTCGGCGATGCCGTTCAGCGCGAGGAGGTCCTCGACCGGCTCGATGAGCTGGTGCTCAAGCCGGTGGACGGGTCGGGCGGCAAGGGGATCGTCATCGGTCCCGCCGCGAGCCCGGCGGAGCTAGACGAGGTGCGGGCCAAGATCCTCGCGGACCCCCGCGACTGGATCGCCCAGCCGGTGGTGTCGCTGTCGACGGTGCCGACCCTCGTCGAGGACGGCATCCGTCCCCGGCACGTCGACCTACGGCCCTTCGCGGTCAACGACGGCGAGGAGGTCTGGGTGCTGCCCGGCGGACTGACCCGGGTGGCGCTCCCGGAGGGCGAGCTGATCGTGAACTCGTCACGCGGCGGAGGGTCGAAGGACACCTGGGTCCTCGCCCGCGACGCGGAGTCGGCCGAGGCCGAGGAGACGGAGCTCCTGCGCGAGGAGCAGACGCAGTCCGGAGGTGATGTCTGATGCTGAGCCGCATCGCCGAGTCGCTGTTCTGGATCGGCCGCTACGTCGAGCGCGCCGATGACACGGCCCGGCTCCTGGACGTGCAGATGCAGGTGCTGGTGGAGGATCCCGGTCTCGACGAGGTCGCGGTGTGCGATCAGCTGCTGACCGTCATGGGTATCGAGGACTTCGAGGGTGTCCCCAATCGCTGGTCGATCCTCAAGCTGCTGGCCCTCGACGCCTCCTCGTCATCGTCGATCGTGGCCGTCATCGGCGGCATGCGCGAGACCGCGCGGAGCAGCCGCGAGACCATCTCGACCGATATCTGGTCGGCGATCAACGCCACCTGGCAGGGGGTGCCGATGGCCACCTCGATGCGCCCGCCGGAGATGTTCGCCTGGGTGCGGGGCCGGACCGCGATGATCACCGGCATCGCCGAGGACACCATGCCGCGCGACCAGGGCTGGTACTTCTACAGCCTCGGCCGCAGTCTGGAGCGTGCCGACATGACGGCCCGCATCCTCGCGGCCGCCGCGAGCAGCGGGGCGCAGGTGGCATGGTCGAACACCCTGCGCGCGTGCAGCGGCTATGAGAGCTTCATCCGCACCTATCGCGGGATCGAGGCGGATCGGGCGGCGGCCGAGTACATGCTGCTCGACCGCTGGTTCCCCCGATCGGTGGTCTCGGCGCTGATGGAGGCCGAGCTGGCCTTGGAGCGGCTGGAGCGCAGCGGGCGTCGTGCCGGCTTCGCCGATGAGGCGCAGCGGCTGCTGGGGCGTGCCCGCACGGAGCTCGAGTACCGGCCGCTGGGCGAGATCGCCGACAACCTGCCCTTCGAGATGGAGCGGCTACAGCGTTCTTGCGGTGCGGCCAGCGATGCGCTGACCTCGCGTTATTTCGCCCAGGAGGAGTGGCACGAGTGGTCCGGGAGGGTCTCGCTATGACGAGGGTCCAGAGTGAGGTGATCGGATGAGTGCGGACACGATGCAGTGGCGGGTCCGGCATGTGACGAGCCATCGCTATGCCGAGCCCTCGGCCGCGACCTACAGCGAGGCGCGGCTGATCCCGTTGACCACCGGGGACCAGGTGATGCTCCGTGCCCGGGTCGAGATCGATCCGAGCGCGTGGTCGCAGGAGTATCGCGACTACTGGGGCACGACGGTCACCGCCTTCGAGGTCACCGACGAGCACGAGGTGCTGACGATCACGGCGACCTCCGTCGTCGATACCGGTCCCGTCGACACCGGATCGGTCGATGTCATCGACTGGGAGGGGCTGGCCGACCCCGACCTCCGCGACCGTCATTGCGAATACCTGGCTCCGAGTGAGACCACCGATCCCGATGCGGGTCTCGCCGCCCGATTGGAGGAGCTTCGCGCGGGGTCCGGTTCTCCGGCGGACTATGTGCACGCGGTGGGGGAGATCATCCGATCCGAGGTGCAGTGGCTGGGCGCGCCGACCCATGTCTCGTCGACCGCGCGCGAGGTCTGGGAGTCGCGGGCCGGGGTGGTCCACGACCTGGTGCACGTGGCCCTCGGTGCGCTGCGTCAGGCGGGCATCCCGGGGCGTTTCGTCTCCGGTTACCTGCATCCGGCCGCCGATCCGGCGCTCGGGGAGACGGTCGCGACCGAGCCCTATGCCTGGTTGCAGTGGTGGGACGGCGACTGGACGGGCTACGACGTCCTCGGCGACGGAGCGATCGGGCCTCGCCACATCGCCGTGGGCATCGGGCGCGAGTTCGCCGACGTGCCGGCGCTGCGCGGGATCTATGCGACCCGCGGCGAGGTCGACTCGATCGTCGAGGTCGAGCTCACCCGTCTCTCGTGAGAGGTCAGGCGTCGCCCAGCTGGTCGCGGGCGGCGTCGAGGACGAGCGGATCGCTGCAGCCGCGGGCGAAACCTCGGATGCGGCGGTCGATATCGCGTTGCAGGACGATGCTGCCGATGCGCTCCGCGAGGGGCGCGAGCCAGCGGGGCCGGCAGCTGAAGTTGTATCGCCAGACGGCCTCGCTGCGGCCGGGGCCGTCGGCGGTGAAGCGCCAGCCGGCGCCGAGCTTGGCGAAGAACCACGGACCGGACACCATCTTCATGCCGACATTGGACGGGGGACGGTAGGAGACGTATTCGCTGATCATCTGGAAGCCGAGCCGGTGCACGGTCAGGGTCCGCACGCCCGTCCCCGGTGCGGTGGCTCCGCCGACGAAGCGCTGGCGGCGGATGAACGGATCCCACCGCAGTCTCGCCTCCCCGGTGGTCTGGGAGACGGCGAAGGCGACGTCCGGGTCGACCGGGACGATGACGCGGGACTCGACGACGGGCACGATGGTCTCACTGACTCGCTTGGGCGGCCGCGGCTGCTTGGCTGACTCGGCGTTGCAGCTCCTCGGGTTCGAGATCGCGGCAGGCGACGAGACGGGCGGGGCCGAGCCGCAGGCTGGCATCGGCGAGGGGCTCGCAGCGGATGCCCGCGTGACCGCGGAAGGCCTGGTGGGCGCCGGGCGCGTACATCTCGTTCATCCAGGCGCAGGGATTGGCGGGGGTGATGGACCGGAAGCGGGCGAGTCCGTCGGCTGATTCGAGGACGAACTCGGTACGGGCGAGGGCATCGACGTCGAGGCCGCGGGTGACGATATTGCGGCGGGCGAGCAGCGGATCGAAGGGACCGGCCTCCAGCCGGTCGGCGAGCCAGCCGACCGACTCCTCGGCGATGAAGGTGACGGCGGCATAGGGGAATCCCGCGTTGAAGTAACGATCCCCGACGACCCCGAGCCCCGCGCGGATATCGATCCGGGTGGGATGCTCATCGCCCTCGTAGGGCTCGGGCCCGTCGGTCGGACGGCCCCGGAAGCGACGTCGTGGAGATACGACGAAGCCGACGATCTCCAGGTCGGTGGGCTCCACGCTCATGTGCCGAGCTTAGAGGTCGGGGCCGTTCTAGGCTCGGGTGTATGAGTGATGAGGTCTGGTACTCCGATCCGGTTCCCGAGACACACCGGCCGTGGCAGGCCGCCGAGGATCGCTATCGCCATCGGCCCTATCGGCGGGTGGGCCGCTCGGGTCTGCTGCTGCCGCCGATCTCGCTGGGTCTCTGGTACAACTTCGGCGACAATCGGACCTTCGACGCCATGCGAGCGGTGCTGCGCCATGCGGTCGATCTCGGCATCACGCACCTGGATCTGGCCAACAACTACGGCCCTCCGTATGGGAGCGCGGAGGAGAACTTCGGCCGGATGATGCGCGGGGACTTCAAGCCCTATCGCGATGAGCTGGTGATCTCGACGAAGGCCGGATGGGACATGTGGCCGGGACCGTACGGCTTCCTCGGCTCCCGCAAGTACCTGCTGTCGAGCCTCGACGCGTCGCTGCGGCGGATGAGTCTGGACTATGTCGACATCTTCTATTCGCATCGCGCGGACTCCTCGACACCCTTGGAGGAGACGATCGGGGCGATCGATACGGCGATCCGTCAGGGCAAGGCGCTCTACGGCGGCATCTCCTCGTACTCGCCGGAGCGGACGCGCGCCGCGGCCCAGATCGCCCGCGACCTGGGGACGCCGCTGGTGATCCATCAGCCGGCGTATTCGATGGTGAACCGGTGGGTGGAGGACGAGCTGCTGGACACCCTGGACGATGCGGGGATGGGGTCGATCGCGTTCACCGTGCTCGCCCAGGGCCTGCTGAGCGACCGCTACGTCGGCGAGGGCGCTGTCGAACGTGCGACGGAGCGGCCGTCCTTCGACGAGTCGGTCGTGGAGCGCAATCAGCATCGACTGCGTGGTCTCGCGGACCTGGCCGGTGACCGGGGTCAGTCGCTGGCGCAGATGGCAATCTCCTGGGTATTGCGTCCCGGCGGCGTGACCTCCGCGCTGGTGGGTGCGTCCCGCCCGGAGCAGCTCGATGAGAATGCGGCGGCGGTCGACCGCACCGACTTCACCGACGATGAGCTCGCCCGGATCGATGAGCTGGTGGGGCACGGCAATGATGACGCGATCGATCTCTGGAACACCTCGACCGTCATCGAGTGATTTCAGGGGCGCCATCGTGTGTGGCGTTTCCATGTTCGGGTGCCGGGTTGTCGGAACTCGGGGACGCCGTCGTGAGGATTCAAACGACATTCGAGGTGTCCGGCGTGGATCTGTCGGTGATGCTCGGCGCAGGTGACGAGGACGTTGTTGCCGCCGTGGTTCGGCAACCGGTCGGTCGGGACTCGTTCGATGAGTTCGCAGATCCCTGACCGACACGTGTCGCGTACTCGTCGGTGTACTCACGCCCCAGCACGCTGACCCGCCTGGGTGGCGCATAGGCGTCGAGGACGGTCTTCAACATCGCGGCTTGTGCGTCGGGGATCGTGAACCGTCCCGCGGTGGTGCCGTCACCATTCGCCCACATCGACAGACGCGTCTGCTCCCAGGCCCGCGCCTCACGATCGGCCAGCAGGCTGGATTCGTGCCGGTCGACATTCTCCTTGGTGGCCCATTGGTCGGCGATCCGATCCGCCCGCGCCCGTAGATCCTTCGGCGTCAACAGGCCCGCATCATCGATCAGGGTCTGCTCAGCGGTGATCCGTTGTTCGGGTGTGGTTCCGGTGGGGAGGTTCTTGAGCCCATCAGAGATGATCCGCGCCTGACTCAAGGTCAGGTCACCGGTCGAGAGGGCTCGGTCGGTGAGCGACTGTTCGGGGACCTCTCGGGCGATGCCGAGGAGCCGGTTCCCCGCCGCCCGATCATTGCCCAGGTCACGCCCGAGCAGGTCACCGGTACTCGCGAGACCTTGGTGACGGGCGAGGCGGCTGTCGTGGATCACCCGGGCCGCGTGGAGAGTGAGCGCATCGAGCCGGTTCTTCACCCGCCCCACCGCCTGAGTAACCTGCTGCGCCTCGACTGGGCTGAGACCGGCCCGGACCAGGGGATCGAGACGATCCATCACCCCCTGTAGGGCAGCCAGCTCCGCCGCCAGCGGCGTCGCGGCGGGTTCACCGCGAACGCGGGGATGATCCCTCGCTGGGTCTCCGCGAGCACCTCGACTCCGCCGTCGCGTCAGATCGTTCAAGCGCTGGTGGGCGGTGAGCTATCCCGCACCCGATTGATCGAAGTGCGTGACAGTACACCGCTCGTTGCGCGGGCGACGCCGAGGCGGGAATGGATCACCGGTGCCTCGTGTTAGAGTAGTTAAAGTTTCAACTACTGAGGAGAACGCCATGCAGATCGGCATCTTCACCGTCGGTGACGTCACGCCCGATCCGGTGAACGGCACGACGGTCACCGAGCACGAGCGGATCAAGAACACCGTCGAGATCGCCAAGAAGGCCGACGACATCGGCCTCGACGTCTTCGCCACCGGTGAGCACCACAACCCGCCCTTCGTGCCGTCGAGCCCGACCACGACGCTGGCCTACATCGGCGCGCAGACGAAGAACCTCATCCTGTCGACCTCGACGACGCTGATCACCACGAACGATCCGGTCAAGATCGCCGAGGACTACGCGACTCTGCAGCATCTCGTCGACGGTCGCATGGACCTCATGCTCGGTCGCGGCAACACCGCCCCCGTGTACCCCTGGTTCGGCAAGGACATCACCAAGGCGGTCGAGCTGACCATCGAGAACTACCAGCTGCTGCGCAAGCTCTGGGACGAGCCCGTCGTCAACTGGGAAGGGAAGTTCCGCACGCCGTTGCAGAACTTCACCTCCACGCCGGCTCCCCTCGACGGTGTCGCGCCCTTCGTCTGGCACGGCTCGATCCGCACGCCCGAGGTCGCCGAGCTGGCCGCCTACTACGGGGATGGCTACTTCGCCAACAACATCTTCTGGCCGAAGGAGCACTACATCCGGCTGATCAACTTCTACCGCCAGCGGTATGCCCACTACGGACACGGCACGGCCGAGCAGGCGATCGTCGGCCTCGGTGGCCAGTTCTTCATGCGCAAGAACAGCCAGGACGCGGTCAACGAGTTCCGGCCGTACTTCGACGTCGCCCCGGTCTACGGGCACGGGCCGAGCCTGGAGGACTTCACCTCGCAGACGCCTCTGACGGTCGGTAGCCCTCAGCAGGTGCTGGAGCGCACCCTGGAGTTCGCGGACTTCTTCGGCGACTACCAGCGGCAGCTCTTCCTCGTCGACCACGCGGGTCTGCCGTTGAAGACCGTGCTCGAACAGCTCGATCTGCTCGGCGAGATCCTTCCGACGATGCGTGAGGAGTTCGCCAAGCGCCGCCCCGCCGATGTCCCGGACGCCCCGACCCACGCTGCCCGCGTCGCTGCCCGCGACGCGGCGACCACCGCACAGGAGGTCACCGTATGACCCGCATCGTCGTCATCTCCGCCGGTCTCGGCGAGCCGTCGACCACCCGGATGCTGGCCGACAAGATCGCCGCGTCGGCGAGCAAGACCCTCGGCGACGCGCAGATCGAGACGGTCACGCTGCGCGACCTGGCGCACGAGATCACCGATGCGAGCTTGACCGGTTTCGCCGCACCGCGACTGCAACACGTCTACGACCAGGTCATGGCCGCCGACGCCCTGATCGTCACGGTGCCGATCTTCAAGGTCGCCTACCCGGGCCTCTTCAAGTCCTTCGTCGACGCGATGGAGACCGATGCGATCGTCGGCAAGCCGGTGCTGCTCGCGGCGACCGGCGGCACGGCGCGTCATTCGCTGGCGATCGAGACCTCGCTGCGGCCGCTGTTCGCCTATCTGCAGGCCTTCGTGGTGCCGACGGGGGTGTTCGCGTCACCGCACGACTGGGGTTCGTCGGGGGAGAACGCCCTGCAGCGTCGCATCGACCGGGCGACCGGCGAGTTGGCGAGCATCCTGCGCGGCGGTGGTACCGGCCGTTCGCGCGAGGAGGACATCGACCTCTTCAGCGACACGATGCTCTCCATCAGCAATCCCGACCTGCGCTGACCCTGAACCCGCCGCAGGACACTAGATTGCGGACACGAGACCTGACGGCCGCGTGTCCGGCCGGCCACGGCGGGGAAGGAGAGCACCATGAGACTCGACAAGCTGGTCCCGGAAGACCTCGATCCCGAGCAGCGCGAGGTGTACGAGGCGATCGCCGGTGGCGACCGGGCCGAGGGCGAGCAGCTGTTCCCGCTGGTCGACTCCGATGGTTCGCTGACAGGCCCGTTCGGCGCCATGCTGCACGCGCCGCGGATCGGCGGTCCGTTGCAGGCGCTCGGGTCGGCGATCCGCTTCCGGACGAGTCTGAGTGATCGAGTGCGCGAGATCGCCATCTTGCAGGTCGGTCGCGCACTCGGCAGCGAGTTCGAGTGGTGGGCGCATGAGCGCGTGGCGCGCTCCGTCGGCGTCACGTCCGAGGAGATCACCGCCATCTCGCTCGGCAGCTTCACCGGGCGCGATGACCGGGAACGGCTCAGCTACGAGGTGGTCGCGAATCTCCTGGAATCGGAGGTCGTCGCCGAGGAGGAGTTCGCACGGGCCTCGGCCGTGCTCAGCGAGCAGGAACTGGTGGAGCTTTCGGTGCTCGTCGGGTACTACCGCACGCTCGCCCAGACGATGACCCTATTCGGCATCGGTCTCCCCGACCACGAGTAGACCGGCTGCCCGAACCCGTTGAGTGTGGGAGCACCTCCCACACTCAACGGGTTCCTCAGCCGACGGGCCCCGGGATGAGCTGGGCGGTGGCGGTGTGGGAGGCGCCCGCCGAGTCGGTCCAGCTGAGGGTGACCGTGTCTCCGGCGGCGTGGGCGCCGATCGCCGATGACAGCTGCTGGGCCGTGGTGACCGTCTGTCCGTCGAGCGCCGTGATGGTGCTGCCCTGCGTGATCCCGAGCCCGGCGGCCGGCGACCCCTCGACCGTCCCGAGGACGATCGGCACTCCGGTCCGGCCGTCCAGCTGCAGACCGAGGAAGCCGCTGGAGCCGATGGTCACCGTGGCACTCGAGGTGCCGGAGGAGATCTGATCGGCGATCGTCAGCGCCTGCTCGATCGGCACGGCATAGCCGGTCACGTCGGGAGTGCCGCTCGATGCGGCGGTCGTCATGCCGATCACGTCTCCGTCCGCATCGCGCAGGGCACCGCCGGAGTCCCCGGAGATGACATCGGCATCGACCTGGATGAGACCCGACAGCTGCTTGGCGGCGCCGTCGAGCTCGTCCCGCACGGTGATCGACTGATCGAGCCCGGTGACCGTGCCGTCCGCGGCACTGGCCGCTCCTCCGTCGCCATGGGCATTGCCGACCGTGGTGATGTCCTCACCGAGGGTGACATCGCCGGAGTCGTCGATCGTCGCGGTGGTCAGTCCCGAGGCGTGCTGGAGCTGCAGCACGGCGACATCGTGGCTCGTGTCATAGCCGACCACCTCCGCCGTGTACGTCTCGCCGGTGCTGATGACCTCGACCTGGATGCCGGTGGCCCCTTCGATCACGTGATGGTTGGTGAGGATCTCGCCGTCGGAGGTGAGCACGATGCCGGTGCCGGCGGCCCGGGCCTGGCCGTAGTCCACCGTGGTGGTGACGTAGACGAGGCCCTGCTCCTGCTCGGCGGTCGCATCGGTCGCCGATGTGGTCGTCTGGCCTCCCGACGACTGACCGGTCGATGGGGCCGCGGGAGGTGCGGCGATGGCGACGGGCTGGTGCTCCGCGACCTGAGAGCTGCCGGTCTCGGCGGTGGCCGCATAGGTGAGCCCGGCGACGCTGGCGGTGACCGCGGCGAGGACCCCGACGAGTGCGAGTCGAGCGGATCGGTGAGTGTTCATGACGCCTCCTGAGCTGTTCTCTTCGAGTGAAGCCCCGCACGCTGTGTGTTCGTTGTGGAACGACGATGAGAACGAGAAGAGTCCTGACGATCACCCGCTGCGGGAGCCGTCATGTCCGGTCCGGTAAGGTACCTCGCGGTGGCGTGTCCGAGCGGCCGAAGGTGCATCACTCGAAATGATGTGTGGGGTCAAACCCACCGTGGGTTCAAATCCCACCGCCACCGCCATGTCCTCGCAGGACAGCGGAGACCTCCGAACCCTCAGGGGTTCGGAGGTCTCGTCGTTTTTCGGGGTGACGCGCTGTCCGCGGTCGGCTCCTGTCCTACCCCGCGAGTGGTGCAATCCCGCGCGCGGGCGGGCCGGGCAGGGGTGAGAACGGGCGTCGCCCGATCAGGCCGAGGGGAGCCTCCGTTACGCTGACGGCGCGAAGATGGACATTTGTACCCACGTGGAACAGCGAGTCATGACTGTGATCAACGCCCATGCCAAGCGGCTTTCCGCCGCCCTGACCGCCGCGGCGCTCATCGCGCTCGCCGCCTGCGGATCCGATGACACCGAGTCGGACGACTCCTCCCCCGACGAGTCGGCGGCTCCCTCGGCGGCAGCGGTGGACGGATTTCCCGTCGGCGAACCCTTCGGCGATGCCGAGTGGAGCGTCGAGGTCAGCCTCCCCAGCACCGGAGCCACCGTCAAGATGCGTGACAGCGCCGTGAAGGTGCGTGGGGATCGCGTCATCGCGGAGTACGAGGAGACCGATGGGCGGGGAGTGATCGCCTTCGACGCGAGCGGGGAAGAGGTATGGAAGCAGGAGGTCTCCGAATCGGCGAGGATCGGCGTGCTCGAGGAGACCGTCGCGGTCCTCGAGCAGGGCACGGAGGAGGGCTCCGGTCTCGAGAAGGACCAGAGCACCACGACGTTGACGCTGCTCTCTCTCAAGGACGGCTCGACCGTCACCGAGTCCGATGAGCCCGATCTGAGCCTCGGCAACTCGATCACGGAGTTCGGTGAGATCGTCACGCTGGGAGAGCCGAGGAAGTACATCACCGAGGACGGGGACGTCCGGGAGGCGGAGGAGTACCCCGAGGACCTGGCCAAGGCCATCCCGGACCTGGAGGACGGGTTGGCCGAGATCGTGCCATTGGACTCCGGTATCGACGAGCTCGATGATGCCTTCGCCGTCGAGGTGCGCGCGATCTCACGTCAGCAGAACGTCGCCCTGCTCCAGGTGGCCTATGGCGGGGCGGAGTGGGCGACCTATGCGGTGGAGGCCGAGAGCGGCGAGGTGATCACCAAACTCGACTGCCGGAACGCGGAGCACACCGATAGCGACACCAATGTGGCGTACAGCAGCCCGAACGGGGAGTACGGCGTGATGGAGTCGTACTGGATCTCCGAGGACGACGTGCGCTGCTACGCGGGTGACGAGGAGACCAAGGGCGTCGAGTTCTCCGCGGTGGACGATGACGGCACCGCCTACGGCGTCACCTCCGAGTCGGACTCCACGGAGGGCGAGCTGGCGGTCGTCACCGCCGACGGCGAGGCCGACGTGTCGGCTCTGCCCGATGGAGCCCCGGCTCCCCTCGGCATCGCGGACGGCGGCATGGCGATCCACGTGAAGGGCAATACGATCACCGGTAATCCGATCAAGTAGGTCCGACCAGGAACCCCCGCCGGGCGAGGTTCGGCGGGGGTTCTCTGGTTCCGGTAGCGGAGGCCGCCGGGCACCTGTGGTGTCTCCATGCCGACACTGGCGCGTCCAGGTCACCGTCCTTGGGTCAGCGGTCATCGGTGAGGCGGTCGACGGCCTCCCCGATGACATCGTTCTCGGCCAGCAGCAGTGCGCGTTCGACCGGCAGGACGGCGATGGCGACCACCACCAGTACGGGACCCAGCACGCGCAGGCCCATCAGCAGTGGATCCGGCCAGCTCGCACCCATCAGCTGGAACACCGGCAGCAGACCGACGAGTACCACCACGGAGAGCAGCACCAGACTGAGTGTCAGGTTCAGCCAGAGGGGGAGCTGCCAGGTCCACAGCAGGAGCAGGCAGATGCCGATGATCGTCGTCGGCACGGCGATCGCCGCCCACGACAGGTACGAGACGGTCGAGGGATCGTAGGTCTGCGGGTCGAGCAGACTGAGTGCCCACACGCCGGCCAGGATGAAGGCGATCAGGGCGGCCACCATGACGGCGGCGCACAGGCGCATCGCGACGGGGCCCGGCGGCGCCGAGAAATCGTGATTGCCGAGAGAGATGAGCGTCCACACCGTCCCCGCCAGCGGCACCACGATCAGGAGCGTCGGCCCGAGGAAGGCCGACTGCCATCCGGCATCGCCGTCCTCCAGGCGAGCGAGTACGGCGATGAGCACCATCAGCCCGAGGATCGTCGCGAGCTCCACGGCGAGCAGTCGGGTGAAGGCCCCGGCGACCTCGCCGAACGGCGCTCGCCGGTCACGATCCGCCCGCAGCTCCGCTTCGCGTGCGGTCAGATACTCCTGCCTCCCGCGGGCGTCGAAGAACCTCTTCGGCTTCTCGGCCACCTGAAACCCCCTTGGTCGCAACGGTCACCAGACTACGACGGTGTCGCAGGTCCCCCGGACGACGAAGGCCC